>JAMDAJ010000057.1:0-15265 GCA_023485925.1 Patescibacteria group bacterium
GTATAAGTAATTGTTAAATCAGGTTTGTTGCCACTGCTATTATCGGACGTGTGGACGTCAATATATGCCCAAGAAGTTGATGACCATCCCGGGGAGGTTCCCGTCCGCCGGAGGATCCTGCACCCTGTTGATCCCAACGGCATGATCAAGCCAGGACTGATGAATCACTTGGCCGCTTATGGCTTGCGGATTCCGTTCTTGACCGGGCACTGGGTGGGAGCGATGACGATAAAGAATCTCGTTACTAACGCCGGTTTCGCCGGGGTTGCTTCGCGCATCAACGGCGCCGGAAGTGAGGCGGCGTTCACTTACATCGCCGTCGGCACGGGAACCAACTCGGCAACGGCTACTGACACTGCTTTGCAGACGGAAGTGACCGGCTCGGGTCTGGCGCGCGTTTCGGCTACCGCATCCCGAGTGACCACGACTGTGGCCAACGATACGGCGCAGCTGCAGACCACGTTTTCGGTTACCGGCACCGTAGCGGTTACCGAATCGGGCGTGCTGAACGCCGCGTCTACCGGAACGTTACTCTGCCGGCAGACTTTTTCGGCGATCAACGTCGTCAACGGAGACTCGTTGCAAATCACTTGGAAAGTCAAGGCATCTTAACAAAGCGGGGGCGGTAAACCCGCCCCCTTTCAGCATGATCGATTATGTATTTTTCAAAAAATACCAGCAGTTAATTAAATGGCTTTTTCTCCACTGCCAGTGGATCTTCGGCGCGGAGAAAATGGGGCATCGGCTTTATAGGTCAAAAAAACTCGTGGAAGTTGGTCCTAATTACGTCATTTATGAATTGTACTTTTACTATAGCTCCTTAAAAAAACAATGGCTGAGTTTTCGAGAAGCACAGTTTTTCTGCCGTGCTGAATATGCTCTCAAACTCCAGCGTTTTTTATTCTGGTTGCCGGTACTTATCGGTAAAGACTTTAGAACCGGAGATCCTATTTTATCACCAGCTTTGATCGGACTAACTGTGACAGATTTTTATCCTTCAGCTGGAACGGCGGGAACATCCTGCGATGGTCGCGTGGACTGCGATCTGCGACCTAGCGAAGCTACATTCGCGAATTTGCGGACATCCGCAGGTACCGCGGGCGATCCTACAGGGACGTTGATGGGGACGGGGCTACATTCATCAGGCAATACCAATATGTTCGACGTGATGCAACGGATTATTTTCACGTTCGACACGTCGAGCCTTGGAAGCAGTGCGAGCATAAGCTCGGCAACGCTTAAAATTTACATTCAGAACAACATAACAACCCTGGCTTCGATGAACATTTCGCTCGTGGAGTCGACACCCGCATCGAACAACACGTTGGTCGCCGCCGACTACGGTCAGGTAGGCACGACCCAACAGGCTTCTGACATCACTCCTTCTGCGAGCGCCTGGAATACTTGGACACTGAACTCAACGGGACTATCCAGCATATCCAAGACAGGAATTTCGAAATTTGGAGTGCGCTACGATGCCGATCGGACGGGAACCTCCCCGGGATGGTCATCAACTTCTTGGGCATATATTGACGTCCACACGTCCGATAATAGCAGTGGCAACAAACCTGATTTAACAATTACTTATACCACCCCGGTCGCTAAAACGTTGACAGAAACTATTACCGATACCGACACCATTTTGAAATTCCCGCAACGACCATTGCTAGAAACTATCACAGATACAGACAGCCTGCTCAAATATGCAAAGCGGACTTTTTCAGAAATCTTAACCAATGCCGCGACATTGACTAAACAGGCTGGCAGGATATTGGCAGAAACGATCAATCATTCAGATTCTATCATTCGGTCAATTGTCAGAACGTTTTCGGAGGCGTTTACGAATGCCGATTCGATTATAAAATCCGCGGCGCGCGTACTCTCCGAATCTTTCACAAATAGCGATACGTTCGCCGGACTAAAAATTTTCTATAAAACTCTTTCCGATGTGGTTTCATTAGCGGATTCTATAACAAGGAATGTTTTCCGGAGTTTTACAGAGACTGTTACTCACACCGATTCGTTGCTCAAATCCGCAAGCCGGGCATTAAGCGAGTTAATTACGAATACTGACTCATTGATTAAAACATCTGCAAGGGTTTTGACCGAAATCACGACTAGCGCGGATTCGCTTATAAAATCAATTAACCGCTCGCTCGCAGAAACAATCACTAATTCCGATATATTCGCCGCCACGCGATTGTTCGTTCGTTCTCTGACCGAAACGATCACGCACTCCGACACATTTTCCCGATTGTTGGTCATCGGCCGGACTTTCAGCGAAGTCATTACTCATACCGATTCCTTGATTAAAACTCTTAACGGATTGGTCGTGGATTTGTGGACGCGCATCGCAAAACCGGCCGGGGACGCGTGGACGCGCATCGCAAAACCGGCCGGGGACGCGTGGACGCGCATCGCAAAACCGGTATCAGACCTTTGGACAAAAATCACTAAACCCCAGCAATGATCGATGCAGAAACTCAAAACCAATTGAATAAAATAACCGCTCGGCTCGAGGCATTGGAGAAAAAACCGGCGCGGCTGATTTACCCGCTCGACAACGATTCCAAAAAAGCCATTGAAATCGAAACGGATAAATTTATGCTTTCCAAGATTTTCGATCTTATTTGGAAAAAATCTTTTCACTTTTTGACCATGTTCGATTCCATCGGCGGGTGGGATAACACGGCCGGCACGACGCAGGTTTCTGGCAGCAAGGTTTTATTCACCACAGGCGCGACCTCGGGTAATTCAGCCACGCAGCAAAAAACGCCCGCTGACCAAAAGATGCTCAATTTTTCCCGAAAGATTTATTTCCGTACTGCCTTTCAGGTGGCGGCCACGAGCGCGCAGACTGGTTATTTGGTTCTGGGCAAGGCGGTCAATGCCACTGGGGATAAATATTTCGGTTTCAAATTCATTAACGGCAGTTTGTACGGCTGCGCTTCGAATAACGGCATCAGCAACGAACAGACGAAATTGTTACAGTCCATTTCTGCCTCGACTGTCTATGAAGTGGAAGCGAGATATTTGCCCGGCGATAAAATTCTGTTTTTCGTCAACGCCACTCCGGCAGCCTCGGAACCGTCAGGATCGATTACGTCGGGAATTCCCAACAATACCGATGCGGTTGTCACCAATCTGGCTTATATGTCCATTACCACCAACGAAAACGTCGCTAAAACAATGGAGGTTTCCTACTTTGAGATGATGCAGTTTATAAACATTACGCTGTAATATGCCCGCTATCAGACTGAACCAAAACCGAAAATGGCAGGTGAACAACTTCGACGATTGGGGAGGCAATATTGTCGATTGCTACGGCGTGGATTTGTCAAACATTCACCCATTTGAAAGTGATCGCGGCGCGGTGGTGCAAGGCGGCAAGTTATGGCCACACACCACGCAGGCCAACGCTTCGGGCATCAGCAGCACCTTCACTTCGTTCCTTTTCAGCGACGCTGGGGGTTCGGCTTACGGCGGCGGCAGTATTTATTTCGCCGCGCTGAATTCTGGGAGGCTTTTTACCGCATCATCGATTTCCTCTCATTTTGTTCAGGATAGCGTGACCGGATCGCCCACGACGATTGTCGGAGATCTGATTGTATTCGGACAGGAATCGGGAACCGATCGATTGCTGGCACCGACCGGAGTCAATATCGCAAAACTGGTAAATGGCACGTGGACGTCAACGTGGTGGTCGGTAACCTTGGGACAATCCAATCTCAAAAGCGTCTATCATCCCATGGCATTGTTCCGCCAGCCGTACCTGCTTTTGATAGGGGACGGGAACTTGCTGCATACCGTTGATCAGAATTTGAACGTAAAAAATTCCCGCGTCACCTTGCCTTATAACCACACAATCCAGTGGATTCGGGTGACGGAATCGCGGATTTACCTCGGGGTTAAGATTAACCAGTTCTCCCACCCGGGAGTTTGGGAATATGACCCGATAAACGAAACGGCTTACTTTTTCCCGCTGGATACTATTGGCAACAACATCGGTCCCGGATTCATCGATCAGAATATGCTGATGATCTTCGACACCGATGGTCGGATCAAGCGATTTACGGGTAATGGATTTGAGCTGGTGGCCGATACAGCCGTTTCCAAAAAAGCCTCGACGCAGGCGGTTGCCAGCAGCTTAAAGATGGATCGTAACGGAGCGGTCGCTATAAATAATCGTTATTATTTTCTCCTGTCCGGATCAGATCCGGGAATTTGGCTGGGGTTATATGTCTATGAAAAAGAAACCGGAAATTTTTATTGCAAGTACACGATCACTTACGGCGCTACGACCGCCAACGTGATGCTGGCGCAGAATTGTGGGGCATTGTTTTTTGACGGCACGAATTTTCTGGCTTCGGTTTTCGATTATAACAACGACACGACTACGGGAATTTACAGCGATACCAATCCTTTCACCGTTACCACGAAAGCGTATCGCGGCTGGCTGACCACGCCGAAAATTCCGGCGCAATCAATTCAGGATTCATTCGAGAAACTCTGGGCGATATATAACATGTTCGGCACGGACAGCTTTGGAGTGAAGGTAAGAAATTCAAGACTGCAAAATCGCTGTTTGCCGACTGACGGATCAAGCGC
This sequence comes from Patescibacteria group bacterium, assembly GCA_023485925.1. Taxonomy (GTDB): domain Bacteria; phylum Patescibacteriota; class Doudnabacteria; order UBA920; family 2-01-FULL-50-11; genus JAMDAJ01. The sequence goes on from JAMDAJ010000057.1 coordinate 4,609, forward strand.
CTCCGGCACATGGTCTTCGGGCACGGTGTTTACCACCACCAACGCTCAGATCGCTGCGGCCGTAGCCGGGCAGGAGGTGGTAGTGATCTACGGACAGGGAGCGGGTATGAGCACACATATTACTTCAATCGTGACGGCTTCGGGCACTTCCACGATTACCGTGGAGGATTCCATCGGAAACGCATCGCAGGCTTTTCAATTCCAAGTAACACCGTTTATCGAGATGACCGCGCTTGCCGATATTAACAAGCAGTCCGATTCTTCGCCGGTCCCGGCTTCTATAAATGACTGCGAATGGATCCAGTTCAAAATCGAACTTCGCGGCCAGACGCCAATTTTATCCGATCTCTTTTTGGAATTTTCTCAAGCAATTTATTTGACTTAATATGCCAATCACCGTTGGTCCCGCACAATCCAAAGATACCGTAGTAGTGCAAGGCGCGCCGACCGGAGCACAGCCGAGTTTGAGTGTTGTCGGGGCCCCGCCGACTTCTTTGCCGGTGGTGAAAGCGTCGCCGGGCAGCGTGCAAACCGCGGCCAGCCCGAATTTACAGGGCGGATCTCCAGACACCGGTACGACTATTTCGCAGGCAGTCGGAATTTCCGGTTTTCAAGGCGGCACGCCGATCGGCGGGCTGGCTTTGCAGGGTTCATCGCCGACTTTGCAGGGCGGCAGCATGCAGGATTTGTCGGGAACTTACGCTAATGTCGGAGGCACGATTTATAACAAGCTGACGAATACTTCGTATCATTCGCAGGAAGAATTTGCGGCCGCTTTAGGCGTGCCGGTCGGATCGCTGAATTGGAAGAATTACAAATTTGATCAAAGCTGGCAGCCGCCGTTTGACGCCAATAAAGCCCAGGCTCAATATCATGCGGCAATTTCTAAATTGCCCACTGAGCAATTAACCGATTCTGGCGCTGTGCGCGCGGCGGCTGCAGCTTCTGAACAGCCGGCGGCGCCGGAGCAAGCGAATCTGGTCCCGGGAAACGCGACTCCGGATCAGACCACACAAATCAATTCGTTGCTGCAAAACCTTACCTCGCTTGCCACCAAAATGTTCGATCCCGCACAAACGGGAACTTATCTGGTGGATACTTATAACAAGCTGGCGGAATCTGCGGGGTTGAATAAAATCAACACCGATCTGGTCAACATGGAAGCGATCATCAATGGCACGCCGGACGATATCCGCGCGGAACTGAAAAACGCCGGGGCCTTAGTGACGGAATCGGACGTGCGGTACTTGGCTGGCGAGCGCAACAAAGAATTGCTGAAACAATACGACCGGCTGCAGGGATTAAAAACCAACGCGGAAAATTATATCAACACCATTGTCGATTTAACCGGCAAAGACAGAACGGCGGTGCAGGCGCAATTGGAGTCAGCGTTCAAAATGACCTCGACTATCGCCGATTTGGAGCAAAAATTGCAACAGACGCAAGTGACGCAGTACGCGGCGGCGAGAGATTTTGCGGTAGCGAACGCGGTCAAAAAACCTTTTTACAATATCGGAGGCACCGTCTACTCAACCGCTTCCGGATTGCCGGCGCACAACATTCAGGAATATATCGCTATGGGCGGCAAGGGAGATTTCTCGGACGTGCAGGCAATTACCGCCGTCGGGCAGTTGCAGTCGATACAATTCACAGATAGCGCAGGAAACGTGGTCAAGGGCTATTGGAATCCGGCAACTGGTCAAATCATCAATCCCTCGGCTTTAGCGGGCGTTACGGGCGGAATTTCGGGCGCAGGCGTGGTTTCTACGCCGTCAGGCAGTTATGACTTATCGCGGTATAATCCTTCAAATCCTAACTACCCCTCGCAAATCGCGAATATCGCTAAAACCATCGGTGTCATTGATACCGCCGATCAAGCGCAGACCTATATCGATTCTGTCGCCACTGGATCGCCGATCACCGGAGATATGGTCATGGAAGCATCGGCGCGAACCGGAACTGATCCGGCCGCGATTTTGGCCTTGTTACAATCCGAATCATCTTTCGGCATGGCTGGCGCCGCTACTAGCAACTACAACCCCGGAAACATAAAATTCATCGGTCAGGAAGGGGCAACTCAAGGGACACAGTCAGCCGAAAGCGGCTACTGGGCAAATTGGGGCAGCTGGCAGAATGGAGTCAACGCGGTTGGCAAGTGGCTTGCCAATCACGAGGCCAGTGCAGCGGCCGGGGCATTGGGGACGACCGGATCGTCAGATGTAAATTTAACCGCGTCCGGTTATACCACTAAGACCATTGGCAATACCGGCATGACACAGGCTGCAATCGATGGCGCGGCACAGATTTATAACGCAAAGGGAACAATGCCTTCTTTAGGTTTGGGCGCAAACGCCAACGTGCGCGCCGCTCGTGAGGCGGTTTTGAACCGAGCGGCTGAACTTCGCGCCGGCAAGAGCACGACCGATACTCAACTAGAATTTCAAGCCATGCAAAAATTCATCACTAATTCCAACTCTACGCAGCAGATCCGTATGCGACAGGCAGAGAAAAGCGTTGAGGGAAGCTTAGGAGAGCTACAGAAGCGCGTGGAAAAGTTGAACCAAGACGGCGCTATAACGGGCTTCCAGTTCGTGAACAAAAAATCCGTAGCTGCGGCAGCCAATGGCGCGTTTGGTACTAAGGTTGCTGCAGACGCGCAGGCGGTGCTCGGGCAGATTTCTCTTATCACCGACGAGCTAGGACAAACTTTTATGGGAGGCAACTCGCCGACCGATGCGGCTTTTGATCTTGCCAAAGGAGTGTTATCTGCTGACTTTTCCAAAGAGCAATTTGATACCCAGATCGGATTGATTCAAAAAAACCTGCAGATCAGAAAAGGCAGCTGGACGCAATCCGGTATGATTACGCCTTCGGGATTTCAGGAAACCGGCACCACCGCGCCTTCGGGAGGCACAATCGCAGGATATTTGGGAACGATCGGTTTGGGCAACGGAAATTCCGCGGCCGATCAATTTTTGGACAGTATAGTAACCAGCTTCTAATATGAATATTCCACAAGCGCAACAAATCAGCCCGCAAGACCAGCCGTTGCAGGTAAAAACTCAGCCGGAGAACACTCCGAATCCTGCCGGCGTCAAAGAAACTCCGACCGCGTCGGTTAAAATGACGCCGATAAAAGCGCAGCTATCCGCGGAGGGGACGAAATTTTTGACAAAATCACAAGTCGCGGATATCGTGCGGCAGCGTCCTTCCAATGTTCTGCCCGATGATATCGTAAAAGGTTTAGTTGCGCGCGGGTACACGCTTGAGGGGTTCAATGATAATGTCAAATCACCTTTTCAAACTGCGCAAACCGCGGAAGCTGGAACAGCGCAACCGCAAGAGCAAAAAACAGTCGGCGGTTTTGTCGGCAATGTTTTCAAATCGGCCGGCGGGGTGGTGGGCGGGATTTTCAATGCGATAATGCATCCGATAAAAACTGTCAAAACTCTGGGTGGCATAGGGGTTGGCGCGGCCGAGGAAGCGTATGGTGCGGTTACGGGACAGAACGTGCAGACCGACCAGACCAAACTTTTCGATGCACTTAAAAATGTCTATGGCGAAAAATACGGCAGCTGGGACAAATTCCAGAATTCCCTTTATACCGATCCGGTCGGCGTGTTGCTTGACGCCTCGATTGTTCTGGACGCCGGCACGAGCGTAGTAGGCAAACTTGCGGATGTAGCTAAAGTTTCGGGTATGGCGGAGACGGCAAATATCTTAACAAAGACGGCTGATGCCTTAAAAGTGGTCAAAGAGGCGCCGGGAGTGGCTTTGGGTAAAGTGGGGGACGTGGTTAAGCCGGTAACTACTAAGATTTCAGATGTCGCAACTAATGCGACGATTAAAAGTGTGGGCGTGATGACGGGAGCTGGTGGAGAAACTATAAAAGCTGGTATTGAGGCGGTGAAGGCAGGTGGGGCAGAGGAAGCCGCCTATACCGCTGCGTTACGCGGAGCTGTTACGCCAGAAAAAATTGTAGAAAATGCCCAAGGTTTTTTTGAGGGTCTAGCAAATAAACGATCTGTTGAATACCAAACTGCTCTGAAAGGAGTAAAAAATAGCAATGTCACGTTAGATTTGGTGCCTGTTAAAACAGAACTTGATAACCAATTACAAAAATTTGGAATTCAGACTCTAACAGGCAAAAACGGAAAGCCAGTTTTAGATTTCAGCAGATCGACTTTATCAACTGCCGATGAGCAAAAAATCGTGCAAGGCGTATTTGATGATATCAATTCTTGGGGAACCAAGAAGGGAGATCTGACACCCGCGGGAGTGGATACCTTAAAACGCCGGATCGACAATCTGTATTCACCAAATAAAGACGCTCGTGCGATAGTGCAGGCATTAAAAGTTTCAACTAAAAAAGTTTTGACGGACAATGTGGAAGGTTACGCCAAGATGACCAAGGCATATCAAGTAGCTTCCGATACCATTGATAAACTGAAAGATTTATCGTTGGGCGGGAAAGCTAGTAATGACACGATTTTTAAGAAGTTAGCCTCATCTCTAAAAGACAATCAAGAATACCGAAATCAGCTATTACAGGGATTGCAGGCGGGAGCTGACGAAAAGATTCTGACTGCGCAGATTGCCGGATACAATTTAAGCCCCTACATAGCTAGGGGCCTAACTGGACGTGCTGTCGAACTACTTGGTGGTTTTAAGGCTTTAGCACAACCGAGTATTTTACTTCCACTTGCAGCTACGTCTCCACGAGTGGTCGGTGAATTTCTACGAGTTTTGGGTATGAAACCAGCTCAAATAAGCTTGATGATGAATTTTGTTAGGGCTGCAAAAACTGGAAGGATTGGTCAAGTGATTACGGACGTAAAGAACCTTTCTTCCAATCCTCAATAGATTTACCGATTAGATAAGCTGCAAAAAAGATAAAAACCGTCCATTTCACTATCTCCCAACCTGCAATCATTGCCCAGACTAGCACGATAAGTAGTATCCAACCCATATCTTAAAAATTAATTATTACTTTTGATTTTCTTTTCTATTTTTTTGTCAGCGATAAGAAAAATTCTAATTAACATCCTTCCTATCCGATAGACAGCATACAGAATAATCAATAAAAATATAATCGCTATGCCTTGAATTAAATGCAATTTAGTTTGTTGCCAATCTTCTTCAGCTTTTAACTTTTTTGCTTCATCAGATTTGATTTCTTGATAGAGCTGATTAACATCATATCCTCTCTCAATCAGACCATTAATTATTTCTTGCTCGCTTGTACCCCATGGCCTTTTATCCAAAATTTCTTTCAACTTTTCTTTACTTAAGGTTTTTTGGGGAATAGATATAACTTGAACATTATCCTGAACCGGACTGATTTGAGGTGCTTGTGGAATGTTATAAGCAAATGCCGTATTAGAAAAATTTGCGAACAGTAGGACGAATGCTAATGAAAATATCTCTGCAAATTTGCGCATATTATTGCCAACACTTAATAACGCCCACAGTATAAATCCTTTCAAAAATTAAGTCAAATAAGCCAACGCTATGAAAACGCAGGACACGAATCAAGTCAAATTAAGCGCCTGTTATTACCTTTTAGGGGTAATCCGGCCGATAGTCGATCACCCGGAAGAAATAAAGGTCACGGCGACCACGGATCATCTAGGTTTGCACATCAACATCGACTCGCATCTTGACGACCGCGACATTTTAATCGGTCAGTCCGGATCGGTGGCTGCGGCGCTAAGGCGGCTGATGCAACTATGGGGTCGCAGAAACACTGCGGTTGTAAACATTTTCGTTCCCGGCACCAAAGGAAAGGAGAAATTACTATGATAAAAAACTTCGTGCTATTCACCGCTTCCGGCGAGGGTTTGCCCGTGGCATTGCAGGCGCAGCGGGAAGGCTTTGACGTGACCGTGGGTATGGTGCAGGACTGGCGCGATACTTTGACAGATGAAGAGCTGAAAAAACTCAATGGCAGAGCGGAGAAACCGATTGACCACGAACGACGGCTTTCGGTTTATGACGGAATTTTGAAAAAATACCCGATCCAGCGCGTGGTGGACGCTTTGAAAAAAGTGCCGGTTGAGAAGCGCGCGGAGTATTTCATTTACAATGACATGAACTACACCTGGAAGTTTGCCGAGCAAATCATGTCTTTGGGTTTTCCCGGCAACTTCCCGACGCAGTTTGACAGAAAACTGGAAGCCGATCGCGAGCTGGCCAAGAATTTCGTCAAGCAACATTATCCCGATATTTCGGTTGCCGAAGTCGCGGAGTTTGCCAAAGTCGAAGAGGGGATAGCGTTTTTGCAAGATACCGAGGACGTCTGGGCCCTCAAAGGCAACGACAGCGATTCAGAAACCGTAGTGCCGAAAACCAACGATCCGTTTAAGGCTTCCGGCCAGCTGATAACCGCTTTGGAAAACGACCGCAAAAATTACGAAAAAGCCGGATTTATTTTGGAGCGTAAAGTCATGAACCCGGTCGAACTGACGCCGATGATCTGCTTTTACAACGGCCAGCCGGTGTTTACTGATATGGACATCGAGCTGAAACGCAAAGGCGCCGGCGACTGCGGCCGAATGATCGGTTGCTCTGCAAATCTGGTGTTTCCGACCGACATGGAGGCGAGAATCAACAAGATTGCTTTTCCGCCGAAAGTTTTTGAGATGGCCAAAGAGCGGCCGGGGATGTTTGTGATCGACTGCTCGCTTTTATACGATCCGGAAACCGACGAGTGCTATTTCGGGGAATTCTGCACGCGACTTGGGTATGATTCTTTCTTTACCGAGCTAGAGCTCGCCGGCGGGGTAAGGAAATTCATCGAGTCAGTGGTGGAAGGCAAGTCGCCGTTTGACGTGGCTACCGGTAAGTACGGCATGGCCGTGCGGTTTTTGAATGAAGAACCGGACGACGAAGTTCCGGCTAAGTTCATGCCCGGGCTGGAAGCGGAGGTTGATGACAATATTTCCGGCCATGTCTGGCTATTCGATGTGAAAAAAGAAGGGGACAAAATAGTCAGCGTGGGACTGGGCGTGGATCTGGCGGTTATCACTGCTTCAGGAGATACGATCGCGGACGCCACCGAGCGCGTGTTTGCCTATTTCCGCGAGGGATTTTCGTTCAAAAATATTATTTATCGTCCGGCGCACGACATTTTGTCTTACGCCTATTCGGGGAGCATCGGCAACCGGCATGATTACGCGACAATGCATGGCTTGCTGATGCCGGATATGGAGATGCCGGCAGGGGAGACAGTTGCTCATGGAATCCAATAAAGTCGAACTCCTTGCAATCATCGGGTCGGTAGCCACACTTTTGGGTTGGGTGATCCACCGGATCATCGATTACTTCATTAAAAACAGCAATGACAAGCTGTGTTATATCGAGAAGCTGGTCGCGGTTAACCAGAAAAACACGGAAAGTTTTTTAGCCGCGATAAACCACCAGCAGACTTTGAACCGAGACATGCAGCAAAAAACCGTCGATGCCTTGCAAGAATTGAAAATGGCAATAAAAATGCAGAGCGAGATGACCGATAAAATGATCAACCTTTTGAAGCATGGATGAGACAAAACATTTTACAGATGAAATAGGTTTCGGCGCCCGCCCGGACCCGGAGGATCCGCGGGATTTTCAGGCTGCCCCTTATAGGGCAATGGCCGCGCCGGTTGACTGGAGTAAGGGCTCGGGTATCCCGCGGCCGTCCGCCGAGGATCAGAACGGCAGCAGTTCCTGTGTGGCGCAGGCTTGGTGTTATTTGTTCGACTGGTTGCGAAAAATCAACTCGACCCGTCGCGATCTTTACGCCCGCATTTTTATTCCTCCCGCCGGCGGGGCTTACGGACGGAACGGAGGACTGAAGCTCGTGGACGAGGGCATAACCACTCGGGACGAAGTGTTGGATCCATCGCCGGAAACCGAAAGCGCTATGCGCGTGACGACCGGCACGCCGCAGCAGCGGCAAAGCGACAAAGCCTTATCGATATTTTCGGTCGGAGTCAGTCCGGATGAATTTGCGCAGGCTATTAGGGATTTTGGCGGCGTGGTATTCGGGGTGGTGGGGAATTGGGATGATTGGCGCAATTCGGAAAACCCGAATCCGCCGACAATCGCTAAATGGTACCACTACATCCGTGGGTTTGAGTTTCACATCCACGACGGGCAGAAATGTATCATCGCTACGTCCAGCTGGAAAAATCTTTGGAACGCAGACGGCACGCCTAACCCGAGTAGTGAACATCACATCAAAGAAAATTATTTTAATTCATCAAGTTATGACCCCGAGAGCAAGCAAACAGTCAAGAATGTCTATAGCCCTTGGGCGATCATAGCCAGACAGGAGAATACCACGATGGAAGTTTTTCAAGTCAAAGGAGAACAAACGCTGGTTGTGAAGAATTTGGAAGGTAAGTACTTTGAGATCGCAACCAAGCCCGAACTTTACCCTTACGTCGCGGCGGTGTTCGGATTTACCGGACAGGCATTCGCGCAGGTGGATCGGGCGACAGTCAACGCCAATCTCGGCGGCCAAGCCGTGGCGACAATCGCATTCGTTCCGAAAATTTAAGCATTAAGCAAAAAGCATGACTAATTTTGTCAATGCCAGTTTGCAGACCATTGCCACCGTTTTGATTCTTTCCGGCGGAGATTTGGTGGTTAAGGCGCAGTACATCGGCGGCGGAATTTTGCTAGTGGCGGGATTTTTAGCTTACTGGCTTTACGAGAAGTATCCAGTTGCCAAATAGCAGGAACTCTCGGAGGGATCGGACGGCTATCCTGCTGTCGGCCGGTCCCGCCGAGAGGAGGAAAGATGAGAATCGACGACCTCCGAGTGGGAACGCAGATTTTTCATAATGGCCGGCCGGTACAGCTATTGTACCGGATCAATGTCTATACTTGGCGCGTACGGCCTCTGTTTGTAATTGCGGAAGATCGCGACGAGCATTTTGGGCCTTATGATTCGATTTCGATGCTGCACACCATGAAGGCTACCGCATGATATACAATCCGTTTGAAAGGAGAAAACGACTGTGTCTGTTGAGGTTGAGACGCAATACTGCCCGCATTGCCATTTGCGATTATCGCTCGTGGCACAACAAACCGGCTGCTGCACGAGCTGCGGCAAAAGGATTTCCGAACCGCCGGCGTATGGCAAGCAACTCGACCAATGCCGCGACTATCAGACCGGAGCGCATGACGCCGGTATTTGGGTGAACTGAAAGGGGGTGATCCATTCATCTGCTCGCTGTTGACTTCCAGCGGGCTTTTTTGTAAGATAGTCTGTTTTAATATTAATCGGGATGCACCCCGATTTGACGGAACGGCAGTTTTTTGTTAGAGCATAAGTGTGTGTTTCTAAACTAGAAACACATTAAGCCGTCTCCTCTTTTGGGTGCATCCGAAAGGGGAGCGGCTTTTATATGCCACTACAGTTGCCAATACAAAAATATTTGGAGTGGAAATCAATATCAACACAAAGGGCGCCGAGGACTTACGAATTTTATCTGCACCGATTCAACGAATACGCGCACAAAACTTTGGAGGAGGTTACAATTGACGACGTGGTAAAATTTCAAACGCTACTTAAAAGAAAATACTCGCCCGGCACTGTGGCCTATTCGGCCATGATCCTAAAAAACTTTTTTCGGTATTGGCGCGATCGGGACGTAAAATGCGTGGCGCCGGGACTGATAAAAATTCCGCGATTTATTCCCAACTCGCACGTGCCTGTGACCTTCGATGACTATGTTAAGCTGGAGAAAGCCTTCGGTGATGGAGAATTTTTTCAGCTTCAAAAAAAGATTGTGATCAGATTACTTTGGGAAACCGGTATGCGGGTGTCGGAAATCTGCTCGCTGAATGTTATGGACATTGACTCGGTCGAGCCGCACGCCTTGATAAAAACCAGCAAAGCATATCGCAAGGAATGGGTGCGGTGGTCGCAGGAAACTCACCGGATGGTGATTAAACACTTGGGAACGCGAATTTGCTTAAACCAGCGGCCGGCGCTTTTTATTTCGCACCGGGGTTACGGCTGGCGCGACCGGATCTGCCCGAAGACCGTCCAGAGATGGGTAAAGGAGGCTTGCGAGTCGGCGAATATCAAAAAGAAAATCAGCCCGCACAGCTTTCGACATGGCAAAGCTCATCACATGCTATGGCTAGGGGCTAACGCCAAGCACATTCAGGCGGTCCTGCGGCATTCAGAAAATAATCCGGCATCGTCATTTCAGTATCTACGATTGTCGGAACTGGAGTTCGATCGCATTGCATCAAAGTATTTGTAGATAAGTGGACTTGTGTTTCGTTGGCAAAAATGTATAATAAAAACAAAATATGGAGCAACGAGGCAGGCCTATCAATCTAAAGGCAGTGAAAAAAGTCCGTGAACTAAGGGATAAGGGGCTGTCTTTTCGTGATATTTCCAAAATTATGGAAAGGGACTTGAAATCGATTTTTCGCTGGTATAATTACCAAGTTGGCAAAAATGTGGCCAAAGTGGATAACTCGGCTATTGACTCGTTGTCAAAAAAGAGTTAAACTGGTTTTGGAACATTGAAAAGCTGGTTTGGAGGGGGATCGGGGTTGGTTTCCACCACGCGCGAAATTTTCGCATTAGCCGGGCTCAAAAGCCCGGCTGGTAAAAGCCTTGGCTATGTCGCATAACAGGTTATGTAGGCCA
>JAMDAJ010000057.1:15275-19073 GCA_023485925.1 Patescibacteria group bacterium
TAGGTCGCACAATGTACAACTGATCTCTAGAACTAAATTATAATCTTGGAAACAAATATAATTAAAAAACCGAGCGGCGGATGCACGGACTTTAAATTTTATCGAAAGAGGGGGAACCGTGAATCAAAACCTGCCTGCCCCTCCCCTGTCGCGTTACTTCAAAAACCTCATCGGGTCGTAAGTATAGCCGTAGGGAATTTTATAAGCGCCGTAAATTTTGATGTACGCGCCGTCTTGGATGCCAAACCCTTCCTCATCAAAAACCGAAAAGTGCACGTGGTAACCTCGGTCCGGCCCGTAAAGCAACGCGGTGGTATTGCCGCTGTTGCCCTCATAACCAATGGTGTCACCGCGCAGCACGCCCTGCCCGGTCGAAACCGCGATGCGATTCATATGTCCGTACAAAGTAATGAGATTGTTCACCGTGCCGTCATCTGATTTGATGGCGTGGCGGATCGCCACCCAGTTGCCGTAAGCCGCCCGGCCGTAACCGATAGCGTAGACCACGCCGTCAGCCGCCGCGTGAATGGGCGTGCTAGGGGGAGCGGCGATATCTATGCCGTTATGAAAGGTATAGCCCAGACTGGTAAAACCGGTGTTGCCGTACCCTTGGGTCAAAATTCCTTCCATCGGCCAGGTCATAGCCCCGGACACCGGCGGCAGGGTTTTATCACCGAGCCTTTCGCGAATTGTTAAGTCCAAATTGTAAATTTCCCGGTTGACCTGAGCTTCTTCGGCGGATAGCTGGCTCGAAAGCTGTTTATATTTTGATTCCTGGCCGCGCGTCGCGGTAAGCAACGCCTGCTTTTGTTTCTGCTCCGTGACCAAATTGTCCTGGGTAAGCTGCGCCTGGCCTTTGAGGTCCTCCAATTCCTTCTTTTTTTCGGAAAGCGCCTGCTGGGTTTCGTCCAATTGCTTTTTCAGAGAGGTCAGCTCCCCCACCAACCTGCCGGTCTGGTCCTGAAAAGCCACGGTGCTTTGGAATTGATTTAGAAGTTCGGAAAAACTATTTTGCGTCAACACGATCTGCAGCGGAGAAACCTGGTCAGCTTCGTAAATCTGGCGCAACAAATCGGTTAAAAGCTCCTTTTTTTGCGTTATCTGATTTTCAGCCGCAGTGATCTGCTTCGTAACGTCGATGATATCGGCATTCGTGACTTCGATCTGCGCGTTAAGTTCGGCGATTTTGGCTTCGATCTGCTGGATCTGCAGGTCATAGAGCTTCACCTCATTGCTTAATGAAGCGATTTTACTGCGCTGGGCATTGATCTGGGTCTGTAGGTCGGCGATCTTGGCTTGCAATTCCAAAAGCTGTCGCTGCTTGGCGTCTCTTTGTGCGTTCAAATCCTCGACCGCGGCTGGCTGGTCCGCCGCTTGGCCTAAAAACGGCTGAAAAACTAAAATAGCCCCGGCCAGCAGGCAGAGTATATAAATTTTCCTGAGTTTAAAATTTGATTTTGGTTCCGACATGATATATTAAAGCCCACTCATTGTAGAAAAAACCAGGCTTGATTTCAATCCTTGGATATGTCGCTCAGCATGCTGATAGCTTTATCGATGCGATTTAGCGCGATTTTGATGCCAGCGGGAGATTTGGCGAACACTTCCAAAATCTCAAACGGCCCCGGCGAGTTCTTTTGCCCGGATAAAGCCACGCGCAGCGGCCACAATGCTTCGCCGGTCGCCATCCCCTGCTCCGCGATGAAAGCTTTCAGTTTCGCCTCGAGCGCTGTAGCGATAAAATCTTCTGGCTTGAGCCCGGCCAAAAATCTCTTTAATTTTTGCAGATTGAGTTTGGCTTGAGCCGACGGCAATTTCTTCCACAGAAGTAAACTGGCGTCATATCTCGGTTCTTTAAAGTAGAAATTGAATTCCGCCATCCGCTCTTCCAGGTCGGAAGGCCCGGCGATACGTTCCAAGATCTGCGGATAAACCAATTCCAAAACCTTGCGATTACCCGGGAAATCCTTAAGCAGGGTTTGCGCCCGCCGGAAAAGCGGATCGTCGTCGGATTTTAAGTTCAACCGTTTTCGCCATTGCCGGTCGATGAAATCGAGCTTCCGGACATCGAAGATCGCGCCGGGCTTGTTCACCTTCTCAACCTCAAATCGCTCGACCAGTTCAGAGAGTGAGAAAATTTCATCCGCGGTCTTGGGATTCCAACCCAAGAGTGAAATGAAATTCAATATCGCTTCCTTCAAATATCCTTTTTTGAGATATTCCTCCACCGCGACATCGCCGGAGCGTTTGGAAAGTTTCTGGCGCTTTTCGTCCAAGATGAGCGGCAGGTGGAAAAAAACCGGCTGCGTCCAGCCGAACGCCTTGTACAAAAGCACGTGTTTGGGCGTGGAAGATAAAAACTCCTCCCCTCTTATCACGTGCGTGATCTCCATCAGGTGGTCATCGACCACGTTCGCAAAATTGTAGACGGGATAACCGTCGGATTTGACCAGAATAGAATCGTCCAAAAGCTCATTTTTGAACTGCAGGTGGCCGTAAACCAGGTCGTCATACTCGGTCACGCCTGTTTTAGGTATCCTCTGCCGAATGACGTATTCGGCGTTTTGAGCAAGTTTTGCCTGCACATCGGTCGCGCTCAAATCGCGGCAAAAACCGTCATAATGCGGCGGCTGCTTTTGCGCTTCTTGCTGCTTCCGTAAATTTTCCAGCCGCTCGGTCGCGCAAAAACAATAATAGGCCATCTGCCTTTCCACGAGCGTTTTGGCGTACTTATTGTAGAGCGGCAGCCGTTCGGATTGCACGTAAGGTGCGTATTTGGGATCGGGCTTGTGCGGGCCTTCGTCGGGTTTTAAACCGAACTCCTGCAAAATTTTTATCAGATTTTCCACCGCGCCCGGAACTAATCGCTGCCGGTCGGTATCTTCAATGCGCAATACAAAGTCTCCACCGTACTTTCGAGCGAACAAATAATCGAACAGCGCGGTGCGCAAACTGCCGATATGAAGATACCCGGTTGGCGATGGGGCAAAACGCGTTCGGATTTTTTTTTGTCCAGTCATTTTATTAATTTATTATCTTGTTATCATGTATGCATACATGATAACAGAAAGGGAATTACGTTTTTTGACCAAAGAAATCCGAATCGGAATCCAGCACGGTTTGCGTGGAACGCCCGCTGGACCGGATGGACAGCTGTCAGCAAATCTTGCGGCTTGACCCACTTGAAAGCGTCGTGCTCGAACTGGTCAGGCCTGATTTTTGTTAAAGCCTCGGGCCGGGCCGTCGCGTATGCAACCGAAAGCATCTGCCCGCGAAAACGATTTTTATAAAATCTGGCGAACGGCACGGGCCAATCATACCGGTGAATATCATCAGCCCACTTTTCGATATCAAAATCCGGCAAATTCAGTTCCTCCCGCATCTCTCGCCGCAACGCCTGCTCCTTCCCCTCCCCCGCTTCCATTCCGCCATGGGGCAACTGCCAGTGTTCCAAAACGTCATTGCTGCGTGCTTTGGTCCGCCGGCATACTAGCACGTCGCCTTGAGAATTTTTTAGGCACAAAGCCAAACTTTGCCGGTAGGGGCGCGCTTGTAAAAGCTTGCTGCGGTACACATAGGAGATATACACCGGCACGGCCGTAAAGACCCTTTTTAGCCGATACGGCTGGGTTATGAGCCGAAAAGCCCATTCTAGCCCTATTTCGCGCAAAATTCGGGGCGCTAGGGCCTTTTTCCCCGCAATGTAGTCAAAAGTGCCCCCTACCCCCAAACACAGCGGAATTTCGAGTTTTTTCAAGTTCGCCCATATCCACTTCTCCTGCCCACCGCCCGCAACCG
>JAMDAJ010000019.1 GCA_023485925.1 Patescibacteria group bacterium
TCTTGAGTACGCAAGCTGACTTCGGCAATACTCAAAAACTGCAGCAAAACCAGAATACCGACGGCGCAGATGACCACGATGCCGAGCGGCATGCCCAGATGGGCGATAACGTAAGGAATGCCTAAATAGCCGGCGCCGACCACGGAGCCGACCGAAAGCGCCACGGCCTGCACGAGCGGAAGTTTTCTCATTTGGGTTTCAAACCAAAAGCTTATCTACTACCCATTTTAACAAAAAAAATCGAATTCGACACTTTCGGGTATCCAAGGCACAAGCTTCCAAAACCTCTAAGCCCGCACCTTTGACTTCTGAGGCTTTTTTAACTATAATCCGATTTGTTACGGCGCTATCGTCTAACGGTTAGGACACCACGCTTTCAATGTGGGAATCCGGGTTCAATTCCCGGTAGCGCTATTTGAAATTTGATTTTGCCGTTCCCAATAAATTGTGGTATAATAATAAAAATTTACGGAACCGACAGCTAAATTAAAGCGGAGCCAGAAATTTCCGCATAAAGGAACAATCCAAGTGCCAAGAAATTGGGCGAAAATCCTTCAAAAACAAATGCGTCTTTCCCTGCTGTATCAGTCCGTACCGACCTATCATCTGAAAGTCCTCTGGAATGGCCTGACCGGAGCGGTGAGGCCGATTGTTAAACATCCCAAACAGCCCATTGTCATTTCTGACCAGGAAGTCACCACCTGGATGATCGGACACGCAAGCGTCCTGATCAATTTTTTTGGCGTGACCATCCTCACCGACCCGATTTTTGTCAACTGGCTGCCCTTTCCCCGCCGCGTCACCGCCCCCGGCTACGTTGCCGCCGAGCTGCCGAACATCGACTACATCCTTATTTCCCACGCTCACTTAGACCACCTCAGCCGAAAGTCCCTGCGCCAACTATCAGGCAAGGCGAAAAAAATCATCGTGCCTAAAAACTGCGCTGACCTGGTTGCCGACCTAAAATTCGAGCAAATTTTGGAGATTGACTGGGAGGCGGAACTTAAACTGCCCGAATTCAACTTATATTCTTTCAAAGCCAATCATTGGGGCGAGCGTTACCCTTGGCAACGGAGAGGGCGCGTCTACAACTCTTACAGTCTCCAAAAGAATGGGCATTCCATCTTTTTCTGCGGCGACTCCGGCTACAGCGAACTGTTTAAACGCGTCGGCTCACGCTTTAAGACCGACCTGGCCCTGCTGCCGATCGGAGCCTACAGCCCTGGCAATTTGCGCAAGGTCCATATGGACCCGTTCGACGCCATGCAGGCCTTTGAAGACCTGGGAGCAAATTATATGGTGCCCATTCACTGGGGCAATTTCCGTCTGTCGCTGGAATCGCCGGACGAACCGCCAAAGATCCTGGAACGGCTGGCCGAAATCACCAAAAGCCAGGATTACATTTACGTCCTGAAAAACGGCGAGAGTATCACGCTATAATTTCTAATTATTCTAATTGCTCTAATTGAACTAAATAAATCCCAAACCAAAACTTCATAAGAAATCGGCGCTTTCGATTCGGGAATTGGTCATTGGCGATTGTTTAGAATAATTAGACTAATTAGAGCCTGCCCCGTACTTGATACGGGGTTAATTAGAAATTTTTTTATGCTAATTCTCGCAATAGAAACCTCCTGCGATGAAACCGCGGCAGCCGTGCTGCAGACCGCAGGCGCCAACATCAAGCTCCTGAGCAGCGAGGTGGCATCGCAGATCAAACTCCACGCCAAAACTTTCGGCGTGGTGCCGGAGGTTGCCGCCCGAGCCCATATCGAAAGCATCATCCCAATCATCACGCAGTCGCTAAAAAACGCCAAAGTCCGCTTGACAGAAGTCGACGCACTCGCGGTAACGGTAGGACCGGGGCTAGCGCCATCGCTGCTGGTAGGCACGGACACGGCCAAGGCGCTCGCTTTCGCGCTGCGCATTCCAATCATCGCTGTAAACCATATTGAAGCGCACATTTACTCACCGTTCCTAAAAACTCCCCGCTATAAACTTCCCACAACGCACCTTGTCTTCCCCGCGGTCTCCCTGGTGGTCTCTGGCGGGCACACGGAGATATTCTTAGTCAAAGATTGGCTGGCTTACAAAAAACTGGGCCGCACACTCGATGATGCCGCCGGCGAATGTTTTGATAAAACCGCGAGACTTTTGGGTCTCCCTTACCCCGGCGGACCGGCGATTTCCAAACTTGCCCGGTCCGGCAAACCGGTCATTGATTTCCCAAGACCTCTGCTCAAAGCGGACAATTTCAATTTCTCTTTTTCCGGCCTCAAAACCGCCGTGCTGTATTATCTCCGCGACAACTCCCCTCTCCCCCCTCTTACCCATTCGACAAGCTCGGGGCGGAAATTAAGAAGGAACGAGGGGGCGTTATGGAAAGCCAACATTGCCGCTTCGGTGCAGGCGGCGATAGTGGACGTGTTAGTGAAAAAAACTTTGGCCGCGACAAAAAAATACCGGGCCAAAACCGTACTTCTGGGCGGCGGCGTGGCCGCAAATCACATGCTTAGGATTGAACTTGAAAATGCCAGCCGAAAATCGAAAATTAATTTTCTGGCCGCCGCGCCGGAATATTCTACCGATAACGCCGCCATGATCGGGCTTGTCGGATATCTGTACGCGAGAAAACGACGCTTCACTCCGCTTCCCCGCATGACGGCCCGCGCCAACTGGGAAATCTGATTTTTCACGGATAATAAAGCCCCCCGCCTTTCGGCAAACTCAAGGCGGGGCATCCGGGGGCTTTGTTGCCCAAAGTGTCGTGGATAGCCGACCCGCCTCCTGTTCGGCCTTCCTGCCTACCGCAGGCAGGCATCCCCGAAAGCTTGTCATCGGGGTAGACGGGCCGGAGGCAATAAAAACCCCGGACGTTCCCGGGGATTTTTTTCAAGCGGCCTTTTTCTTCTCTACCGTTTCTTCCGGACGGGACCGCGGCGGCATTTCCACTACTTTACTGTCCGGCTCGTTGATCTGCCCACCCTCTTCTTCCGCCTTCTCCACGACGTGAAAACTGTCAAACGAGCTGGCAAGCGGCGCTTCCTTGCGCTTTTTATCCTCTTGCCCCGCCTCTGGCGAACGCCCCCAAGAAAACCAGCTTTCTATTCCCATATTATCCTGTTAGCGCCGGACAAAATCCGGCGAAATTAATATTTTTTATCCGCCGCCATTGTAGCAAGCAAGGGAGGACCCGTCCATTTACAAACTCCGTTGATACCGCTAAAATAAAGCCAGGCTAACGCTCCGGCTGTCACCGGTGCCGCCCCACTATCGCGGGCAAGCCGCCAGAAGAAATCGCGCCGCTTGGTACGAAACTAGACCTGGCCGGAGGCCGCCCGTTAAAGCGGCTAAATGAAGTTTTTGTTGTTCGAGCTTGTCGAGAACTTCCCGACTCCGCTATCGCGTCGCTCGAAGAATAAAGAATCGAGATGGTACCTTCTGCCAACGGCGGAATCTTGAGCACCGATTTGGTGCTGTTTTAATTTCTCAATAGAAAACATGGAACTACCCAAAACTTACGACCATAGTAAAGTTGAACAAAAAATCTACGACAAATGGCTGAAGTCCGGCTATTTCGACCCGGATAAATTACCGTCCGCCAACGTCCGCCAGCCTTACACTATAATCATGCCGCCGCCGAACGCCAACGCCCCGATGCATATCGGCCACGCCCTGTTCGTCACCATCGAGGATATTTTGATCCGCTATCACCGCATGAAAGGCGAAAAGGCACTCTGGCTTCCCGGCACCGATCATGCCGGCTTTGAAACCCAGGTGGTATTCG
>JAMDAJ010000031.1 GCA_023485925.1 Patescibacteria group bacterium
CCCGTTGGGGCGCTTGCGAAGGATGCTCTCAAACACGGGAAATGTGAACTTTTTGTCCAGGGGCTCCGGCCCGAATTCCTGCAATTCCTTGACGTGGGGCAATTCGGCGTCGGAAACCAGCTTCAAATAACCGAATTGCCGGAGGTCGTTATAAAAAAGCTTGGAGCCGTCGGTGAAAGTAAAAATGACGTGCGTGTACTTGGCCGGCATGCGATAAAGCGGCGCGTCGGTCTTGTTTATGATTCGCACTTGTCTGTTAAGCTCCGACTTTTTGAAATAAATGAACTGCCCGGTCATTTTGAGATGGACGAGCATGGCCAGGGAGCCGTCAATTTTGACACCCGTCCGTCGGAGGACGTCAAGTTCCTTCAGTTGAGTTCCTTGCCTCTCCCCCACCCCCTCTCCCAGATGGGAGAGGGTGGCCGGAGGCCGGGTGAGGCGAGACGCGCGGGTGGCGCGGTAAAAATCAAAAATCAGCAACTTTGCCCGCCGGCTTACCGACCGCAGCTTTTGCCCGCGGAGTAACTTGATGAATTTCTTGACTTGATGAGCTTTCGGCTCCCTTTTTGGCGGCAGTGTGCCCGGACCCAAAGCGATAATCTTTCCAAGCCGAACCTCGACGCTTTTGATCGTCTTGTTTTTCAGTTTGCGGTTCAATTCCCGCACCACGGTTTCGACCTCGGGCAATTCGGGCATATCGCTTGCTTAAATCAAATCCATTATACCACTGTTTCGAGGGATTCTTTACAAAATGGCTCGAATTTGCTAAAATTTACCTTCGAACCATCTTAGGGGGACTTATGAAAATCATTCTTCGTGCAACCGTTCTCGGCCTGGCGAGCATCGCCACCGCCCAAGTCCAGGTCACCGCCGATACTCTGGGCCGGGGCAAAACCGCCTTCTTTGCCACCGGCAACGCGCTAGTGGTGAAAGACTACACCACGCAGACGTTCTCGTCAGTGCAGTATTGGTATGGCGCCGCCGACCGCATCGACGTCTTTGGCGGTATCGCCGCCACCACGGCCCTCGGCCAAGTGCAATTCGGGCCGGTCATCGGCGCGAACGTCAACTTGCTGAAAAGCAAAGCGTTCAACGTGTCGGCGTTCAACACGCTCACCACGCCTTTCCACCGCCGGCAAGACGCCTGCGACGTGCTCTGGCTCACTGCCCTTGTGGTCAGCCGCGGCGTCCGCGTGAATGGGTTCGAATTCACGCCCTATACCGGCTACGCCGTGACCGTGCCCATGGGCCACATCGAGGACAAACTCTTCACGCCGCCGGAACCGGCGCACAATGTGCCGATGGGCGTGATGATTCCGCGGGGGAAATTCGCTTTTTTCGCGGAATATAACTTCGGCCGGGCGCAGCAGATCGCCGGCGTCGGCGCTGCCTACACCTTTTAGGAATATCCGCCCCCGGTTTTTGAAAACCAGGGGCTTTTTTTATACTTGCCGATAGCGCTTTTCGGGCGTAAAATAAAAGGGCTATCTGCCGCTCTCGACCGTACTTTTTAACCTCTTCTAGCCTCTCCTTCACAAGGAGAGGAATCAACGGAACATGGCAATCCAGACGCTTATCCGAAAATATAAGATCCCGCCGGAAGACCAGAAACTCATCCGAGATGCTTATGAATTTACAAAACTGGCCCACACCGGCCAGAAACGCGTTTCCGGCGATGATTATATCGTGCACCCTTTTCATATCGCCGAGCACTTGGCGGAATGGGGCATGGACGCCGTGACCATCGCGGCCGGGCTTTTACATGACGTCCCGGAGAATACCAAATACACGCTCGACGACATACGAAAAAATTTCGGTGATGAAATCACCTTCCTGGTTTTGGGCGTTACCAAAATCGGCCGCATCAAGCTCCGCAACCAAAAAGAACCGGCCTATATCGAAACCCTGCGCCGGATGGTGCTTGCTATGGCCGAGGATATCCGCGTGGTCGTTATCAAACTGGCTGACCGCCTGCATAACATGCAAACTATTTCGGTGATGCCGCGGGAAAAAGCGGATCGCATCGCCCGCGAAACTTTGGAAATCTACGCGCCCTTGGCCGCGAGACTCGGCATGGGCGAAATCCGCGGGCAACTTGAAGACCTGGCATTCCCCATCGTCTATCCCCGCGAGTACAACCAACTGGTCGCCCAGGTGCGGCCGCGCCTTGCCGACGCCAACAAATATATCAACGTTCTCACCCACGAATTTTCCAAGATCCTCAAAATGCACGGCGTGCCGACCGTAAAAATCGAAGGCCGTATCAAACACCTTTATTCCCTTTACCAAAAACTTCAAAAGCCGGAATACGACATGGACCTAGGCAAGGTTTACGACCTGGTCGCCATGCGCATCATTACCGATTCGGTAGAGCATTGCTACGCGGTGTTAGGCGCTCTCCACCAATATTTTAAACCCATCCGTGGCCGCATCAAGGATTACATCGCGGTGCCCAAACCCAACGGCTACAAATCCCTCCATACCACCGTTTTTGGACCGGAGCAAAAATTCATCGAAATCCAGATCAGAACGCAGGAGATGCACGAGGAAGCCGAATATGGCATCGCCTCCCATTGGGCCTACACCGAGCATGGCAAGCCGAAAAAAGGCGTGCGGACCGACGCTAAAAAACTTGAGTGGGTGCGGCAGCTCTCCGACTGGCAAAAGGAATCTACCGAGCGCCCGGAAGAATTTTTGGAAAACCTCCGCATCGATTTTTTCAAAAACCGCATTTTCGTCTTTACCCCGAAAGGCGACGTAAAGGACCTGCCGGAAGGCGCGACCAGCATTGATTTTGCTTTCGCCGTCCATACCGACTTGGGCCTCAAATGCCAAGGCGCCAAGATCAACGGCAAGCTGGCGAAGCTGGATACGAAGCTTTCAAACGGCGACGTGGTTGAGGTTTTGGAAAGCAAATCGCCTCGGGTCTCACGCGATTGGCTTGCCGTCGCCACCACCGGCAACGCCCGCGGCAAGATCCGCGCCTATCTTAAACAGCAAGACCAGGGCTTACTTTCCCGCATCACGCCCGGATTCATGAAAGGCAATAAATAGAGAACGAACGCTCCTTTGGTAAAAATCGGAATTATCACCCTGCTCTTTTTTGGCGAAGCCCTTGCGATTTTTGTAGAGATCGGCGCCGCAAAAAAATACTATGGTGGCACGGCTATTTTTCCCCATCTATTTTTACAGATGTTTGCACTCATCACACTGGCGGATGGTTTTTTGATCGCCGGATACATGCTGGGTATTCGTGCGTTTCAAAACATTTGGATAGTCAGTGTGATTTCCCTCACCTCGATTCTCATCATCGAGCCCACCCTTGATTATCTGATTTTCGCGCAAGTCCCTACGCGCGGTGCGCTAGTCGGCTTGGTTTTGGGAGTTTTGGGATTTATTTCCGCCGTAATTTTGTAAGGTTGGCCTGAACCCGATCAAGAAAAAACCGCCGAGTGGCGGCTTTTT
>JAMDAJ010000060.1 GCA_023485925.1 Patescibacteria group bacterium
GGTCTGGTTGATCTTGTTGATAAAACACATCCGCGGCACGTGGTATTTGTCCGCCTGCCGCCACACGGTTTCGCTTTGCGGCTCTACGCCCATTTTGCCGTCAAAAACCACCACCGCGCCGTCAAGGACGCGCAAGCTACGTTCCACTTCCACGGTAAAGTCAACATGACCCGGGGTGTCGATAATGTTGATTTTGTGCTTTTTGGCGTTAGCAGCGCCGGTGAGTTTTTGCGTCCAATAGCAAGTAACGGCCGCGGCCGTGATGGTGATGCCGCGCTCGCGCTCCTGCTCCATCCAGTCGGTGACCGTTTCGCCTTCGTGCACCGAGCCGATCTTGTGGATCAGGCCGGTCTCGTACAAAATGCCTTCGGTCACGGTCGTTTTACCCGCGTCTATATGCGCAATGATCCCGATATTACGGGTAACATCAATCGGATATTCTCTAGGCATGTTGCACCTCCCCTGCGTCGATGCTTGCCCCGTGGTCAAACCGAAGGTTTGTACTACCGGGGTGGGCGATAATGCCGATGTTGCGGGTGACGTCAATGGGGTATTCTCGGGGCATGATAAAATCTTGTTTTTGATTAAATAGTTTTTAAGCTTTCCGCTTCTTGGTAAAACGCGCAAAGTGCGCAAAGGCCTTGTTGGCCTCGGCCATACGGTGGGTGTCTTCCCGTTTTTTGAAGGCGGCGCCCTGCTTGTTGTAGGCCTCCATTATCTCCTCGCCCAATTTCATATACATCGGCTTGCCTTTTTTGCTGCGCGAGGCGGCGATCAGCCAGCGCATGCCCAGCGTGGTTTTTCTCGGCTCAAAAACTTCCATCGGCACCTGGTAGTTGGCGCCGCCGATCCGGCGGCCTTTGATTTCCACCAGGGGGCTGACGTTTTTGAGGGCAGTGTCAAAGATCTGTCGCGGCTCGGTGTTCATCTTTTCCTTGATGAAATCAAAAGCATCGTAAAGAATAGTTTGGGCCACGGTCTTTTTGCCGCGCTCCATCAGATAGTTGACGAATTTGGCCACCTTCACGTTATTGTAACGCGGGTCGGGAGCGATGGGGTGGCGTTTGTACGAACGGGATTTTCTAGGCATATAAAATAGTTGAAAGTGAGACTCAACAATTAACTCTTTTTCGCGCCGTACTTGCTGCGCCCCCGTTTTCGTGCGTCAACGCCGCCGGCGTCAAGTTTACCGCGAATGATATGGTAGCGCACACCCGGCAAATCTTTCACCCTTCCGCCGCGGATCATCACCACGGAGTGTTCCTGCAGATTGTGCCCGATCCCGGGGATGTAAGCGATAACCTCGTCGCCGTTGGTTAAACGCACTTTCGCCACCTTGCGCAAAGCCGAATTCGGCTTTTTGGGCGTGGTGGTGTAAACCTTCAGGCACACGCCCCGTTTAAAAGGCGAGCCTTTGGGCAGATACACTGGCCGCTGCTTGATAAGATTCAAAGCATGGGTCAAAGCCGGAACGCGACCTTTTTTGGTCTGCGCTTTCCGACCGATTCGAACCAATTGGTTGATTGTAGGCATACTACTCCTTTGTCATTCTGAGACGGAGGCGAAGGATCTTTAGATCCTTCACATCGTTTTAGATGACTTACTTAACAAAAAAACCCGCAAGCAAAGGGTTTTGCTGCTTTCATATCGGGAGGTACTCACCGGAAACCGACGGTGTAGCTTCCCTGCCGATACGACCTTGATAGAGGTGAATCCCATCCGCCAACTGGCGGACCGCGGGGGTTTCGTATTTAATTGCGGTCATTATAACGCTTCAAAACACGCGCGTCAAGCGGCGAGGCGGATCAAAACCCGACGCCCACGAAATATTTGAGGAAAAAGGTGATGACCGGGATCAAGAGCGCGTCCAGCCAACCCAGGTATAAAAACGCGATGATAAGCACAAAGCCCCAGCGCTCCAAGGAAAACAACACCGGCAAAAACCGCTCCGAAAGCACGCCGGCTAAAACTTTCGAGCCATCCAAAGGCGGAATGGGAATGAGGTTGAACACGCCCAAAACCACGTTGATGATGACCACTTGCAGTAAAAACTGCCCACTCAAACTGGAAAGCGCGAACAAGCCAAAGCGCAACGGCAGGGCAGAGGCGATTGCCAGCAGAAAGTTGGAGCCGGGCCCCGCCAAAGAGACCAGCATCATGTCACGCTTGGGGTGCCGTAGATTGGCGTAATTAACGGGCACCGGCTTGGCCGAGCCTAAAACGATTTGGCCGGAAGTCACGATCCATAAAAGCGCCGGCAATAAAATCGAGCCAAAAATATCCAAATGCGGCAGCGGATTCAAAGTCAGCCGGCCGGCGTTACGCGCCGTGGGGTCGCCCAATTTTTCCGCGATGATGCCGTGCGAAACTTCGTGCACCACAACGGAAAAGATGAGAATGACGACGGAAATGATAAGACTCAAAACGTCCATAACTTTTCTGCTATTGACTAATCAGCGGGAAGACTGTAATCTAACAAAGTCAATTAACTGAATTTTCATGCGACAGTGTGCCATCTGCGGTAAAGGATACAAACGGGTGTTCGCCCGCAGCCATTCCCACCGCGCGACCATCAAAAAACTTCAAATCAATTTGCAGTGGACCAAATTCGCCGGCCGACGGGTGAAAGCTTGCACCCAGTGTATCAAATCTTTGGGCAAGGGTAAACCGGTCAAAGCCGCCGCTTAATTTCTACGAACGAGAACGCAAAAACGGCTCAGAGCCGTTTTTTGTTACTCCCGACTTTCGCCCCTTCTCCACTTCGCTCCGGAAAGCAGCGGCTGGTACAAGTCCTCTGCAGTGGGCACTTCAAACCGGCCATAACGATTCTGAGATAAATACTTCCCGGCCAAGAATTGCACGTCTAATTTTCCGGAAATTACCGCGAAAGGTGTCCGCTCCCCGCCCTCACCCATCGCCAGCACCGCGGCGGCGGCCAGCGCGTCCACCACGTTGGCCTGCGTCATTTTCATCTTACGGCCAAAAAGACTCATTCGTCCCCGATACGACCGAAGCGGCGCAAACCCAAAATACGAAAGGCCAAAACCCAAAGTCCCGCGTCGCAAGGGCACGGTGTGGCTGTCAGTAATGATGACACCGAACTTCTGGAGTTTCCGCTCCTTTTTCAACCGGCGGCAGATTTTTTCCGCCGACCGAGCCGGGTCCCTTGGCCAGAGCACGAAATAACCGTCGAACTCGTCCACGCCGGCCGAGGCGGTGAGGATATTGCGTTTCAGCGTCAATAACACGTGGCCGCCGGGGACTTTCGAGCGCTCGATGTATTTTTCCGCTTCGCGCTTCACCACTATGTCGGAACCAGCCGTCTTTTTTATAACGCGTCCTTCGCACACACTTATTACTTTGGAACTAATGGCGAGAATGGATTTTTCGGCAAGCGGAATTTTCTCCAGATAAGAAAACAGGTCGTCACCTATGCCGACGACCTTAGCGGTTCTGTGAGATTGAATACGGATGCTCACTTTACCTGTTGTTTAAATATTCCACCCCACCGTAAAGCCCGGCCAGCTGGCCAAGTTTGGACGGCACAAGCGGAGGCAGGGGCACGTTGCTCTTCATTCTGGTTTTGAGGGCCCAAAGTTCCGCGTTAAGTTTTGGCAATTTTATGGCTCTTGCCCCGACCATCCCGCCGCCCAGCACCAATACTTCCGGCGACCAGAACAATATCGCGTTAAAAAGTCCTAAAGTCAGCTGCCTGTGGACCTCCGCCCACACTTTCGTGTCGTGGATTTTTTCCGCCGGCCGGCCGAAACGCCGGTATAAACCGGCGCCGCTGACTTTTGATTCCAGGTCGGAGTCGGCAGAGATCATCTGGCGGCCAATAGACCAACCCCAGGTCCTGCGATCAAGTTTGCCGTCCACTACCCGCGCGCCGTTGATACCCGAGGAGACGGTCAGATACGCAACTATTGCCTTGCCTCTCCCCGCGCCGCGCCGCGCTTCGCCCAATGCCGCCAGTTCCACATCGTTGGCCGAATACACCGGGCAGCGGAAACGCCGCCGCAGCTCGCCTTCCAAATCGGGGAAAGCCCAGCCGGAAAGATTGCGGAGTTTCCCCCACTTCTTGGTTTTTAAATCCTTGTGTCCCGGCAGGCAGCCGGCGATGCCGGAAAGTTTCTGCTTACCGACGTACTCGGCGATTTTCTTAAGCCCGATTTGAAAGCCCTTCGGCGTGCGGAATTCCACCGGATGCAACAGCCGGCCGGATCTTACGAACGCCAAGCGTGTATTCGTCGCGCCTATGTCGAAAACTAATTGCATAATTTTATTCCTTTTCGGACAAAATAACGTAAATTCTGGCCCCTTGTTCGCTGGGGACCGTGGATCCGCGCCACGCCTCAACCAACGGGCTGGAACTCAAATAGTCTTCCACAACTTGCCGCAGCCGGCCCGTGCCCTTACCATGGACAACGCGAAGATACCGATGGCCGGACATGAACTGATGATTTATAAAAATGTCTAATTCCCCCTCAGCTTCTACCGCTGACCGGCCGTGCAAATCCAAACTCACGGTTTCTCTGCCGGATTCGGCCTTCATGAACGCTAATTCGATTTCGTTCGGTCGGTTTTCCGATTCCGCCATTTTCAGACGATTAGTTTTTTGAATTCTTCCACCATCGGCACCTGCTCCGATTCCAAACCGTAAGCTTCGGCGGTATAAAGCGCGGCCCAATCGGCTAACAGCAGACTCGAAAAAAGTTTTTCCAGACGATTTGCGCCGGCCAACTCCAATACCTCAACCGGCAACCCCCGATCGCGATAAAGCTTGGCCGTTACCTCAAAACGCTTTCGCACCTGCGGATGGTCCTCACCGTCTTTTAAAAAGACAAAATGAAATGACCGAGATAGTTCGCGGCTGGGCTCTTTAACATCAAACCCGTTCATCTCGTTGTGATTGACTTCCGGAAACACATTATAGAACGCGGGCACCTTGCCCGTTTCGTTGAACTTGATTTTCCACATATAGGCCAACGGAAAATTTCGCGATGATGCGTAAATTACCGGCACGTGGCCGCGCAGTTTTTCCGCCAAAGATTTTCCGGTCGGCTCTTGGAGGCCCGGATCAAGGGTTTTGGCCAATTCCTTCGCCGCCGCCGTCTGGTCTTTCAATTTCATCACCTTAAGCAAGGCCATGAACAAAAATCCCGTGGCGGATCTGGGCTGTATGCCGGTTTGGGGGATCACCACATACGGCACCTGCCGGGTTTTCGCCGTTTCGATTAGTTTGCCGCCGGTGGCGATGGCAACAACGGGCAAGCCGGCCAAAAGAGCCGCTTCCAAAGAACTCTTGGTCTCCTCGGTGTTGCCGGAGTAAGAAATCGCGATGACCAGGGTTTTTTTCCATTCTCCCGCGGGCAAACCATAATCCTTGTGGACAGTCAGATCCAACTCGGGTAAGACGCTTTTTAAAACTTCCGCCGGCTGGGGCGAACCGCCCATGCCGCAGACCAGGAATTTCTTATATTTTTTCAACTTCCCGCCCTCGATTTTGGGGCGGTATTTGAATTGTTTGTGAAAATTCACTATTGCATCGCGCATCATAAACTCGCTTTTACTTTTTAAACTCCGGGTGCTCGTGCCAGTAAAGTTTGTTATAGGGCAAGTCGACCGTTTCGGAAAAACCGTTCGCGGACAAATACTGCTTGGCCTCCTCCACCGGCTCGCGCGAAATGGAGTAAACCTTTAAAAACGCCCGGTCGGGGAACTGCTTGATATAATCAAAATCGCATTTGACCATGAATTTTTTCCAGGCGTACACGCGGTTGATCCGGTTCATTTCGATCTCAATGGGATGCTTTGTCATCAAATTTTGCAACTCCTCTTGATCCACGGTTTTGCCCATGATGACAAAAACGCCTTTCATCAGTTTGATCTGATAAAAAATCGTGCCTTCGCCGGAAACTTTAAGCTTAAAGGAGTCGTGCCGGCGGGTTTTGAGATAAATGTCCAGGTCGGTGTATTCTTCGGTGAACATCAGGCCCAAAGATGACGCGACCTCCGGCTCTTCGTCGCGGCTGATTTGATACTTCACCTCGTAGAAATCAAGCATGTTTTTTTGCTACTTTTGCAACAAAGCGTTCCAATCGGAGGAGAATTGCTGCAACCCGTTATCGGTCATCGGGTCTTGGATATTGTACTCGTCCCAAGCTTTATCAAGCGGGAGTTCAACGTACGGAATCGCGGAGAGGCCCGAAGCATCGTAGACGAAATCTGGCGCTGGCATCTCCACCTGTTTTTCTCCCCACTGTCTTAAAAACTTGGTGCCGGCGGTGACGATATCGGCGCCGGCGGCGACCGCGGCATAAAGTTCCTCCAAATGCCGCAGACTGGCGGCCAGAACCTGCACGTGGCCGTCACCTGCGCGATACATTTTGATGACGTTGCGCACAAAATCCACGCCAGACCGCCCGGCATCGATATGCCGGCCCATAAAAGGCGAGACGAAAACGTCGCCGGGTTTTGCGCCGCGAGTTAGCGCGTAAACTGCCGCTGCCTGTTCCTGGTTAAAACATAAAGTCATATTTATCCGGAGTCCCGCCTCAAGGGCCATATGCGCCGCCCGCATGCCGGCTGGAATAATGGGGAATTTGATGTGAGCGTTCGGTATCCAAGTAAACATTTCCTTGGCCTGCCGGAACATCGTTTCAGCCGGGGTGTTGGAATCGGCGTAAACTTCGATCGACACCGAACCTTGTGGTATCAACGCGCTCACCTGTTCCACGGTTTGCCGGTAAGTTTTTAGCAACTCCGGCAGCGTGAAGAGCTGTCCGGACTTTAACCGTTCCTGAATCACGGCGCTTTTAGAAAAGTAAGTGGGATTGGTGGTCTGCCCGTCCAAAAAACCCAAAGCTTTCAAAATCTCTTTGGTTTCCCCGACATCACCAGAATCGAGAAAAATTCTTGTCTTTAAACCTGCAGGTCGCATATGCTTATTCGATTATTTGATAAATACCGTCACCAGTACACCGGCGACGACCAAGCTGCCGCCGAGGATATTCCCCAACGTCGGTCGCTCGCCTAAAAATATCAAAGCCAAGATGATGGTCAAAGCCAAACTTAATTTATCTACCGGCGCCACTCTTGATGCCTCACCCAACTGCAACGCACGATAGTAAAAAAGCCAAGAAAGACCGGTCGCTAAAGCCGAAAGAATGATGAACACCCATGTATGGCGCGACCAGGTTCTTAACTGCCCAACAACGCCTTCGGCCAGAACTATCCCCCACGCAAAAACCAGAATGATGACCGTGCGGACCGCCACGGCCAAGTTACTCGAAATGCCGGCGATGCCGATCTTCCCGAAAATCGCGACCAGCGCCGCAAAAAACGCGGAAAGCACGGCGTAAACTACCCAAGTCATAGATTCGTTTTAAACTTTCGCGGACTCTTTAAAAAATTTGTAAAACTGCCAATATTTCTCCGCCATTGCCTCCACCGCTTCATCAGCGGAAATGCGACCTTCTTTTACGCCTAATATCGGCTCCCAAAAAATCGTCCGCCCGATCGCAAAGCCGATAACCCCCGGAGTGCCAGCGCCGGCGGAAAGCCAGGTTCGGACCTGTTCGTCCGACGCATGACGGCCCAAAACGATAACGCCGGCGTTGTCCCGCCCGTTAGCCCGCGCTTGCTCTGCGAGCGCTCGATACTCTTCCGGTTTCTCCAGGCCCTCGATCTTCCACACGTCGGGCTCCACCCCGCCGGCTTGGATCTGCCTCATCATCTCAACTTCCAACCCCGGCCGCTGCTCCAAATCGAACCGCTTGGTATCAGTGCCGCTTTTCGCCAGCTGTTCTTCGGTCGGCGAGATCAGCGCCTCGATCAAGAATTTGTAGCCGTGGCTATGCGAAAAATCCGAAAGGGTTTTAAGTTTTTGGACTTGCCGCTCGTTTATCGCTTTATTGCCCTCGGGATTATACCGCAACAGCACCTTCACAAAAGTCGGCCGGTACTTTTCGATATGTTCCGCAAATTCCTCTCCGTATTCAAAATTCAATTCCGCCTGCGCGCTTTTTTCGGTGGGCAACAACATTGTATAACCTTTTTGCCGCGCGTCTCTTAAAATTTCATCGCCAAATTCCTCATCCACCAAAAGCCCGGCTTCCTGTGCCGGTACGCCCTTCTCTAGGCCCCGCTCGAACGCCCGATAAATCAGCAGCTTGAATCCTGCTATCATTTTGCGCTGCTCGGGAGTGGGGGCGGCTTCGATGCCGAGCATCTTTTGAGTGAACGAAGAGCGCTGGTCAAAAGCCAGAATGTGCAGCGGCTTGGTGTAACCCAACTTGTCCGTCATGGATTTTATCTTGAGAGGAATCCTGTACTACGCGATTTTTGAAAATTTCTTGACGGCGGATTCGATTGCGGCGGCATCAATACCTTCGTATGCCAAAAGTTCTTCGGGCGTGCCCGACCGCGGCAGTTTACGCACCGCCAAACTGGTCAACTGACATTTTCCCGCGATCGCCGTTGCCACCGCCTCACCGATACCGCCTGCCGGGTAATGGTCCTCGACCGTGATAAGGTGCCCGGTTTCTTTCGCGGCGGTGAGCAAAGTTTTGCCGTCGAGGGGTTTGACGGAGTATAAATCGATGACGCGGACAGCGATGCCCTGCTGCTTCAAACTCTCGTATGCTTTCAGCGCCTCAAAAATCGTGATGCCGGCCGCCACCACCGTGGCGGTGTCTTTGCGACTTTGCCGCAAAACTTTGCAGCCGCCGACCGGGAATTTTTCATTCGGCCCGTAGATGACCCTCGTTGCCGAACGCGTAGTGCGGATATAACTGACATTTTTGTACCCCGCGGCCGCTTCCACCAATTTGTCACAAGACACGGCATCTGCTGGATACAGCACGATGCTGTTCCAAATCGAGCGGAACTGGGCAATGTCCTCCAAGCCCATTTGCGAAACGCCGTCTTGGCCGATCGACACACCGCCATGCGAACCGGAACAAATCAAGCGGGCGTCGGCATAGCCGGCCATGCGCAGTTGGTCAAAAGCGCGCGTCAAAAAAGCCGAGAAGGTTGAAAGGAACGGAATTTTGCCACGGCGGGCAAGCCCCAGGGCTACGCCCACCATATTTTGCTCGGCGATGTACATCTCAAAAAATCTTTCCGGAAAACTCGCTTTGAAAATTTCCGCGTAAGTGGAATTTGAAACTTCAGCGTCCAGCACCACCATGTCCCGCAATTTTACGCCCAATCGCGCCAGGGCCTGGCCGTAGGCCTTGCGCGTGGCTACCATATCGCCTTTTTTGTAGACGGTCTTCAATGGCGCCAAATAATTCTTTGCTTTGATAAGCGAAGGGGCAAAATCCCGGCCGGGCACGACGGGCTGGGCTTTGAGTTTTTTGTCCACGGCGCCCAACTCCTTCAGGGCCTTTTTGAGTTCATCCGGCGAAAGCGGCTTGCCGTGCCAGCCGTCCTTGTTTTCCAGAAACTTCACACCCTTGCCTTTGACGGTTTTAGCTAAAATCATCACCGGCCGGGATTTGACCGCAAGCGCCTGCTCGTAAGCCTTCACGATGCGGGCAAGATTATGACCGGGTACTTCCAAAACTTTCCAGCCAAACGCCTCCGCCCGTTTTTTATAGACGCTCATCTCGTAGCCATACATGGTTTCGCCTCTTTGACCCAAGCGGTTAACGTCCACGATCGCCACCAGATTATCAAGCTTGTAAAAAGCGGCGAATGCCATCGCTTCCCAGCAACTGCCTTCCGCCAACTCCGAATCACCAAGCAAAACGTAAGCCCGGTACGGCAAACGATCCAGATACTTTGCAGCAAGCGCCATGCCGGCGCCCACGGAAAGCCCCTGCCCCAAACTTCCGGTCGGCGCCTCGGTAAAAGCAAACTCCATAGTAGGGTGACCTTCCAGCGGACTTCCGAATTTCCGAAGAGTCATCAGTTGCTTTTCCGTAACGCCTCCGGCCGGCTTAAACAGGGAGTAAAACAACGGGCTGGCGTGACCTTTGGAAAAAATAAGCCGGTCATTGTTCTTATAGCCCGGCCGTTTGATATCAAAACGGAAAGTCCCCCCATAGACGAGCGCCGCCATCAGGTCAGCGGCGGATAAGCTTGAGGTGGGATGGCCCGAACCGGCCGCGGTCGTTGCGGTGAGGGAATAATAACGCAATAATTTCGCTATTTTTTGCAGCTTATTTATTTCCATAGAGGATAATTTAGTCTAGTGGAATTATACTAAAAATCCAGGATTTCGTCATTAACACAACTTACGCATTTGAGCCAAATCCGAGAAAAAACTGAGCATTTAAGCGATACGTAGTTTAACTACGTTGAGCGAAAAGCGGAAGTTTTGACAAAGAAGTTGGCCAAAAGCCGCTTTTGCGGGCGGGCTCCGCCAGCCCTAAAAGCGGCGGTGCGTAAGTCCTGAAAAAAAAGCCGAAGGAATAATCCTTCGGTCAGAAATGGTCAGCGCTGGGCTTTCTTGGCACGTTTATCCTCATACATCTTGGCGTCGGCGGCCTTTTTGAAATCGTCAAACGTCTCCGGCGAGCTCTTGCCTAGCATTTGGCTATGCACGCCATAGGACGTACCCACGACCTCCAACTGCTCACGAATGAGAGCAAAGGCCCGTCGAACAGCCACGTGTAAGGCGTTCGCACTTGCCTCGGGGAAGATCAGCACGAACTCATCGCCGCCGATACGGCCGACGAAATCCTCCGTCCTGACGCTTGCCCGGAGCACCCGGCCGACTTCGGCCAACACCGCGTCGCCCATCTCATGGCCGTACTCGTCGTTGATGGGCTTAAATCCGTCGAGGTCGATGACAGCCACGCCCAGCCATCGGCCGTGGCGTTTGGCGCGCCCCGACCGCCAAAATCGTGTCGCGATTGAGAACGCCTGTGAGCGCGCAGGTCGTGAGTTGCTGGTGCCCTTGAGAAAAACCGAACCACGCGCCGCGCAGCCGGTCAACAATGTTGCGGAAAAGTTTGATCATAGCCCTCCAGCCAGATTGTGTAATAGCTCAAAAAAGCTCGTACAGCTTAACTTCAAACTACGATTTTGTCAACGCTTTTGGTACAAAAAATTTTGGCGGCGTTGCAAATCCTTTAAGAAAGTAATATGATATAATGTTCTTGAATTCCCAGGAGGCCTATGAAACGACCCCCGAAATTCGTGGTTTGGCTACTTTTTGCCGCCCTGGCTGGAGTTTCTTTCGTGGCCGGGATGAATGCGTTCACCTCGGCAAGCCTGATAGCGGCGCCGGTATTGATTATGCTCCTGGCCTTTAGCAACTACCTGGTCATCATCAATATCGACTACCTCAACCAGTGGGGGAAAATCATCCCTCTCACCTATCGACGGACAAAGCGTGACGCACTATTCGTCGTGGTCCCGCTAGCCATCGGGATGATCCTCCAAGCCCTGCGGCTGCTTTCCAGCTCTCTCTAACCGCCTCGGCGGATTTTTTTTATCAAAAAAACCCGCGCGGAGCGGGGGTTTGATTTCGTATTCGACAAATTCTAAATATCGAACAGCCCTTTGTCTAAGAGTTCTTTAAAGTACAGATCCAGCTCGCTTTCCGATAACGCCTTCAGCTCAAAAAGCGTGAACCACTTGTATTCCATATGATCAGAATCGAGCTCGGGGCTGCCTGAAATCTCGCCCGTAAAAGTCAGCCGCACCACGTGACGGCCGGGCACGCGCAGAATATCCTGCGCCGCGACCAGCTTGGGCTCCCTTTCCAGTTTGAGCTTTACCTCCTCCATCACCTCGCGCTTCAAATTGTCCATCAAAGTCGAACCAGGGTCGATGCGACCGCCGACAATATCCCACTTCGGCCCGACTTCGGGATATTTTTTGGGAGACCGCCTCACGAACAAAAATTTCCCTTCCGGGGATTTGAGCAGCGCTTTCACACCGACTTGGAGAATGATATCTTCCGACATAGGATTATGCCTTGCCCTTCCACTCTTTAAAAAACTCTCTCAAAAATTTCACTACGAAATTGTGCCGCGACTTGGCTAACTTTTTTCCCGTACGAGTGTTCATTCGGTTTTTTAGGAGCAGAACCTTCTCGTAGAAATGGCTGATACTGTCGCCACCCCGCTGAATGTATTGCGCGTAGGTGATATTTTTTCTCGGTTTGACCATCGGGTCATACATCGGCCGTCCCAATTTGCCGCCGAAAGCGAAAACCCGGGCAATACCGATGGCGCCTAAGACTTCAAGCCGGTCCGCGTCTTCGACAATCTGCTGCTCCAAGGGCTTTTGCGCCCTGACTTCCAGGGATTTTCTAAAACTCATCCTCTCGACTATCCGAAGAATGAGCATCCTCCGCTGCTTATCAACGCCGAGCCGAGCCAGCCAGCGGGCGGCTGTCACCGGCTTATCGGATTTTTCGTGCGTAAGTTTAATATCGTCCAACTCGTGCAGTAAGGCCGCCAATTCGATCACAAACCTGTCGCCGCCTTCCCGTTTCGAGATGTTGACGGCATTCCTCCGCACTGCCGCGACGTGCCACCAATCGTGGCCCGTGCCTTCGCCGGAAAATTTTTTCCGAACGAATTTCTCGGTTAATTTTATTAGATCCTTTTGCCTTGAATTCATTTTTGAAGAAATGAGAACAGAGGGAAAGCTATAAAATTTAGCTCATCTCAAGCTCGTCCGACTTCTTCCCGGACCGCTCGTCGCTAAATGGCCGGTTGACATAGGATATGAGCTTTTTCAACTGGGAAATTTGCTCTACACCCGAAGTTGAAGGCTCGCGCTCTTTCAAAGTTCCACGCAAAATCTCCTGCTTGCCGCCCTTTTTGGTCATTAAACCGAAATTACCCTCGGGAAAAGGCGAAAGGCGCGCCAATTGCCGCACACCGGGCGCATTAAGAATCTTATCGAGCATAATGCCAAAACCTCGGTTCGGTTCGTCTTGCGTCTCATAAATTCCCACCCGTTTTGGCAAGGCCACACCGCGATGATGGAAATCTTCCATCATCTGACGAACGCCACGGAGAAACATGTCGTAAAACATCCGCTGCCGCCGGCCCTGACTGTAAGGATAATTCGTCGGAAAACCGGTCTCGCCCAATTCGTAGGGCTTACCCCAACCAGCGACTGTTTCGCAAGCCGCCTTCAAGGCCTCGGTATCCTTAAAAGTACGATTGAGCACGTTCCCCGCTTCCTTTATGGGATTGGCGGAACGCTTAATAGGAAAAGCTGACTTTTCCGTATCAAACCGCATCGGGAAATGCCACATGCCGGGGTAATAGTCTAAGGTTGTAAAATCGGCGGCGGTAAGCTCTTTTTCATGTTGATCCAAAAACTCCGTTGTCTTTGGTTTGCCCATAACTTCCCCGATCTTGTCGGCGAAATTACTCACTATCACGCTCGCCGTGAACTTCATCTCTGGCTGGCTTCTGGAAAAAACCTCCCGGGCCGTTTTTACGACACGCGGGAAATCCTCCATTTTCAAAAATTGATAAAGAAGAGGGTGGTTAACCTCATTGGCCAATTGCGCGGAATGGGCCTTCAACCCCGCCACCTCCATGCTATCTGCCGCTGTCTGCAAATATTCCCGATAGGCGGAAAAATAAGCCTCTTTGTCTTCTTCATAGAGTTTCGTCGCCCATTCCGGCGGAGTATATAAAACCAGAGTGGGCGCTTCCAACCCTTCTTCCTGCATCATCTTCATTGCCTCGACATAACGGTCTAAAACCTTCCGATCGGGCTTGCCGCTTTCGGGAAAGGATTCATCCCAGTCCCAGTCAAAACGAATCGAGCTGATGCCTTGCCGCTTCATCTCCCGATAAATTTCACGCAATTGGCCCGTCGAAACCATCTCAGGATGACGGAGCGAATGGTCGGTGACGAAAAAATCCATGCTTAAAGATCGGCTGCTCTCTTTGTCTTCCCTTCTGGACTCGGCAGACTCTCGGTTCGAGATGCCTGTTTCTCCGGGTGGAATAAAACTAAAATTTTCTCGACCCTCGATACTCATACAAAATCTAAATACGATTGACTTCCTTTTTAAAATATTCGATGGTTTTCTGCAGGCCTTCATCCAGTTTGATTTTCGGTTCCCAGCCCAATTTCTGCTTGGCTAAAGTAATATCCGGCCGGCGTTTTGTCGGGTCGTCAGCCGGCAAGGGCTTATGGACGATTTTTGATTTGGAGCCCGCGGACGCCAAAACTTTATCCGCCAATTCTTTGACGGTAAACTCTCCCGGATTGCCTAAATTCACCGGCCCGGTGAAGTCTTCCGCTTCCATCAGTTTAACGAGAGCGGAAACCAAATCGGAAACAAAACAGAACGAGCGCGTTTGCGAACCGTCGCCGTAAATTTCAAGAGGTTCGTTTTTGAGCGCCTGTACGATGAAATTGGAAACCACCCGGCCGTCGTCGGCGGCCATTTTCGGGCCGTAAGTATTGAAAATCCTGGCCACGCGGATTTCCAACCCGTGCTTGCGATGATAATCGAAAAACAGCGTTTCCGCCACGCGCTTGCCTTCGTCATAGCAAGCCCGCGGCCCGATAGTGTTGACGTTGCCGCGATAGGATTCTCTTTGCGGATGCTCCAGCGGGTCGCCGTAAATTTCCGAAGTCGAAGCTTGCAGGATGCGGGCATTGTGTTTTTTGGCCAGGCCCAGCATATTAATGACCCCGATGGTATTGGCTTTGATGGTGCGAATGGCATTGAACTGATAGTGCACCGGGCTGGCCGGGCAGGCCAGGTTGTAGATCTGGTCGAGCTTTGCGTCTTCGAGGAAAAGCGGGTTGATGATGTCGTGCTCCAGAAATTTGAAATTTTTGTCGGAAAGCAAACCCTCGATATTTTTTTTGCTGCCGGTGAACAAATTATCAACGCAAAACACACGGTCGCCTTTTGCCAAAAGTGCCGCGCACAAATGGCTGCCGATGAATCCCGCTCCGCCTGTGATTAGGACTGTTTTAGACATATCACTTGATTATACTGAAAGCTTGGCGAAAATCAACACGCCGATTACGATAAAAAAGTTAAGTACCGCCATGGAACCGTTGGCAAAAATTATCGGTTTCTCTTTATGAATAATGCCGTAAATCGTCCACGCCGAAGCGCCCAAAAAATAAAAGCCCCAGGAATGAATCGAAACGCCGGAGGCGTCGCGGGTGATCCAGACGTTGTACAGCTGCGGCAGCGTCATCAGAGGCGTTAAGATGCCGGCGGCATAAACCAGCCGGTCGGCGTAACGCGTTAACTTTGGACCGGTTTCCGTTGCCGCGTCGTTTTTTGCGCGCATCCTTTTATGATAGTGATGCTGACCTAAAATGTGCATGGTTCAAATGTTAATTCGCATAAAATCTTCTGCCACAAACAGCCGGCCGGAAAAATTTTTTCTCACGGCCCGCGTAAGTTGCTGCTCTGTTTCAGTTCCATAAAGATGGACCAGGACAAGGCGCTTAACGATTGCTTCGGCGGCGACAAGCCCGCACTCATAGGCGGAAAGATGATTCGGCCGCGGTCCTAAACTTTTATACATCTTCGGCGAAACCGAGGCTTCGAGCAGCGCCACATCGGCTTTACTTGCAAGCTTTGCAAGCGCCGGCGACCAACTCGTGTCGCCGCTATACATGAATACTTTTTGACCGATTTTCAGACGGTAAGACACGGCTTTGAAAAAACGCGGCACGTGGGGCACCTCGCAGCTTACAACTTTAAAACCCGGAAGGCTCCTTTCGGTATTCAAGTATTCCAGAACGCGGATAGGATATTTTTCCACGCGCTCGGGAAACATCATGCGGCGCAATTCTTCGTAATCTTTTTTAAAACCTTTATAGCCGTGAAGATAAAGCGGTTTTGTACGCCGGGTTTTGGGATAGTGGTTCCCCGCTACAAGCGTATGCTGCAACAACGAAATCAAGCTCGCCATATGGTCAGCGTGAGGATGGGTGATGAAAATATGGTCGAGTTCGGAAATGCTGTAGCCGGCCCGGACCAAGTTTTCCCCCGCGCCCCAGCCGCAATCGAACAGGATTTTAAGTTTGCCGGTATCGAGCAAAAACGCCGGCCCATGCCTATTCGGCCGAATGATACACGTGCCGCTGCCGATGATGACTAATTTCATAATAGAATACAGTAAACAGTTATCAGTACACAGTTAAGACTCATCGTGTGATTTCATCCAAGAAAAAATCAATCTTGCAACCTCGTCAGCTAGCCCTTCACAGTCTGAATAGTCAGTTTCTGATAAATAGTTCAAATCCTTTCCTAACAGTATCTCGTAACGTAATTCTTCTAACGATGCTTGAGCAATATTATAAAAATGGAGAGAATCGTTTTTGTGTAGCCGCTTAAACCCTTCGACAAAATTCGCCGCGACCGAAACCACAGCTCTCCGGGTTTGACTAGTCAATCCAAATAACTCATCGCGCGGATAACGGGCTGTGAACTTATAAACCAACAGAACCAACTCATGAGCTTTCTGCCAAACGATGATATCTTTATAGGTTTGCGCTGACATTAATTTTGGTCTTGTTTGCTGTGTACTGTATGCTGTTTACTGTCTACTTGATGAATTCCTTTAAATCAAAATCCGGATCGGAAAGCTGGATGTGCTTATCGGAGATCGGAATCCGGTTTTCGATGAGCTTGACGATCGCCATCAATTCCGCGGTCCGATTCAACAAAGTCGCGCCGACAATGCGGTCGCCCCGCACGATCAGCCGGCCGTAACGGCCGATACTCGGCGAACCGCGGTGCAAAACCTCTCGGCCGGGCACCACCGCAACCGAGCCCACGAAGGCGATGGCGATCCCCAGGCCCGAGGCGGTGTAAAAGGATACGAACCGAAACGCCTGTTTTTCGCCGGCCATGTTAGCGCCGGCCACGCGTCCCTGCGCCTGGGCGTTCACCCAGTTCCCCAGC
Source organism: Patescibacteria group bacterium (assembly GCA_023485925.1). Taxonomy (GTDB): domain Bacteria; phylum Patescibacteriota; class Doudnabacteria; order UBA920; family 2-01-FULL-50-11; genus JAMDAJ01. Next base: position 16,877 of record JAMDAJ010000060.1, read on the forward strand.
TGCACCCGCTCGCCGATTATGGCGTCCTGGTATTCGGCCACGTCCCCGGCCGTCCACACATCCGGCAAAGACGTCTGCAAAAATTCGTCGGCGATTATACCGCGTCCGGTCTGCAAACCGGATGCCGCCAGCCATTCCAGCGGATATTTGACCCCGATGCCCACGATGAAAGCGTCACAGGGGATTTCCGAACCGTCGGAAAGCTTAACGCCTTCGACTTTCGATCCGCCCAGAACTTCCAAGACCTGCAAGCTGTGCGCCAATTCCACGCCCGAAAGGGTAAGGGCGTCCTCCAGCATGCGGCCCGACTCTTCGTCCCACAAAAAATCCCAAAAGTATCTCTCCCTCATCCATGAGCTCGAAACC
>JAMDAJ010000061.1:0-2660 GCA_023485925.1 Patescibacteria group bacterium
ACGGAGTGTTTGTGCTCCACACCATCTGCCGCAACCGCCGAGAGCCGCCCGACCGATTTGTGCGAAAGCACATTTTCCCCGGGTTCGAGTTGCCCACATTTACCGACATCATCGGCCAGACCGCGCGTGCCGGATTTCGCCTCTGGCACGCAGAGAACCTGCAAGACCACTACGCCAAGACCCTGCTCTGCTGGCTGGAGCGCTTGCGCAAAAATCGTGGGCGGATCGTTCACACCTACGGCGAGCGCCGCTACCGGCTGTTCGAAGTCTATTTGGCCGGTGGCGCGGCATCATTTTCAGTGCAGGGAGGAATGCAGCTCGGGCAATTCGTTTTCACGACCGAACGGCGAAACTGGGCTTTCAGCCCCGCCGCTGTGATGACGCGGCTTTCCGAAAACTCTTAGTCTGGCTTCGGCCGGGCTTTTTTCTTGCCTCAAAACCGGATATAATTGAAGGGCCAGGGTATTATTGCAATACAAATAACGGTTTTTGGCGATCGAGCTTGTCGAGAACCTAAAAAGCTTCTCGACTCCGTTTTGTTTCGCTCGAAGAAATATTGGATTTTAGTACAGGATCATCTCGGTCCTTCAATCAAAATATGAAAAAACACACCTGGATAATCATCGTTGTCATTTTGGTCGCCGCGCTGCTGTTCGCCATTTTTTACAACGACCTCAAACACTTCTGGCTGCCAAACGGCTCTCCGGCGGTCCGTCCGGTGGGGCAATGATTCTGTTATGCTCAAACTGATTTTCCTCTCCCTGCTTTTGACTTTTGTGTTTTCTTGGGAAGAATGCAAGCGAACCGTACGCCTGCTGGCTTACGGCCTTTTTCGTCGACGGGACCCAAAAAAATATTACTCCGAACGGCTGGATAAATTCGTCGGCGCGCTGATCCTGCTCTTTTCCATTCCCTTGGCGCTGTTAAATTATCTGACTAGCACCGGCGATTTTTTACACAAGCTCTGGATGCTGGCCCTACAATTGCTTGTCCTCTCACTTTTGGCCATGGGGCTGGAAAAATTTCTGTATTGGACAAGGGCATCAAAATATGAAGCCGGGGCAAAAAAGCTTGTGCCGCTGACCTTTTCCGTCTTAGGCCTGCTCTCGCCGATTTTCCACCCGTTCGCAGGCCTCGACGGACACACGCGGAAAATTTTGGCGAAATTCATTTTTTTCTTGAGTCTGCCGGCTTTAGCCGGAATCGCCTTGCGTTATTTTGGGAACATCCCGGCACCTTCTGGTGTCTACCTTCATAATCTAGACGCTGGCATCGCGCTTTTGGTCGGTTCGCTTGTTATCCGCATAACTGTTGATTTTTTGGAGATTTACTTCCGCAAGCTCCCCTTGGAAAAATTTTTCGCCTACTATCGCGTGGCTTTAGGAATCGCGCTCGTCTGGCTGCTCACACTTGGATAATGCAAACACCCGCCGACGGCGGGTGTTTTTCAACGACCTCGAATTTATCTAATGCCTGATTTGTGTCCAAAAACTTTTTCTGATATCCTGATTTGAAATCTAGAAGGGGGCCATATGAGACTCACTCTTGGACCGAATGACTATATCCTTCTCGTCAACCTCAACTCCTCGGCTTTTTCTCTAGCCGTCCGCAATGACCCCGCGCATTTCCGCTTCGTGAAGCTGGAAGCAATCCGGACGGGCTACACGATTGCCGACGGATGCCGACAAATGGTCTTGTTCAAGACCTCTCGGGAACAAAACGACATCTTGCGGGTTGCTGCCCCAGGAGTCAGCCAGAAATTCGTCACCAGCAACGGCCAAGCGACGGAGTTTCTGACTAACGTCGTCACTCAAACTGACGGTGACGGCACACCCGCGCCGCCCGGCCCTACCAACAGGCCCGCCGGCAAGCCGCATTTCGGGAGCCAAAGCTCCGGTGTTGATTTCGACGCCGCGGCCGGACAGGGCGAACCGCAACCGCCGCCCGACAATCAGCCGCCCGACACGCCACCGCCTCCCCCACCAGCTGACAGCCCAAAACCTCCTAGCCCGACAGCACCCATGACCCTGCGGGATTTCGCCCAGTCGCATCAGGCGGAAATTGCGAGCATGGGTGATTTCGCAGCCGGGAAGGAGCTTGCCAAATTGGCGGTTGCCGAAAACTTTCACGGCTCCGCCGGGAGCTTCTATGGGGTCGTCCGCGCCATGCGCGGCAACCCGCTACCGACCATGACCGAACGCAAAAAGCGCGGCAACCCGCATCACTCGCCGACCGCGGAGGTGCAAGCCATCGCTCTCGACCCGGAACTGGCCGAAGAGGTCGAATCCATAATGGTGCTCAACCGGGATACCTATACCCGGCTGGAGAAAATCCTTCCCCAGATCAGAACCGCGCTCGCGATTGCTGGCTCGGTGGAAAATCTCAGAAAGCGCGTCACTTCCCTGGAAACCGCCAACCATGAGCTTTCTGAACGGCTCCAGCGGCAACGAGAATTGTTGCTTCGGCTGGCGGAAGAGTGATACCCGATTTCGTTTGCCGAAATCTCGCCTTGTCTGCGAGATTTTTTTATTGCCTCCGATAATATCTTTCTTTTAACCAATGCTATGGGTGCGGGGCAAAAGCAACTGGCCCGGAAACATTTGGACCAGCTGTTTTCAGGCGGGGGCTCGGATACCAAATCTCGCGCGCTGCCCATCGTA
>JAMDAJ010000061.1:2670-3394 GCA_023485925.1 Patescibacteria group bacterium
GCCGAAATCGCGCCTTGTCTGCGAGATTTTTTTATTGCCTCCGGCCCGTCTACCCCGATGACAAGCTTTCGGGAGTGCCTGCCTGCGGTAGGCAGGCCGCGGGGAGGCTTTATTCAGAATCCCGCTCCTTAATTTCCCCGCCTTCCGCCAAAGGCGGACAAATGTGAGGAGGGTACGGAAGAGGGTTGTTTTATCTTAAATCAGCTGGCCCAAGAGGAACTTGGGCGGAAGCGTCGTGCTTTTGATTTTCCGATCGATCTCCAAAAGCTTCCCCAGAGTTTCGCGCAATTGTGCCTCGGTAAAATTCCTTAACACACGGAGGTTGGCATTCACCCGAAACGGCGACCAGCCCATGATTTCGGCAATATTCCCGCCTGGGCCGGCAAGCTTTTTTGCCCCGGCTTCATATTTTGATGCCCTTGTCCAATACAGAAATTTTTCCAGCCCCATGGCCAAAAGTGAGAGGACAAGCAATTGTAGGGCCAGCCCAGGATTTCGGCAATATTCCCGCCTGGGCCGGCCGTTTTTTGCGCCGCCGACAGCAAAAGCAGACTCCGAAACTGCACGGCGAGCGCCCCTACGATGGGCAGCGCGCGAGATTTGGTATCCGAGCCCCCGCCTGAAAACAGCTGGTCCAAATGTTTCCGGGCCAGTTGCTTTTGCCCCGCACCCATAGCATTGGTTAAAAGAAAGATATTATCGGAAAGGTTTTCGGGAACCAAAA
>JAMDAJ010000022.1 GCA_023485925.1 Patescibacteria group bacterium
TGGTTTTGGTGCTGTCTGCGGGCGAGGGCTTTCGTTCGTTGGTGGACGCGCAGGTCGCGGCTTATGGGACTAACACGCTCTTTATCGAAACCCGCGTGCCGCCCACCACGAAAAACCGCGGGGCATCAAACGCCCTCTCTGCCGATACCAGCCGTGCCAGCACCGGCGTCGCTATCACCAGCTTTAAGGGTAGCGACTTGGAGAACGTAAAAAAATTGCCGAACGTGGTCAATGCCTACGGCATGGTGGTGGGCCAGAAGGTGGCCAGCTATAAAGATAATGTCAAGAACGTGATGATCTACGGCGCAGGGGCCGCGCGGTTCGATATCGATCAGGGCAAGCTTTCCGAGGGACGTTTTTACACGCAGGGCGAAGATACCGGCGGCGATCAGGTGGCGATTTTGGGCGCGACCGTGGCAACGGACATTTTTGGACAGGACGATCCGGTGGGGAAGCTGCTCAGGGTGGGTAACCTGAACTTCGCGGTCATCGGCGTTTACGAATCCCGCGGGGCTTTGGGCGCGGACGAAGACAGCGCGATATACGTGCCGCTCGGTACCGCCCAGAAGAAGATTTTGGGCATTGATTATTTATTGGTGGGCATCGTGGAGCTGAAAGATGTGAATATGGCCCAGGCCACGGCCGAGGATATCCGGACCGTGATGCGGGAGGATCATCGCATTATCGATCCCGAAAAGGACGATTTTATGGTAATGACCCAAGCCGACGCGATGACGACGTTCAACACGATTTTTAACGGCATCACTTTTCTGCTTGTCGCCATCGCCGCCATCTCTTTGGTAGTCGGCGGGGTGGGGATCATGAACATTATGTATGTGGTCGTTACGGAACGCACGGCGGAGATCGGGCTTAAAAAAGCGCTCGGGGCGACACAGGCCGATATCCAAAACGAGTTTCTCATCGAGGCGGTGCTGGTCACGATAATCGGCGGATTTTTCGGCATTTTAGGCGGCACTCTGATGTCTTACTTGATGGCGCTTATCGCGCACGCGGCGAAACTGGAATGGGTATTCGTCGTGCCGCCTTACGCCATCGGGGTAGGGTTCGGGGTTTCCGCCGCTATCGGCATTTTTTTTGGCGTTTTTCCCGCCCGGGCAGCGGCCAAGCTCGACCCGGTGGAAGCGATGCGGTACGAGTGATTTTTTCAGACGCCAAAAACAAAAACTCCGGCTTCCCCACCGGAGTTTTCTATCGAAGTCCTGGTCGAATCATTTGCCGTTTTCAGTCGAAGTGCCAGGGGTGGTGTTCGGAAAGGCGGCCTTGAGATCTGAAAGCGCTGCCTGGAAGGCGGCGTGGAAAGTATCGATGGCCTTTTTGATGGCTTGGCGCCGGGTTTGTTTTAATTGTTGCAGCGTAGTCTGGACCTGATTGGCCACTTTTATATTCGCCCGGAGCTGTGTCCGCGCCTTTTGCAAGTCGGAAAGCAGCTGCGTGCGCACGGTTTGGGCATCCAAAGTGCCGCAGTTGGCTTTGGCTTCGGCTTCGGCCGCTTGCACCGCGGTTTGGAAGGCGGTCCGTGTCCGCTCGGTGGTTTCTTGCCGAGTCTGAACCGCTTCCTTCAAACCTTGGCGGAACGCCTCGATGGCCGCGTCTACGGCAGTTCGGCGCACCTGTACTGCCGCTTCTACGGTATTGCGGAAAGTCTCGACCGCCTGCTTTTGCCCGTCGGATGTCGCGCGGGCTTGAAGCTTTTCGTAAAATTGCTCACGATTGGTTTCGGCGGTATCGCGAATTTTGTTAAGTTTTTCATCGTTTTGTTCGGCGCGGTTTTGCAGATTATATGAGCGTTCCGTGCGGACTTGGGCTAGATTGGTATTGGCTTGGCCAAGGCCGGCTTGCAATTTTTCCATGAAGGCGTCGATGCGCGCGCAGACCGCAGCAGCGGCGGTCGGTTTTAGGTTATTCGCCGTTCCTGTGGCGTTACCGGCTGTTGGTTTGAGCGTCCGAAGCGGCGCAGCAAAAACCAAGGTCGGCGCAAGCAGAGCCAGCAGGGCAAAAGACGAAAGTTTGAGGAGGCGGTTATTAGTAATCATCTTCGTTATACACGCCGCCAAAACCTTCCATCGCGGAAGCGTCAGAAGTGACCGCGTCCGCTTCCGATTCCTGGGATTGTAATAACGCTTCCTGGTTGTTCGCGTCCGTTTCTATGGCTTTGGTCAAATTGTCGATGGAGCCGGTCGCGGCGGGCAGACTTTCTAACTGCGGCAGCTGACCAGTTTGTTCGTCGGCGGATGATACGATGGCCGTATTTTCGGCTAGAGTGGTTTGTTTGTTGCTCCAGGCGAGAAAACCAGAGTAGAGCACGGCGGAAAGCGTCAAAAGGCCCACGGCGAAAATCAGTCTGTGATCCTGTTTCATTTGTGGTTTTGGTATTAATGTTCAAAATTTTCTCGACCTTTAGTTTCAGGGAGTATGTAAGCGAAATCATTGTAGCGTATTCTTGTAGGAAAGGTCAAGATTTCTGCGCGATTTTGGTATCTATCGAGGTTGACACCCATGCTGATATTTATTTAGAGTGATAGCAGAAAAATTAATCTCAAATTTATGTCGATGTTCCTAAAAGTCCTCATCTCGACACTTTCGGTGGTACTGGCAGCTTATTTACTGCCTGGGGTTTCGGTCGATAATTTTTTGGCCGCTTTGGCGGTGGCGGTGGTTTTGGGTTTAGTCAATTTTTTCGTCCGGCCGCTTTTGGTCATTCTCACCCTGCCCATCACCGTTTTCACGCTCGGCTTGTTCCTTTTGGTCATCAACGCATTGATGGTGTTGCTTGTGGCGGCGGTGGTGCCGGGTTTTGCTGTGGATGGTTTTTGGTGGGCACTGTTGTTTTCCCTGGTGGTCTCGGTCGTGTCCGCGTTTCTGAACCGCACGGCATGAGCTTTAAACCGTTCAAAAATTTTACGGCGCTCAGTTGCGGTTTGTCCGAACGCGCTGACGGCCCGATGAATTTGAAATCGCAGGCAGGGGGAATCGGCGCGGCGCATGCTCAAAACCGCCGCAAATTTCTTTCCAAAATTGGCCTCGCCGATGCGTACGTGGCCATTGCCGTCTCAAATCACAAAGCCAATGTGGCAGCGGTCGGGGTTAGCGAGCGCGGCCAGCGGCTTGATGACGTCGACGGGCTGGTATCAAACGAGCCCGGAATGTTTTTAGCCCTCACCGTGGCCGATTGCGTGCCGGTGTATCTTTTTGACCCGAGGAAAGATGCCTGGGGGATGGCGCATGCCGGGTGGCGGGGGATAGCCGCTGGCATCATTCCCGCCGCTGTCCGCTCAATGCAGAAAAATTTTCAAAGCCGCCCGGCCGATATCCGGCTCGCCACCGAAAGTGTC
>JAMDAJ010000007.1 GCA_023485925.1 Patescibacteria group bacterium
CCCAGCAGAAGCAGGCGCTTTTGGACCGTATGATCGATTTGAAACTGGAAACGGTCTTGGCGGCCAAGAAGAACCTCAAGGTTTCCAAAGATGACATCAGCCGAGAAATGACCAATCTCTACAGCCAGACCGGGAATTCGGAGGACGAGATAAAAAAGTTGCTGTCGGATGTGTATGGCTGGACGCCCGAGCAGTTCACCGTGGCGGTGCTCGCCCCCCAGATCCTGGAGAACAAACTGCAAAAGAGTTTGGTGGAAGACCGCGAAGCCAATAAAGATGCGTATACTTTGGCCCAGCAAATCAAGGATGAATTAGGGGTCGGTGGGGATTTTGCCGCTTTGGCCAAACAGTACAGCGCTGATACAACCACCAAAGACAACGGCGGCGATCTGGGCTGGGCCACGAAGGGCATGCTGGTGCCGGAATTTGAGAACGCGATATTTTCGATGCAGCCCGATCAAATTTCGGACATCATCCCCAGTCAGTACGGCCTGCATATCATTCAGGTTTTGGAGACAGGGAAGAACGACGCAGGCGAACCGCAGGTGCACGCCCGTCACATTCTGGTCAGCACCCGCGATTTTACGCAGTGGCTTGCTGACCAGCGAACCAAGGCGGTCATCTGGAAATTCGCGCCGATCTAACGGTTTCAGAGACGGGCTTGCCCCGCACCATCTATTGCGGGATTAGTACAGTGGTAGTACGCTTGCTTCCCAAGCAAGAGAGGCGAGTTCGATTCTCGTATCCCGCTGTGGATGGTGCGGGGTGAGATTCCCGCCCGTCCCGTAGTGTCCGCCTTGGCGGATTACTACTGGGGTTACCCGCTTTGGGATAAATGAAGGACAAAATCAAACCCCGGATTCTTCCGGGGTTTTTGGTCTTGACAGAAATATGTGGATATCCTATAATATCAATATTCATCGTTGTTTTGCCGCGTTGTGGCTCTGGTAGAGGGAAGTGTGTTCCTCCGAGCACTCGCCATCACTGCCAGTGGCAGCCTTCTCCAGACGACCCCTGCGGCCGAACCGGACTTTAAGAAAGGATTCGCCTTGCCTTTCTCCGGTCCAATACATAAGAGGGTAATTTCATACGCCTTCATTGCCGCCTGGCTTGGACCTTTACCGGGGCCCGAGCTCCCGCAAGCACGAAGGGGCGGTGCGGCCAACAGACTCCGCAAGAGAGTTCCTCGCCAATTCCCGGCCGCACCCGTTCTCATCCAGCCGCTTTTTAGTGGCTTTTCTTTTTGCTATAATATGACAGCGAATGCCATCCTTTGTCCGTCCGTTTAAGCATCAAAGCTTTAGAGCTGGCTGACCTCTCATGCTACGGCGGGCGATGCCCAGGGCTTTTGTACGCACCTTGATACATGCCGATGTAGCTCAGCTGGTAGAGCAACGCTTTCGTAAAGCGAAGGTCGTCGGTTCAAATCCGACCATCGGCTGTGATTTTATTCAAATGGGATTTTTGCGTCCTGTTTAAAATAATATGAAGAACTTTCCCGGCTTGTTCAAGATTCTGGAATTGACCCGTTCAATGCCCCAATATGGTTATTCCGTCGCAGGCGTGTCAAAGCATGATCTAAGCGATTTGGCGCAGCATCATTATTTGGTCGCGATTATAGATTGGGTGCTGGCGCGCTGGCTTAAAAAGTCAGGCGCGAAAATCAACGTGGAAAAAGTTTTGGAATTCGCGTTGGTTCACGACTTAGGGGAACTTTTTGGCGGGGATATCGCTATGCCGTATGTAAGGGCAAACCCCTCGGCCAGACGTTATGCTAAGCTTTTTGAGGAGCAGAATTTAAAATTTTTGTCGAAGTATTTCGGTTCAGACGCCGGGTATTTTCGTAAGCTGACGGATGAAATTCTTGACGCCAAATCAGACGAAGCTTTGATTTCCAAAATGGGAGATTATATCGAAGTGACAAGTTATAAAGATTATCTAGGGCGGTTGACGGTAGACGATGTAAACATGGCCGCAAACGCTATGATGAAAAAGGTTTCAAAACTCAAAGACCCCGTTGCCAAATCAGCCCTTACTCAATTCACCGGCCATTGGAAAAAAGAGATTGCGCGGGAGATGGGGCGCGAGGTCTTTGAAAGTTTTAAAAAATGATATGAGACTCCTCCCTTCCCGTTTCGTTAAAATCCGGGTCGCCGTACCGATTGAAGCCGCCGATAAAATCCGTCGGGCTTTAGCCGAAGCCGGCGCAGGCCGGCAGGGGAATTACGAGGCCTGCTCCGGCAGCCACCGGCAAACCGGACGGTTCCAGCCGATGCCCGGTTCGAGTCCCGCAATCGGCAGCGTCGGAAAACTAGAAACGGTTGAAGAGGAACTCATCGAAACTCTCTGTGAGGAAGCGCTTATCAAACAAGCCATAGCGGCAATAATCGCCGCACATCCTTACGAAGAACCGGCAATCGATATAATTCCGCGGATGGAAATCGAATAGAGCTTGCTCAAAAAAGCAACTTTTGGCAGCGCGCAATTCCCTTCCGGTTGGAGCAAAAATCCCATTGAAAGCGCGGGTCAATTTCCGCAGCCGTTCGCTAAGATTTTCAATTCGGCTGGTACTAGGAATAGTAAATATGAATTCTTATGTAAAATGGCTTAGTAGAGCTATTTTTATTTTTTATCCTTGGCTTTTGGCCAAAATTCTGCTAAACTTCCTCATTGGTACTTCTCAAAAAGCCTTAGAGGCTGTCTAAAAAGTCCTTATTGTCTACAATTCCAAATTTTCGGCTGCAAGCGTTTCGTCGGAACTCGCTGTAATACTGCGATTACGCCTTCGTCCCTCTTCAACGCTTTCGCTCGAAAATTTGGGATTTCGCCTGAATAACCACTTTTCAGGCAGCCTCTTAGATGCAAGATTTATGAGCGAAAACCCTCAAAAATTCGTCGAGAAGTATAAGGTTATAAGCTTGGCCTTTGAAATGGGTTTTATCATCGCGTTACCGCTCGTTGCACTCCTGCTCTTAGGCAAGTACTTGGATGAAAGATTGCATACCAACCCATATCTGAAAATCGCGGCCATCGTTCTGGCGCTTTCCGTGACCATACTGTGGTTGACGCGGAGATTCACCCGCATCTTGGAAGATATGCGTCAAGATCGCAATAATTAGTAGTCAGGGAGGAAAGAAACGGCAGTTTCCTTTCCGACCGAGCGAACCAATTATATCGGCGATATAATTCTAATCAAACTAAAGACCAAAAAAGTTAATTGTCTATGTTCGCCATTCCGCCGCTTTCCGCCGAAACTATATTTACCATCGGGAGTTTCCCGGTGACCAACACCCTCATCAATGCTTTTGTCGCACTGATTTTCTTTTTTATCCTGGGGTTATTTTT
>JAMDAJ010000064.1 GCA_023485925.1 Patescibacteria group bacterium
AAAGATTATCGAGGAGATCGAGGGGACAACCCCCTCTTCATCTCCCCCTATCCGCCAGAGGCGGACAAGGGGAGAAATAATAGAAAGGCCTCGCTCTCGTTCCAACGCTCCGATGAGCCAAGCGGCAAGCTGCCAAAAACTTCGTCCGTGGAAACGTGATGAAAGCGCAGTTTGCCGTTTTTCAACGCGGCGTCAAGCAAAACTCGGGTCCCGAGGACATTTGAGCGCACAAAATCCTCCGGCCGCATAATAGAACGGTCCACGTGCGATTCAGCCGCAAAATGCACAATGGCATCGCAGCCGGCCAGCGCTTTTTCCACCGCTTCCGCGTCGCAAATATCGCCTTTGACAAACTTGAAATTCGGATTGCTTTCAATGTCCTTGAGGTTTTCCAGGTTGCCGGCGTAAGTGAGCTTGTCAAATACGACCACCTGGTCCTGTGGATGGTTTGTTAGCCAATAATGAACGAAATTGCTGCCGATGAACCCGGCTCCACCGGTGATGAATAAACGCATACGAGATTTCTAAATTAAAAGTTTTAGATTTATCTCTCCCCTTGTCGGTAATTACGAGAGCGAGGCCTTTCTATTATTTCTCCCCTTGTCCGCCTCTGGCGGATAGGGGGAGATGAAGAGGGGGTTGTCCCCTCGATCTCCTCGATAATCTTTGAATACACACCCTCCAGACTGGTCATTATCTCATAATTTGTGAACCTCAAAACCTTTATACCGCGGCCGGCAAGGCGCATATCTCTATCTGTGTCTCTGTTTTGGCTCTTGCTATCCCGATAATGACTGTCGCCGTCGATTTCAACGGCTAATTTACAGCTCGGCGAATAAAAATCTAGGATGTAGTTATCTATAGAAAATTGCCTCCTGAATTTTACGCCCGTTAACTTGCCGCGCAGCTTTTGCCACAAAATTACCTCGGGGGCGGGCATAGTTTTTCTCAGACTTGACCGCAGCGACTTCAATCCTTTTATGTTCTTTACTTGACCAACGCCCACGTCCTTACCCCCTCTTGCTCCCCCTTCCCTTCGGGAGGGGGAGAAATTATTTACCTTCTGACATGCGACTTTTAAAAAAGTGAAATGGCGTGATTGTCCAGCTATCGAGGATCTCGCCCGTCAAAATCATTTTCTCGACTTCTTCCGGCGTGAATTTTTTGACGATGATATCCGACTCCCCCGATTCCCGTTTGGGATCACCAAGCGTCAAATCCTCGGCTAAGAACATCTTGCCTTTGTGGTCGGAAAATCCCGGGCCGCAGTAAAATTCTCCCAAGGCAGTCCAGCGGCCGGCGGTGATGCCGGTTTCCTCCAGCAACTCTTTCTTCGCCTCGGCCAAATAATCTTCCGTCTCGGCGCTTCCCGCCGGAAACTCCCACAAACGTTCCTTGCAAGGATAGCGGTACTGGTTCACCAAGTAAAGGCGTTTGCCGTCGAAAGGCACAACGGTCACGCCGTGCTTACGGTGCATCACAAAATACTTGCCCGGTTGGCCGTCGGGCCGCAGGCAATCGTCTTCTTCGATGGTGAAATATCGATTTTGATAGACCTTTTTGCTACTCAAGGTCTTCCAAATTTTTTCCATTCTAAAATCTTAAATCTCCCTATAAGCTATCAGCTATAACCTATAGCTCCCCTCCCCCTACGTTCCCTCGTCCCAGCTCGACAGGTATTTCTTCTGCCGCGGCGTCAGCACATCGATTTTTATACCGAGTGATTTCAATTTCAAACTCGCCACTTCCTCGTCCAGCTCTTTTTCGATAGTGTAGACTTTTTTCTCCAATTTCCCGTGGTTGCGCACCAAAAACACGGCGGCCAGCGCCTGGTTGGCAAAACTCATGTCCATCACCGTTGCCGGGTGGCCTTCGGCGGCAGCCAAATTCACTAATCTGCCCTCTGCCAGAACGTAAAATTTACGGCCGTCCCGCATTTCATAGACTTCGACCCCTGGCTTGACCGTCTGCACCGCTTTGGAAAGTTTCTTTAACGCCGGCAGATTTATCTCCACGTTAAAATGGCCGGAGTTAGCCACGATACAGCCGTCCTTCATCGCTTTGAAATGCTGGCCGTCCAAAACGTTGATGTCGCCGGTGACCGTCACAACGATGTCTGCTCGTTTAGCCGCGTCCAGCATCGGCATTACCTCAAAACCGTCCATTTTCGCTTCCAACGCCTTTACCGGATCGACTTCGGTGACGATGATAGAAGCGCCAAGGCCTTTAGCGCGCATGGCAAGCCCCTTACCGCACCAGCCGTAGCCGGCGACCACGAAAGTTTTCCCAGCGATCAATGTGTTGGTGGCGCGCAAAATCCCGTCGATGGTCGATTGCCCCGTGCCGTAGCGATTGTCAAAAAAGTGTTTGGTCTGGCTGTCGTTGACCGCGACCACCGGGAACTTTAAAAGTTTTTTCGCTTCCAGCGCCCGCAGCCGGATAACGCCTGTGGTGGTCTCTTCACTTGAACCCCAGATGTATTTTGAAAGGTGCTGCTTTGCCCCGTGGAGCAAGCTCACCAGGTCCGCGCCGTCGTCCATTGTGATTTGCGGTTTGATAGATAGCGCCTGACTTAAATGCCGGTAATAAGTTTTGCGGTCCTCCCCTCGGATCGCATACACCGATACACCGGTGTATCGGACTAACGCGGCGGCTACATCGTCTTGCGTGGACAGCGGATTGGAAGCGCACAGCACCACCTCGGCGCCGCCGGCTTTTAAAACTTCCATTAAATTGGCGGTTTCCGCCGTCACGTGGAGACAAGCGGCCAAGCGCACGCCAGCAAGCAGCCGCTCCTTTTCAAAGCGGGCTTTGATGAGTTTGAGAACGGGCATTTCCCGCGCCGCCCATTCGATTCGCGCTTTGCCTGTTTGAGCAAGGCGCGGCGATTTGATATCGGATTTTATGCTTGATGTCATAAATTTTTAGTGAGGCCTTCGCGTTCGAACTCCTCCTGATGTCATACTGAACTTGATTCAGGATCCATTCATGGAACGTTAGTATTTACGGCTCCAGTTTGGATTCCGGGTCAAGCCCGGAATGACAATGCGAAGACTTAAATTAATTTTTCCTTATAATTTTTAAAATATCTTTTTTTCACGCCCCCCCAGGAAAACTTGTGATTCTGCGTCCCGTATTTTTCGACCGCGTAGACCGCAACCACCGACGCAAGCTTCCCTGTCTTATCCCACGAATATCCTTCAAGCATAAAATCCGATATCAAATCGCCGC
>JAMDAJ010000008.1:0-3509 GCA_023485925.1 Patescibacteria group bacterium
GGCGTGGCTTTGGAACACCTCGACAGTTTAACAGACGCGCCCATCTTTGACAATTCCGATAAATACCCCAGGCGGCCCTCCCAGATCCAGTCATGAATACGACTTAAACCTTGGGCTTGGGTGGCGAGCAATCCGAACAGTGGCTGCGCGTCAGTGGCTAAATTTGGATATAATCCGGTACGGATCGGCGCGGAGCGGTAAGGCGCCTGCGGCGGCAGGATTTGGAGCGATGATCCGTCGATGCGAAAATTCACGCCCATGTCGGAAAATTTATGATAGATCGCGTCCATCTGCGTATGGTCAACGTTCAAAATCTCCACCCGGCTCTTAGTCGCCGCCGCCAGAGAAATAAAGGTACTGGTTTCTATCATGTCGGGAATAACTTCCATCTCAGCACCGTGTAAGCGCTTAATACCTTCGATGACCAACGTGCTGGTATTTAGCCCTGAGATTTTTGCGCCCATGCGGTTCAAAAATTCGCACAAAGCGGTGACGTGCGGCTCCAAAGCGGCCAGCTTGATGACCGTTTGGCCGGAAGCCAAAACCGCCGCCAGGATCATATTTTCCGTGCCGGTGACGGACGACTCGGCAAAGAGTTCGCTGCCGGAAAGCTTTTTCGCCGAAAGCTCCACGCACTCCCCTTCCGAAATTTTTGCGCCCATCTGCGCGAACCCACGCAAGTGGACGTCGATCGGCCGGCTGCCGATTAGATCACCGCCGGGAAAAGCCAGTTCTACTTTGCCAGTGCGGGCAAGCAACGCCCCAAGCAACACCACCGAAGCCCGCATTGAGGCGACCAGTTTCGGATCGGGTTTGGATTTGACGACATTTTGGCAGGAAATTTTTACCGTGTCATCTTTTCTTTCCACTTCCGCGCCAAGATCTTTGAGGATCGCCAAAAAATTCAGCACGTCCAAAATATCCGGAACGTTCGTGAATGTGCACCCCTCTTCGGTTAAAAGCGTCGCTGAAAGCATCGGTAGCGCGGCGTTTTTGGAACCCGCCACACGGATCGAACCGGAAAGCGGCTTTCCCCCCTGGATGATGAATTTTGCCATAAATTTCAGATTTTAAAAATCCCAAATCATTATATCACAAGTGAAAAAAATCGGAATAAAAAATAGATGAATATCGGCGGCCGCAATCGTAAAATACGGACGGCAAACTGCGCAAAGTTAACAATTGTCAACTCTCGACTTTGATGATAGGATTTTTCTATGAGTCTCAAAAAACGTTTTTTGCTATTGGGCCTGATATTCGCGACTTTTATACTCACCGCCTGCGGCATTCTGGTATTTTCGCTGGGTTACACATTCGATTTCACCAGCAAAAAATTCGTCGCGACCGGCACCTTGGTCGTGTATTCCGACCCGAAAGGCGCCGAAATTTTTTTGAATAATAAGCCGACCGGCAAAACCACGCCAGCCACCATTCGGCTTTTGCCGCCGGGTGAATACGACGTGCGCCTGCAAAAAACCGGCTACGAAAATTGGGAAAAGCATTTCAGCGTTATCGCCCAGCAGGTGACCTGGACCAGCGAGCGGGACGGAAAAGTCGCTCTATTTTTGGCCGACACCGTTCCGATAATGGTATCACCTGGCGCGTTTGATCTTTTCGCAATGAACGACGAAACCTGGTTTGCAATGGCAACCTCGACCTGGCAACTGCAAAACGCGGAAACCCGACAGATCTTGCCGCTAAAATTAAAACCTCGCACGGAAGAAACGCTCACCATAACGCCGGACGCTAATTGGGCGATAAGCTCCGGCAGCCGCGGCGTTACGGCAGCCGAAAATCTTTCGTCGGGTGACGTTATAGCGCTATCCCAATTCAATCTAAACTTTACCCAAACCACTTCTTTGGGAAAAAACGAACTCATCTTGCTTACCGCCGCCGGCCGGCTATACCAATACGATCTTTCGACAAAAATCCTCAGCTCGCGTCGCGCGACGTGCAAAAGCTTCGCGGTGGACGGCGATCGGCTTTACTTTTTGGACGGCGATTCGGTCTACGTCACCAACCGCGCAAGCAGCACCACGGAGCTCATTACCGGAAATCTGCCGCCCGGCCAAAACAGCCAACTTATTCCCGCCGGTTCAAGCGGCCTGTACGCTCTGCTTGACGGCGCCCTATACCGCCTTGACCCAACGCCCCGGCTTTTGGAACAAAACGTTACCTACGCCGCATGGGACAGCTCATCACAGAACCTGATTTTTGGCGACCCGCACTCCATCTGGGTGTTCGATCCGGAAACGGACGTCTCCCCCGCACTAATTTTGCGCACAAGCAACGATATCGCATCACCGCAGATCAATGAGCCGACCGGTCAAACCTTTTTTCTCGAGAACGGGATGCTCAAAGCCGTGGAAACCCGCGCCAAACTCAATCGTCGCATTATAGAATTTTCCACGTTCGCTCCGGTTCAAAAATTTCGTATCAGCCCCGACGGTTCAAAGCTTTACTGGCTCACCTCGGACAAAGAACCTTATTTGATGCAGATCCGCTAGGCAAAAATCCAAGACTCGGAAACAATTCTTGATCCTGTCCCGCCGTTCCGAAAAAACCGCGTGGCACTGAACCTCGGCGGTTTTACTACGGTTACTGTACAAAAAAAACTTAAACCGCGATGTTTGCAGCCGCTTCATCCAAGGCCTCGTTGACCAGCTGGTCGGCGAGTTTATTTTTTTCGCGCGGCACGTGGTGAAAATTTACTCGTGAAAACTTATTAGTCAGCGCCAGAACTTTCGCCGCCAGTGGCTGCAACCCGGGATTTTTGATTTTGTACTCCCCTTTCAGCTGCTTCACGACCAGTTCGGAATCGAGATAAAAATCGATCTCGGAAGCTGTAAATTCCGCGGCTTTGGAAAGCCCCGCCACCACACCTTCGTACTCCGCCTGATTGTTGGTGAGCTCGCCCAGATATTTCTTGAATTTTTCGACCAATCGCCCGGATTCATCAAATATCGCGACGCCATAAGCTGCCGGACCGGGATTCCCGCGGGCGCCGCCATCGCTGTAGAGAGAGAATTTCATGTCAATTTTTTTAGGTCCTTAATCTTTAGCTGAATTTTTCGCGTACCATTCCAGTGATTATGGGAGGGCTCGGCCACGATATCCACGCGGTCGCCCGGCCGCAAACTGGACAGCCGGTAGGCGTGATTGAATCCGATGAATTCGGAAATTTTTCCGGCGGAAGAAGTATGGACTTTCAAATGCTTGCTCGTCGCGCCGACGGTTTTTAGCTGCTCCACCACGAGATCCGACAACAGAAAATTTACGGAGGGGTTGCCGGGGCCGAACGGCTCAAAAGCATTAAGCTTCTGTACTAACTCATCCGTGACATCTTTGGGTTCTAACACGACGTCGATTTTCAAAACCTTCACCAGGTCATCATCTTTCAAATTTTCCGAAGCGAATTCCAAAAGTGCCCGGCGAAATTTTTCGATGTGCTCGTTCTTCAGCGTCACCCCC
Organism: Patescibacteria group bacterium; assembly: GCA_023485925.1. Classification (GTDB taxonomy): domain Bacteria; phylum Patescibacteriota; class Doudnabacteria; order UBA920; family 2-01-FULL-50-11; genus JAMDAJ01. The sequence continues at coordinate 3,472 of JAMDAJ010000008.1, forward strand.
GCTGCCTGCTGGTGCCCGCCAAAACGCTCAAGATAGAC
>JAMDAJ010000008.1:3519-16251 GCA_023485925.1 Patescibacteria group bacterium
TATCACCCTGCTCATTGCGGCTATCGTGGCGGAAGGCAAAAGCGAGATTTTGGACATTCATCACATTGATCGCGGTTACGAAAATATCGAGGACCGCTTGCGCACTTTGGGGGTCGATATCAAAATCCCCCCACACTGCGGGCCGAGCCCGTGGCATGCGTGACCCCGCGTTCCAACACCACCGCCGGTCGGGAAAACTCATCAGACAGGCGAGAAGCGACCAGTCCCACCACGCCTTTCGGCCAGTTCTCCCCCACGGCGAACAGCAGTTTACCGTCAACCTGTTCTAACACTAGCGCCCGCGCTTCGGCGGTTATCTGTTCGGTCAGACGCTGCCGATGAGCGTTCAAACTCTCCAGCTGCCCGGCATACATGGAAACTTCGGCCGGATCGTCGCTTGCGAGTAATCGAAAAGCGATATCCGCGTGCTGAATGCGGCCGGCCGCGTTGATGCGCGGCGCTAGGATAAAACCGATGTCAAAAGTCTCAAAATCTTTTTTTTCGGAAAGCCCCGCGTTGCGCATCAACTGCCGCAAGCCCGGCCATTTGGTCTTAGAGAGAACCCGCAACCCAAATTTCACCAGCGTGCGGTTCTCGCCCAAAAGCGACTGGCAGTCGGCGACCGTCCCGATGGCGACCAAGTCCAAAAACCATTTTTCCCAAGCAAACGGAACTGTCAAAATTTTCCCCAACGAAATCCCGGCTTTTTCCGCCGCTGCCGGGATGTCCCAACCGTAAAATTTTGAATAATCCCCGGGGCGCACCGCGGCGAAAAGCGCGGTCGCAAGTTTAAAAGCGACACCCACCCCGGTAAGCCCGGAGAGTTCCGAAAGTTCCGGGTCAAGTTTGGGATTGACCACTGCCGAAGCTTGGGGCAACGCGCCGATGATTTCGTGGTGATCAGTGATGACCACGTCCATGCCCAGATTTTTAGCCAAAGCGGTTTCGGAGACCGCGTTAATGCCGCAGTCCACGGTGACGATGAGTTTCGCGCCGGACTCCGCGATCTGCTTCACCGCGTCAAGGTTCACGCCGTAACCCTCGGAAAACCGGTCGGGAATATAACTTGAAACTTCGGCCCCGAACGCTCTAAGCGCCCGATATAATACCGTACAGGCCGTCACCGCGTCGGCGTCGTAATCAGCGTACACGACGATTTTTTCGTGCTTATCAACGGCGCGCAATATCCGCTCCACCGCCGCGACCATCCCGGAAAGTACGAAAGGCGAACCCAATTTCTCGTAGCGCGGACGAAAAAACGCGTCCGCTTGTTGCGGACTCATGATGTTGCGATTGTAGAGTAATTGCAAAATTACCGGATGCTCATCCGGAAATTTTGTTGCAAATTCTGGCGGAACTTTAGGTTTTATCTGCCAACGACGCTTCATTTGAAATTATCGAACAGCGGTCTAATATCAAGCTTGTTCAAATCCCGTTTGACCAGCGGGGTTTTGGAAAGCTCTGGAAAATTATCTTCTAAAATCGACCGGTCTTCCTTATACAATACCCCGATGGCGATCTTTTTATCAAGTGGCGCCTGTGCCACTTCCCAGGCACGGAAACGGTTATCGGGCACATAGCCCGCTTCGTCCAGGCGATACACGCGTCCGCGATACCAATCGTACGACATTTCCGGATTGAAAGTCGGACAGGGCTGCATCACGTCAATAAACGAAAAACCCCGGTGCGAAACGCCTTCCGCGATAAGCGACTGCAAATGTGGGATATCGCCGGCAAAACCCCGCGCTACGAACGAGCCGCCGGCAGATAGCGCCAAAGCCAACGGATTGAGGGGATATTCATAAGCGCCCAAAGGCGCAGTTTTGGTTTTAGCGCCCAGAGCGGTGGTCGGCGAAGTCTGCCCGGTAGTCAGGGAATACATGTGATTGTCGTGGACGATATAAGTGAGGTTGACGTTGGAACGGATGGTTTCTAAGGTGTGCCCCAGCCCTTCGGCAAAACCGTCGCCGTCGCCGCCCATAGCGATGACTGTGAGTTCGTGATTTCCCAATTTGATGCCCATCGCCGCCGGCAACGCCCGCCCGTGCAAGGAATGAAAAACGTTGGCTCGCACGAAATTATTGAAGTTGCCGGAACAACCGATGCCAAAAGACAAAGCCACGCGGTGCGGTGGGAGTTTGAGTTCAGAAAGCGCGTTCTTTAAAGCCGCCCAGATGGCAAAATTACCACACCCGGGACACCAGGTGGGAAAAACCTCAGAGCTGTAGTCTTCGGGTTTAAGTGGGTTGACGATGTTTGGATTTGAAATCATAAATAACCTAGCGACTTAAAAAGTTTTACTGAAGGACGAGCGAAATCGTATTTTTTGAATTCCCCTAATTTAATCCATTTCAGCTCCCTAATATCGTCGTTCGCCTTCAACATTCCTGATTTATATTGCGTGCGATAGACCAAAAACAAATAGCGCGTCATCTCGCCATGTTTATTTGGCTCTTCGTCTTCGCTGAAAAATACTGGTTGAGCGTCGTTCACTTCTATACCAGACTCTTCCAAGATTTCCCTCCGCACAGCTGCCTCCAAAGACTCTTCGCCGATATTTACCCCGCCACCTAACAAGTGCCAGGTGTTTGGATAAGGGCCTATGTTGCCCGCTTTTCGACCGAAAAGAAACTGCCCATTCTTTTCTATGACTGCGGAAACAATGATTCTAGATTTCATATTTGAATGCAAATCTCTTCTTGTCTCCATGTATGCATACATGGAGACAAGATCATTCTGACAAAAACAGCCTTCTAGCTGTACCAGTGTATCCATACACTGGTTCAATTGGATAAGTGCTTTCGGATTTTTTCTACAATTTCATGCGGCCAGAAGGGACGACCGTCATATTTGCGCAAATGTTCTTCCGGCACCCGGCCGATATGCTCCTTTATCAATCCTTCAAACTGGCCGGAGTGATTGTTTTCGATGACCAGAAGTTTTTTGGCAGAAAGAAGCTTTTGCGCAGCATTAGGCGTCGGGAACGGCCAGAGATAGGTGAAGTGGAGAAAATTCACCGCTCCCACCCCATCTTTATCTCCCCCTCCGGCAGGGGGAGAAAGTAGCTCCTCCAATGCCTGCAAAATCGCTCCCTTGGTCGAACCCCAAGACACGATAGTGAGTTCGGCGTCTTTAGGGCCGTAAAGTTTCGGATCCGGGACTTCTTTTAACGCCGCTTCAAGTTTCCGCATCCGTTTGTCCATTTGAGCCGTGCGAGTCTTGGCGCTTTCGTCGCTATGGCCATACTCGTCGTGTTCATCCGAATTGGCTTCATGCACGCCGCCCATACAGCCCGGCAACACCCGCGGCGACACGCCGGAAGCGGTAAGCCGATAACGCAGGTACTGTCCCATCTTGGCCAGATCCTCCTCCTTAAGCCACTCCCCTCTTTCGATTTTGATTTTGGCGGGATCAAAAGTCGGGACGCTCATACCGCCTTCACCCAAATTTTTATCGGACAGCACGAACACCGGCAACTGGAATTTTTCAGCGAAATTCAAGGCCTCGGCCGTAAAATAAAAACACTCCTCGGCATCTCCCGGCGCAATTATCATCCGCGGGAATTCATCCTGACCGGCATGCAACAAAAATCGCAGATCGGCCTGTCCGGTCCAGGTGGGCAGACCGGTCGCCGGCCCCGGGCGCTGGGCCATAAAAATCACCACCGGCGTTTCTGTCATACCGGAAAGCCCCAAACTTTCGGTCATCAAGGAAAACCCGCCGCCCGAAGTTCCGACCATGGCGCGAATGCCGGCAAAACCCGACCCGATGGCGGAGCTTAAAACGGAAATTTCGTCTTCCGGCTGCCGGACTAGCATGCCCACTTTCGGACCGGATTTTGTGAGGTATTCCAAAACCGTGGACGATGGCGTCATCGGATAGGCAAAATATGCGGAACAGCCGCCGGCGATGGCGCCCAACCCCACCGCTTCGTTACCGGTAAGATACATTAAATCCCGCGGCGGAAGTGATTTCAATTGATAAGGGAACGGCTCTTTGAAATGCGTTTTAACGTAATCATAACCTGCCGAGGCGGCGTTTAAATTCATGGTGATGACTTGCGGGGACTTTTTTGCGAAAACTTGTTTTAGCAACATAAGCAGCCCTTCCACCCCAGCGTTTAGTACCGCCAAGCCGGCACCTAAAGCAACGGTATTTTTGACCAACTCCGTGCCGCCGGAATTTTTAGCTAGCTCCGAAAAAGGCACATCGAAAAGCCGGAAATCCTTGGACGTCGGTTTGACCTTCACGCCGTTGAAAATAATGCCGGCGTCAGAGGAAAGCTCCGGCAGGTGCTGGTCAAAAGTCTGCTGATTTAAGGCAATGAGTAGATTCACCGGGCGAACACAAGATCGCACGCGCGGTCCGACGGTCACCTCAAAAGTGTTGTGTCCACCGCGGATAAGGGAAGGATATTCGGAGTAATCAAAAATTTCGTAACCGGCCCGCAAAAAAACCTTGCTCAAAGTCGCCCCAGCCACTTTGATGCCGAAACCCGCTTCCCCTCCGATTTTAATCGTTATCAGCTCGGATGCCACAAATAATCGCTTCTCAAGTTAATTGATGAACGCTACTGCTTGGAGAGCTTGATTTTTACGCTATTCTTGTCGAACTCGATCGCTTTAAGTTCAATCTTCAAACCGGGCAACTCCAGCACCGGCTTACTCCCAATGCCAAGATACTCAAAGCTCAGACCGAGCACGTCCGGACCCGTGTAACTAAACTGCACCCCGTCCTCGTTCAGCCAATGCTTGCAGTCGACATCCGAAGCGTCCGGGCAATAGCGATTCGTCAATTTTTCGACCTTGATGGAATACCCGGCGTAGCTGTAACTTTCGCCGGCGGAAATCTCCACAGTGCGCGAAGGGCTTAAGAAATACCACAATATCCAAAGCGTAGCCGCAATCAATCCGATACCTAAAACCGAAACGACGAATTTCACCAAAAAAGTGTGCTTTTCCCGCGCGTCGTCCCTCCCCGCACGCGGCGCTTCAATGTCTATCATCTCCATAGTTTAATTATATCTGCGAGATAATTTAATCGCTATGGTCAAAAAAACAGTTGTTTCTTTCCCCTCGCTGCCAATTATGACTCCAAAGTGGAAACGTCGCCCGGGTCCTGACCCAGCTCCTGCGCCCGAAGCACCCGCCGCATGATCTTGCCGCTGCGCGTTTTGGGAAGTTTGTCCACGAACTCGATCTCGTCAGTGACCGCAAGCGGCCCGATGGTTTTTTTGATGTGGGCCTTGATGCCGGCGATAAGCTCCGGCGAAGGCAAATGGCCGGCTTTCAAAATGATGAAGGCCTTGGCGACTGAACCTTTGATCTCGTGCGGTTTGGCGATGACCCCGGCCTCGGAGACCGCCGGATGGGAAACGATAGCGCTTTCGATCTCGGCAGAGGCGAGACGGTGCCCGGAAATGTTCATTACGTCGTCGCTTCGCCCTTGCAGCCAAAAATAGCCATCGCGGTCGATGCGCGCCAAGTCCCCGGTATCATAGCAGCCCGGAATATTTTCATAATAAGTTTCCAGATACCGCTTGGGATTTCGGAAAAGCGTCTTCAGCTGTGCCGGCCAGGAATTTTTGATGACCAGAAACCCACCCTTGCCCACTTCCACCGGGCGGCCAGATTTGTCCACCACGTCAGCGATGATGCCGGGAAACGGGCGAAACGCGCTCCCGGGTTTAAGCGGCACCGGCGGCAGGGGCGCAATCATATGCATGCCGGTCTCCGTCTGCCACCAAGTGTCCATAATTGGACAGCGCGAACCGCCGACGTGAACGTAAAACCATTTCCAGGCCTCGGGGTTGATGGGTTCGCCCACCGAACCCAACAGCCGCAAACTTTTGAGATCGTGCTTGGCCGGACCGGCGTCACCGTATTTAGCCATCATCCGCACTAGAGTCGGCGCGGTGTATAAAATAGTGACTTTATTCCGCTCGATTATCTCCCAAATGTGGTCTTCTTTAGGATAGTCCGGAACGCCCTCGTACATTATCGAAGTGACGCCGGCCATCAGCGGGCCGTAAATGATGTAACTATGGCCCGTGATCCAACCGGGATCAGCGGTACACCAATAGACATCAGTGGGCTTAAGATCGAACACCCAGGAGATGGTGCGATGCACGCCCACCATATAACCGCCGTGAGCATGCACCACGCCCTTCGGTGTGCCGGTGGTGCCGGAAGTATAGAGGATAAACGCCGGGTCTTCGCTGTCCATCATTTCGGTTTCGGGGTTGGGCAGCGGTTCTTTCATTAGTTCATTAAACTCCAGGTCGCGCCCCCCGACGACATTGATCGGGTCAGACCCCCTTCGCACGTAAATGCAGTGCTGGATGGATTTGCAATCCGAGGATAATGCTTCGTCGACAATGGTTTTAAGCGGCACGCTTTTGCCGCGGCGATAACCGAAATCGGCGGTGACGACAACTTTCGATTCGGCGTCAATGATGCGTTTGCGCAAGGCCTCTGCCGAAAAACCGGCGTAAACCACCGAGTGCATTATCCCCAGCTTCACGCAGGCCAGCATGGTGACGGCGACTTCCGGAATGTTGGGCAGATAAACCGAGACGCGGTCGCCTTTTTTTAGACCAAGTTTGACGAGCGCCGCTGCAAAACGGTTGGCTTGCTCATATAATTCCTTATAGGTAAGCTCGCGAACCGTGCCGTCAGATCGGAAGTTCGCCCTCCCAGTGATAAGCGACTTTTTTTGCGGTCGGGGTTTTTTGATGCCGTTCCAGAGCGTTGATGAATAAATTGGTTTTTCCCCCTACAAACCAGCTGTAAAACGGCTTGCGGGATTCATCATAGACCTTCGTCCAGCGCTTACTCCAAACCAGCTCTTCCGCCGCCTCTTCCCAAAAACCTTCCGGATCGGCCAAAGCCTCGCGGTAAACTTTCTCGTAATCTTTAAGCCAATAGGCTTCGGCGACGGTTTTTGCGGGACAATAAACGGCCGCGTCGTCTTGCAGCACGTCTACGAACTCTTTGTCTTCAGTGGTCATTTTTGATTTTTACTTCTTAGTATTCTAATTTGAACCCAGTTGTTTAAGCAAAATCGGCAACAAACTGATACCGGTCATTTCCGGGACTTTAGGAATTTCAAAAATGTCCAAGACCGTCGGTGCGATGTCGGAAAGCAAACCCCCGGGGATCTGTGTCGGCAGGAACAGGTAGCCGTCAGTCCGCGGCTGAGGCAGTCTTAAACCGTCGCCGGCTAAGATGAGGGGCACGGGATTGGTAGTGTGGGCCTTACGGATGCGACCGGTTTGAACGTCGTGAATATGCTCCACGTTACCGTGGTCAGAGGTGATGAGCACCGCCAAGTCTTTTACGGCCATTGCGTGCTTGACCAGCTGCTCCAAACACATATCCACGGTTTCTACGGCTTGGACGGAAGCGGACAGCGAACCGGTATGACCGACCATATCGGGGTTGGCGAAATTGACCAGGAAAAATTCGATGGGTTCGGAAAGTTTTGCCAGAAGCCGTTTGGTCAGTTCCGCCGCGGACATCTGCGGCACGTTCTCGTAAAGCTGCTGGTAAGACGAATGCGAGCTGACCTTGTCCCAGACCTCGTTTTCGTTGGGCTGTTCGTGGCCGTTGCTAAAAAAATAAGTGACATGAGGGAATTTCTCGGTTTCCGAAATATGATACTGTCGCTTGTGATGCGCGGCGATGACCTCCGGCAAGGTATTGGACACCGAAAGTCTCGGGAAAGCGACCTGTGCGCCGGTTAGGTCTTTGGAATATTCCGTCATCGTGACCACGAGCAGCTCCTCCAATTTTGGATACTGCCCAACCATGCCGGTCCGCGCGGGATCGAGAAATGCCTGCGTCAGCTGTACGGCCCGGTCAGTCCTGAAATTGTAAAAAATCATGGCGTCTTTCGGCTGCATCGTCGCGGGCTTGCCGGTTACCGGATCAGCGATGACTGTGGGCGGAACGGTTTCGTCAAAAATGTTCTGGCCGTAATACCCCTGCAGCGCTTGCTGAGGGCTTGCGGCCAGTTCGCCCGTCCCCAATGCCATGGCTTTATAAGCGGCTTCAGTGAGATCCCAGTGCTGGGCGCGGTCCATGGCGTAAAACCGGCCGGACAAAGTGGCGATCTTGCCAATCCCGATCTCGATCATCTTTTTTTCCAGCGACCGCAAAAATTCCATACCTGCGTCCGGCGCCGTATCGCGGCCGTCGGTGATCACGTGCACATTCACCTTCTGCAGGCCCTTCACCGCGGCTAAGGTCAAAAGCGAATACAAATGCAGCTGTGAGGCGTGCACGTTGCCGTCGCCTAAAAGTCCCACCAAGTGCAGAGTGGAATCGTATTTTTTGACGTGCTCCACGGCAGATAGAAAAGCCGGATTGGTGTAATACTCGCCCGAGGCGATGCTACGGTCGATGCGCGGCAAATTCTGTAGAACGATGCGTCCGGCGCCTAAGCACATATGGCCGACTTCCGAATTGCCCGACTCGCCCCAGGACAACCCGACGTTCGGACCGGCCGCCTGTAAGGTGATACTGGGGAAATGGTTGACCAGCGAATTGAAAGCACGCATTTTCGCCCGCGTGATGGCGTTGCCGGGCGAAGCGGAAGCCACGCCGAACCCGTCTAAGATGATAAGCAGGACTTTTTTGAATTTTGTCATAAATCGGTTTTAGTCAACGGCGGACGATTGTTGCGAAGCAGGCTGATGCCCAACATTTCGGCCGGCTTCGGGAGGCCCAACAGATCAAGCACGGTGGGCGCGATATCGGAAAGCGCGCCCGGGCGCAGCGCGTCGCTTTTCCCCCGAAGCATTTCATCCACCACCAGCAACGGGACAGGGTTAGTGGTATGTTCATGCACAAACTCTTGGGTCACCGGATCGATCATATTTTCGGCGTTGCCGTGGTCGCCCGTGACAAGCAAGGTGCCGCCTTCGGCTTTGACCGCTTCCCACAGCCGGCCCAAACTTTCGTCGATCACCTCCACGCCTTTGATAGTGGCTTTGATGTCGCCCGTGTGCCCCAGCATATCGGCGTTGGGATAATTGACTAAGCAAAAATTATAGAGATGCTGCCTCAAGGCCGCCACCAAAGCGTCCGTGATGCCCCGCGCCGACATCCCCGGCGCGAGGTCGAAAGTCGCGACTTTCTGGGAATCGATGCGCACGCGTTTTTCGTTCTTGCACAAACGCGAATTGTTGCCGTGAAAAAAATAGCTGACGTGAGCGAACTTTTCTGATTCGGAAATGTAAAATTGATGCAAATGGGAAAATTTCTCCAGATAGCTCGGCAGGCTGTTGAACACTTCGCGCGTCGGGTAAGCGATGATGACCGGCAGCTCCGTGCCGAACTCGGTCATGGTGACGAAGAACAGATCGGAAAAATCCCGGAACTGGCCGTGCCTGTCTGCCGACAAGGCAGGCTCGTCGCCATCCCCGTTCAATAATTCCGGCTGCACAAAGGCCTTGGTCATCTGCCGGGCTCGGTCGGAACGGAGATTGAAAAAAATGACCGCGTCGCCGTCTTCGATCCTGACCGGAACTTTTTTCTGCCCGGGCTTAAGCGTGTGCAGAATAACGGTGGGCGTGATGAATTCGTCGGTCTCCCCCCGGTCATAAGCGCCGCGCACCGCCTGATACGGCGAACCGGCTTTCCGGCCGACGCCGTTGGCAATGGCGTCGTAGGCCTTATGCAGCCGGGAATAATTATGCGCCCGGTCCATGCCCCAGTAACGCCCGGAAAGCGTGGCGATCTTCCCTACGCCGACATTATTTATCGTCAGGAGCAGCCTTTTTAAAAATCTCTCGGCCGACTTTGGCGGCGTGTCACGGCCGTCGGTGAACAAATGCAGAAAGACGTCGGTGAAATTATTTTTTTTAAAGAACACCAGCAGCGCCTCCATGTGCTCCGGTTCCATATGCCCGGAACGGTCGTCCGAAAGCAGGCCCATCAGATGCACGCGCGAGTGCTGTTTTTTAACGTGGGCAAGCGCTTCCACGAACGCCGCGTTTTTAAAAAACGTCCCATCGCGGATGCTATCCAAAATCTCCACCTTATCCTGCTTCACTGTCCGGCCAGCGCCCATATTTTCGTGACCGGCCTCGGAATTGCCCGGCTCGTTTTCCTTCAATCCCACCGCCGTGCCGGAAGCAAGAAGTTCGGTATGCGGATAATTTTTCCAAAAAGCGTCATAGTAGGGTTTTTTCGCCAGCGATATGGCATTGCCCGGGCCGGCGGGCGCAATACCCCAGCCGTCAAGTACAGCGAGCACAACTAAATTGCGTTTATCCATCGGGAAAATTTAATTGCTCTAATTATTCTAATTGACCCAAATGGTATCCATTTTCCAATCTGCATTTTTGTTTAGAATAATTAGGATTTTTGTTAATTAGGTTAATTTTCTCTCTGTTCTTCTATCTCCAGCAGTCGGTTGTATTTCGCCAAACGCTCGCCGCGGCTCGTCGCGCCCGCTTTGATAAATGCGGCACCAACCGCCACAGCCAGATCGGCAATGAACGGATCGTTAGTTTCGCCTGAACGATGCGACAAATTGATTTTGATGCCGCTCGCCTGGCCTAAAGTGATGGCGGCCATGGTCTCGGTCAATGTCCCGATCTGGTTTGGTTTTATCAAAACGGTGTTGAGCGCCTTCATTTCGATGGCTTTTTTCAAACGCGCCGCCGAAGTGACAATGAAATCATCACCCACAACCCTGACCTTGTCGCCCAATTTTGCTGTCATTATCGCCCATCCGTCCCAATCCTCCTCAAAAAGCCCGTCCTCAATAGATTCAATGGGATAGGATTTGATGAGTTCGGCATACCATCCCAAAAGCTGTTCGCGGGAGAATGAGGCTTTTTCGCGCTTAAAGACGTACTTTTCGCCCTTGTCGGGCATAAAAAGCTCGGAGGCGGCCACGTCCAGGGCGATGCGGAACTTACCGACGCGACAAACAGCGGACGCCGCTTCAATCAATAATTCAATGGCCTCCTTACTTCCGGAAAGCTTGGGAGCAAACCCCCCCTCCAAACCCACGCCGGTGCTAAGCTTTTTTGCGGATAAAAGTTTTTTCATCTGCATGAAAGTTTCTGCAGCCCAGCGCAGAGATTCGGCATAACTCTCGCCCTGCGGGACGAACATGAATTCCTGCACGTCCATACCGGAGTCAGCGTGCGCGCCGCCGTTTAAAAGGTTGAACATCGGAACCGGCAGTTTGTAGTTAATAGCTTTTAGCTTGTAGAGATTACGCAGATGCTTATAAAGCGGCTTGCCGGTGAAATGCGCGCCGGCACGGGCGCAGGCCAAAGACACGCCCAATGTGGCGTTGGCGCCGAGGCGGGATTTGTTTTTCGTGCCGTCGAGTTCGAGCATGGCGCGGTCGATCTTGCCTAAATCCAGAACGTCCATCCCTTTTATTTCAGGAAAAATTTTTTTCTCTATATTAACAACCGCTTTCAAAACGCCCTTACCCCCAAAACGAGCGCTGTCACCATCGCGAAGTTCTACGGCCTCGAACTTACCGGAGGAGGTCCCGCCCGGAACCGACGCTGACGCCTTGGTGCCGTCGGAAAGCTCCACCTTCACCGCGACCGTGGGGATGCCGCGCGAATCTAAAATTTCCAGAGCTTCCAATTTTTTTATCGATGATTTTGCCATTTTTAAATTTTGAATGCTACTTTAAGGCCTCGACTCCAAGGAGTTTCGCACCGGAAAGAAATTTCAGCATAGCGCTGCCGCCGGTGGACAAAAAATCAAAATATTCGCCGACCTTAGTGAGTTTAATGGCTTCCAGAGTATTGCCGCCGCCGGCCACAACGTAAGCCTGCCCCCCGGCAAGCGTGGCAATAAGCATGCCTAGGGCCTTCGTGCCGTGGGAGAACTGCGGCACTTCGAATAAACCCATTGGCCCGGACCAGACGATGGTTTTCGAGCCGCGCAAAATCTCGCTGAATTTTTTCACCGTTTCGGGACCGATGTCCAATACCATTTCCCCGGTTTCGATTTTGTCCGGCGAAGTCACGCGGAGACTCTCCGGATTTTCCGGCCGCCGGGCCACCACCACATCCAGCGGTAAATTTATCTTCTCGCGGAAGTTGCGCAACAATTCTTTAGCCGCGCCCGCACTTTTTTCATCGATGATGGATTTCCCCACCGGATATCCCAGCGCCATAAAGAACAAAGTTGACAATCCCCCGCCCACAATGGCGTTGTCCGCCCGCTCCAGCATTCCGGCAAGCCCTTCAAGTTTATCGGAAAGTTTGATGCCGCCGGCCATCACGGTGTAAGGCCGACTGGGTTTAAGCAAGATCTGCGAAAGCGCGCTAACTTCCTTTTCCAATTCCAGCCCGGCGGCGTGCGGCAGATGATTGGGAACTAGCGCCAAAGACGCCCGGCCATCGTAAGAACTGCCAAAGGCATCGCTGACGAAAAATTCCGCAAGCCCCGCAAGTGCTTCCGCGAATTTATCGTCGCCAGCCCCCTCACCCGGATAAAATTTTAAATTTTCCAAAACCACGATGTCTTTGGGATTGAGATTGGAAAGCAGAATTCTTAAATTCGGCTCGTGAAAATCGTCGGGGAAAAAGAACACGTGCGGCATCTGATAACTGGGCAGGCGCGCGGTGGTTTTATCCAAAGCCATAAATTTGTACTTGAGTATCCCGGCCAGATGCTCCGCCACCGGCTGCAATGACTTTTCCTTGTCCCAGGTTTTTGGCCGGTCGAGGTGTGCGATGATGACGAC
>JAMDAJ010000025.1 GCA_023485925.1 Patescibacteria group bacterium
GTTAAGGTAATTTTGGTCGGCGGGCCCACTCGCATGCCGGTGGTGCAGAAATTCCTGGAAGGATATTTCGGCAGCAAAATTGAGCACGGCGTTGACCCGATGGAGGCCGTGGCCAAAGGCGCCGCCATTCAGGCCGGCGTTTTGGGCGGGGAAGTGAAAGACGTATTGCTTTTAGACGTGACGCCGCTCACTTTGGGCATTGAAACTTTGGGCGGCGTGCGCACGCCGCTCATCGAACGCAACACTACCGTGCCGACTTCCAAGACCCAGGTGTTTTCTACCGCCGCCCCCAACCAGACTTCGGTGGAGATAAAGATTTTGCAGGGCGAGCGGCCGATGGCGGCGGACAACAAGATTTTAGGGACGTTCATTTTGGACGGCATCCCACCGGCCCCGCAGGGCGTGCCGCAGATCGAGGTGACCTTTGATATTGATGCTAACGGCATTCTAAACGTTTCAGCTAAGGACAAAGCGACGAGCAAAACTCAGAAAATCACCATCAGCGGTTCCTCCAATTTGTCCAAAGACGAAATCGAGCGGATGAAGAAGGAAGCGGAGATGCACGCGGCCGATGACCGGAAGAAAAAGGAAGTAGTCGATTTGCGAAACCAAGCCGACCAGATGATCATAATGTCCGAGCGCACGCTGAAAGAGAACGAAGCCAAAGTGGCGGAAGCTGATAAAAAAGCGGTTAATGAAAAAATCGAGGCGCTGAAAAAAGTCAAAGACGGAAACGACGAGGCGGCCATTAAAACCGCAACCGAAGCCTTGTCGGCCGAGATCCAGCGCGTGGGCGCGGCTTTGTACAAAGATCAGGCCGCAGGTAATGCGGGCGCGGGCGGAAAAGCGGAAGAGAAGAAAGGGAAAGATGAACCCGTCGAGGGAGAATTCAAGGAGAAGAAAGACAAATAAAACCTTTCGTCTTTTATGTCATCCCGAACTTGATTCGGGATCTCTACGGTCAATGTGTGGATCCTGATTTTCATCAGGATGACATGCAACAAAAGATTGGTGATGAAAAACAAACTTATCATTTTCGGGTTGCTGATAATAATCGTCGCGACCTTCGGGTTTATTGGTTTGAAACTTTCCGCCGCCGGGCCTGACGATAATTACTTTAACCAGCATCTGCGTTCAGACTTTGCCAGTCATCCGTTCTTGCGGCAGATATTGGGATTACATTATGACGGGGACGCGGTGGTGGATTACTTGGGCAGTCGTTATGATGGTATTGCCATCTCGGTTGCGGTGGAAGCCGGCATTACGCTTGCTCCGAATGTTTTGCAGGATTTCGCCGACAAAATCACCCAAGTCACTGGCAAAAAAACCAGCTACAGCGTTTCCCCGGCCCTCATCCCGACTACCGACGTAGCATCAAAGTCGCCGGTTGAGCTGGAGAGTAGTTTCCGAAAACTCCATTCCTCCGGCCGCACCGCGGCGCTTTATGTCCTGCTTTTGGGAACCGACCCGGAAGACTCCAAGCTTTTGGGCTCAACCCTGCAAGAAGACGCCATCGTGTTGTACATTGGCGCGCTCAAGGACTTCGCCAGCCGGTTCCCCAAGACCTTGCCTAACTACGAATTTTCCACGCTCTTGCACGAGTTCGGCCACCAGTTGGGGTTGCCTCACAACGACCTGGATAACTGCCTGATGAACGAGCGCGCGGAACATGCGGAAAGCTTCATCGAACTGCCAAGCGACGTCATCGTGGATTTTTGCCCGCAGGAGTATTCCGAACTTCAAACCATTAAAAGTTATTATAATCGTTAATATATTATTATAGGACTTCGCGTCTCGCTGTCATGTCATCCTGAACTTGATTCAGGATCTTCACAATCTATGCATGGATCCTGATTTCCATCAGGATGACATCTAAGAAGCCCAAACGCGAGAGCCCTAAAATCATTATGAACCAGATCCAAGTCAAAATGGACGATGCCACCTTGCGCGGCGTCTACGCCAACATGATGCAGGTGGCGCACAATCGTGAGGAATTCGTTTTGGATTTTATGAATGTTTTACCGCCGACAGGAGTGGTGAACGCGCGAGTCATTGTGAGCCCCGGCCATTTAAAACGCATCGCCCAGGCCCTGGCCGATAACCTCAAACGCTACGAAGAGTCCTTTGGGGAGATAAAGCTCGCCGAGGCGCCGGCTGAATCCTTCGGCTTTGCCCCCAAAACAAACTAATTTATAGCATGGTGGACTTAAAAGCCCTGCCCTACGTTAAAACCGCAAAGCTGGTTTTTGTTTCTTTACTGCTCGCGGCTTTATGGTTGGGGCTGTTCTACGCCACGGCCGCCGCTTTGACAGTCGGCGCTTACCGCGATTGGCTGACGCCGCTTATTTTGCTAGTAGCCGCCCTGCCGATGACGGCGCTTGCGGCCGTGGTTTTCGGGCCTAAAAGTTATTTCCTTTTAAGCTCGGTTTTATCCTTGGCTTCACTCCCGTTTTTTCCGCGCGACCTTTATGCGCTCTTGGGCGTGGCCTTGCTATTCTTCGGTTTTTGGAGAGCCTATCACCGCGCGCAGTTCGAACTGCACAATAACATTAAATTCGCGCCTTCCCACATCATCCGCTCCGTCGGCTCCATCGTGCTGCTCGCTTTTATGCTGCTCCTTTCGTTCCAAGTTTACGACCATGTGGCAATGGACATCGCTAACGATGAAGCCGGATTTTATGCGCGGATTGCCAATACGGTGACCAAGGGCGTGTTGCCTCTTGTAGAAAAACAGATTCCTGGGTTCGAGCAGGACTTGACCTTGGACCAGTTCGTCGTCAACGGGTTTGCCGGAAGCGTACCTGGCCTTTCTGATTTCAGTGCGGAACAGCGGGCGGCGCAGATCGCCGAAGGCCGTTCGGAATTGGCAAAATCTTTGGGCATAATCGTCACCGGGCAGGAGCCGCTGTCGCAAGTGGTGCAGCTGACGGTGGAGGCGCAGATCAAAGAGATTACCGATAATTTTTCCCGTCGTGGTTTGCCGGTTTCAACCCTGCTGCCGGCTGTGTACGCCCTGGCCATTTTTTCCCTGCTCCGTATCCTGTCTGTTTTCGTGATGAGGGCCGGG
>JAMDAJ010000011.1 GCA_023485925.1 Patescibacteria group bacterium
GTCTGCATCCACTCGCTTCAAAATCCGCCTGCTGCGGCAGTGACAAAACGCGGCCTTTCATCTCTTTGTTGTCGAACGTAAGCCAGTCCGGGCCTTTGTATTTGGCCAGATACGCCATCTGATTTTGGATATATTTGGAAGATACGCGCGAAGGCCGAACGCGGATCTCGTCGCCGCTCTTGACCTCGTAAGACGGGATATTCACCGGATGACCGTTCACGAGGAAAAAACCGTGGCTGGCAAGCTGGCGCGCCTGCGGCCGGGTCTGAGCCATGCCCATGCGGTAGATGACGTTATCGAAGCGGGTTTCCAGATATTGCAACAGTAAAAAACCGGTCTGTCCTTTGTTCTTGGCCGCGCGGGCGTAATAGCGGCGGAATTGCCGCTCAAGCACGCCGTACATCCACTTGGCCTTCTGCTTTTCCAAAAGCTGGGTTCCGTAGCCGGAAATGCGGCGGCGGGCGTTAGAATGCATGCCGGGCGGAAAATTCCGCTTGGCTAAAATTTTATCGTCTTTGGGAAAAAGCCGGGTTAGTACTCGGCGGGATTTCCTTGATTTGGGACCGATGTGTCTTGCCATAGTTAGCTTATTAGCTTGTAGCTTATTAGCTTGTAGCTGTAATTAGCCTAAGGCTAATCGGCTACCAGCTACAAGCTGGTCTACACGCGGCGGGGTTTTTTGGCGCGCACGCCGCCGTGCGGGATCGGGGTGAGATCGCGAATGGATTTTACCGCGATTTGGGAACTCGATAGCGACCGGATGGCCGATTCCCGGCCGGTGCCGACACCTTTGATAAAAACATCCACTTCCGAAACGCCGTAGTCCCGCATGCGCCGGACGAGTTCTTCCATGGTTTTCTGCGCGGCGTAGGGCGTGGATTTTTTGGAACCTTTAAACCCGATCATGCCGGCGGACGCCCAGGTAATGACCGCGCCGTAAATATCGGTCAAGCTGATTATCGTATTGTTGTAAGTCGAGTGGATGCAGACACGGGCCTTGGCGACTTTCTTGATTTTGCGCTTGCTCGAAGCGCCCGGCGCCCTCGCGTCCTTTATTTCGTCGCCTGCCAGAGTTTTGACTTTCTGTTCACCCATTCGACTTCGTCCTCACTATCGTTCGTCCTTCGCTCATGGTCTTCGCCCGCTCTACGCGGGCTTCGACCTCTTTTGTGAGAAGTCGAATGTCCTGAGCGAAGTCGAAGGACTTCAAAATTAATGGTTTACGTCTTTTCCGCTGACGCCTTGCGGCCGCTGCCCATGGTGCGCCGGACATTGCCCCGGCGGGTGCGGGAGTTGGTCTTGGTGCGCTGTCCCCGAACCGGCAATCCCCGCATGTGCCGGACGCCGCGGTAGCTGCCGATGTCTTTGGCGAGTTTGATGTTCATGGCGATTTCCTGACGCAGTGGGCCTTCGGACTTAAAATTTTTATCGATGTAATTGCGGAGCTTATTTTCGTCCTCGGGC
Source organism: Patescibacteria group bacterium (assembly GCA_023485925.1). Lineage (GTDB taxonomy): Bacteria > Patescibacteriota > Doudnabacteria > UBA920 > 2-01-FULL-50-11 > JAMDAJ01. The sequence continues at coordinate 1,465 of JAMDAJ010000011.1, forward strand.
GTCAGATCTTTGACGCGGATGTTGGGATCGACAGCGGTGGCCGCCAGGATTTTTTTCGACAACGGCAAACCAATGCCAAAAATGTACGGCAGGGCCGCTTCAATGCGTTTATTCGGGGGCAAGTTCACTCCGGCGATACGGGCCATAGAATTCTATCCTTGACGCTGCTTATGCTTAGGGTTAACGCAAATAATCCGCACGACACCCTTGCGTTTGATGACTTTGCACTTGCTGCAGATCTTTTTTACGGAAGCTCTTACCTTCATGATGTATTAAAAACACTTGGCGGCAAATATGCTACCACCAAGGTTGTTGGCTAGAGACGTTTGGTTATTCGTCCCCGTGACAAATCGTAGGGCGTCATCTCCAGCAACACTCGGTCGCCTGGAAGAATGCGGATGTGGTACATCCGCAATCGTCCGGACAGGTAACCAAGAACCGCCTGACCAGAGTCAAGCTGGATGCGAAATTGAGCGCCGGGTAGGCTTTCGATGACCTTGCCCTCAAGCTCAATGACGTCAGATTTGCCTGGAGTTGACTTTCCTAAGTCCTGTGTAGCAGGTATATTGCTTGCTTCACTCGCTAAAAAATAAGATTTTCAGCGGGTTTTTACTATTTTTCGTAGCTTTATCTTAGCAATAGGGCTAAGTCCTGTCAAGCCCCAAGCGCGTCTTTGCGAGGATCCACCGACTGGCAGAGACGAAGCAATCTCGATTTTGACGAGAGATTGCCGCGGCCCGTCGGCCTCGCAATGACACTCAGGGCGGACGGGCATCTAATTCTATTTGATAACCCCGCCGCCCAGAAGCTCGCCGTGCAGGTAAATTGCGCAGTATTGCCCTGGTGTGACGGCGCGCTGGGGTTTTGAAAATATGACTTTGGGATTTTGGCCAGGATGAAAAGTTGCGGACTGCATAGGCTGGCCGTGCCGGATGCGGGCTTTACAGTGGAAAGCGTTTTGTTTGTTAGATTTCGAAACCCAGTGCCAGTTTTTTAAAACCAAAAATTTTCGATAAAGCTCGGGCGCTTTATTGCCGGCAACGACCACGAGGCGGTTGGTTTTGAGTTCTTTTGCCACCACGAACCACGGAATAACGCCGGGCACGCCAAGCCCTTTCCGCTGCCCGATGGTGTAAAAAGGCAAACCCTTATGCCGGCCCAAAATTTCCCCGGAAACGGAAACAATGTCGCCGGGTTTCTCTTTGATGCGCGAGCGTAAAAATTCGTCTATCTTAACTTCCCCCACAAAGCAAATGCCCATACTCTCGGGCTTATCGGCCGTCGGCAGTTTCGCTTTTTTGGCCAGCTCTCTGACTTCGGATTTGGTGCAGTTCCCTAAGGGGAACAGCGCGCGCCGCAATTGCTGTTGGTTAAGCAAACATAAAAAGTACGTTTGGTCTTTGTGTTTGTCTTTGGCTTGCAGCAACTTATACTCTCCCCCTCTCCCATCTGGGAGAGGGTGGCTGAAAGCCGGGTGAGGCTGAGGTCTTCGTGATTTGGCTTGTAAGCGCGCGTAATGACCGGTGGCCACGAAGTCCGCGCCTCGTAACAG
>JAMDAJ010000040.1 GCA_023485925.1 Patescibacteria group bacterium
CCTCCGGATATATTTTGCGCCTGGGAATTTTAGAGCTGCAATTTTTAAAAGAAGTACCGCCCAAAGTTGCCATCAACGAAGCGGTGGAACTGGGCAAAATTTTTGGCGGCGAGACCTGCGGCAAATTCGTCAACGGCGTGCTAGGCACGCTCTACCGCAAAATATATCCGGAGGAAGCGGCGGCGGAGGAGCCGGAGAAGACTTCGGAAGAAAAACCCGAGGCAAAATCCGAGCCGCCGGCCAAAGGCAACGCCCAATCTTAAATTTTCATGCCGAACCTCGATCTTAAAAAAGTCGCCGTCCCGCCCTCTTCCCCCAAGCACAGCCGACATGGCCGATATTTAGATTTCCAGAAGGCCAAAGCCACTCGGCGTTTTTGGTGGCGGATGAGCTGGTCAGCGGTATTTTTGATCGCAGCCAGTCTGTTTACTACTCAATCTATGTTGGCTTCGGATCAGCAGGCTTTAACTCAAAATTACGAGAGTACCTCGGTGGTCCAGGGGATTCGACTCAACAACTTGGCCCGCTACAACGCTTTGCCGGTAGAACAGCCGAATGAAAAAGTGCAGATTTTGGCCGAGTATTTGAAGGAAAAAAATTCACCGCTGGCCGCTTATGCCGGAGAATTGGCCAGACTGCCAAACTGGAAGTTGCTGGTCGGCATCGCCAATGCAGAAAGTAATCTCTGCAAAAAGACTGACCGCAACAATTGCTGGGGAATCGGGCCCGGCGGGCCTTGGACTTTTGGCGAGATAACCGAAAGCCTGTATTATGCCAACTACCTGTTATCGAAATTTGGCAAGCTGGGGATGGACAAGCCCGAATCGCTGGTGCGGACTTATGTGGGTTGGCACAATCCGAATTGGGTCAACGCGATTCGCGACGTTTTTTACGAATTGCAGGAGCGGGGGCTGCAGTAAAAATGCAAATTGCAAAAATCAAAATGACACACCAGTGTCATTCCCGCGAAAGCGGGAATCTAGGACTCTGGATCCCGGATCGAGTCCGGGATGACAAACTTCGTTTGTCACTTTGATTTTTAAATTTCGAATTATGCTCTATTTGGGCGCCGATCACAACGGCTATTTTTTGAAGGAGAAGTTGAAAAAAGAGCTTGACCGTCTGGATATGCCCTGGCGCGATAGCGGAGCCAAGTCGTTTAACAAAGCCGACGACTACGTCGATTTTGCCGTGGCCGTCGGCGCGGCAGTAGGAGAGAGGGACTTTGGGATTTTGATCTGCGGCTCCGGCCACGGCATGGTCATAGCGGCCAACAAACTGCCGGGCATACGGGCTTTTATGCCGCCCGACGTCCGGTCGGCGCGCGACGGCCGCCGTGACGATCACGCCAACGTTCTGGTTCTTCCGGCTTGGCGGATGTCGTACCCTAAAGTCACAGCCGTTTTGAGGGCGTTTTTAAAGCAGCCGCCGGGCCGGGCATCGCGGTACTTGCGGCGTTTGCAAAAAGTCAAAAGACTGGAAAAATGAATCAGAAAATCATTCCCTCCGTTTTGGTCTATTCGGCCGATGAAATTACCGCCCGTCTTAACGCAGTGGGAAATTTTGTGTCAACCGTACAGCTGGACGTGCTGGATAATACCTTGATTCCCTATGTCAGCTTTCACGATCCGGAGCTCATCGACAGACTTGTGCCGAAGGTGTCGTTCGAGGTGCACTTAATGGTAAAGGATGTGCAGGCTGCTATCCTAAAATGGGATTATCCGTGGGTAAAAAAAATCATTTTTCATTCGGAAGCGGATATTGATCCGCGTGAAGGCTGCCGCCACCAGCCCCAAAACCAAGAAAGGCCAAAAACCCATCTGCGAACGTGCACTAGTCATCGGATTATTCGAAAAATAAATTCGCGATATAATACGCCACCGCGGAAAGCGCAATTTTAACGAAACGCATTTTTAAAAAAGGATTAATCCTCCCGCTGCCGCTGCTTGTCATGATAATGACGATCGGTGACGGCGACCTCTTTTATCACCCGCTTGACCAAACGATCCGGGTCGGAATCGAAGAGGACATGCTTCTTACCTTTTTTAGCGATATCCAGAATATCCCGAAGCTCCTGAGTAATACCGCCGCTTCCCTCCAGGATGCCGATGACCTTCCGGTCTTCAAACGCAATGGTGAATTCGTTCAAGGTCCCGATCCGGCCGCCCAAAATAATGACGGCATCAGATGACCGGGTGAGGATCAAATTCCGTCCGGCATAGCCGGAACCCGTAAAAATCACCGCGTCCATATTGGAAAGCGGCAAACGGTACTTGCGGGCGTGCTCCCCTTTGGTGGACGCGGGAGAAAAACCAAACACCGTGCCGCCAGCTTTCTTGGCGCCTTGAGCGGCGCAAGCTGGCAAGCCGGTTGTTGCGCCGGTCGTCAAAATCGCGCCGGACCGCGCCACCGAGCGGCCGACCGCTTCGGCTAGTTTTTTGGAAATTTTCAAACTTTCGCCGGCCGCCGCCCCCGAAACACAGATTTTTATCCGTGGCTTGAACTTGGTCATTGGAGTGCTTGTTTTAATGTTTGCATTCGAGCGCCGAACTCGCGGTTGTTCAGATAGCTGCCAACCACGAACAGATTCGCGCCTGCAGCCGCGCAGCTTTTTAAAGTATCGGGGCTGATACCGCCGTCAACTTCAATATTGGCCTGCGGGGCGGCAGCCCGCAGTGCCCGCACTTTGGAAAGCTGGTCGGGCAAAAAAGGCGCGCCGTTGCGGCCGGGCTCAACCATCATGACTAAAATTGTATCAACGTCCGCGAGGTATGGCAACACTTTTTCGACTCGGGTCTGGGGCGAAATGGCGACGCCGGACAATTTTTTTAGCGTCCGGATCTGGCGGCAGCCTTCACGCGGATCAATATCCGCTTCCGAATGAAAAATGATTTTTTTTACCCACGGATAATCCCATTTTAGGATAGCAGCCTGCACATCCTTTACCATTAAGTGCACCTCGAACGAC
>JAMDAJ010000017.1 GCA_023485925.1 Patescibacteria group bacterium
ATAGTCGGCGGTATTATTTTGCTTGCCGCGATCACTCTACTTTCTTGGGAAAACGTTAGACTTCCAGCTTGATGTCATTCTGACGAAGGTCAGAATCCATGCAAACAAGACTGGATCCTGAATCAAGTTCAGGATGACAAATTAAAAGAAACAAAAAAAGCGCGGCTGCGCTAGTAGAGGATGTCGAGGATTTCGAGGAGGACCGGCACTGCCATGCTGCGGTGTCGGATTTGGTCGGGGTAGAGCCACTCGAGGTTGACGAGTTCCGCGCTGTGGCGGTTGAGTTCGATTTTGCCCGTGAGTCCGGCCCGGAAAAGATAAAGCATATGGCCGTCGTTAGTCGGCGCACAAGCGCTGACGCGGCCCATCGTGAACTCCGTTACTTGCCCTGCGAGTTCTTCGTTGGCCTCCCGGACAGCCGTGGAGTAAGGGTCTTCGTCACCCTCGGCACGACCCCATGGGGTAGCGAGGTAGCCGTAGTAGGGTTTGTCTGGAACGTTGCGGACGCCGCAGAGGATGCGGCCTTGTCTGTCCTCGATAAGGACACCTGCGAGAATTTTCATGCGAGCCTCCGTGAGATATCTGGAAAACCTAACACTTTTTGCGTCAGCAGTCAAGAGGATGGTAAAATGTAGTAGATTGTCATCGTGAGTCCCGGCTTGTCGGAGCGCGGCAATCTCAATAAGGGCAAGATTGCTTCGTCGTAAACTCCTCGCAATGACAAGTTAAAGATATGATTTTCATCAAAACCTTTAAGCAGATCACCAAAAAAAGTGTTGCCGAGGCAGGGGGCAAGGGCGCGTCTTTGGGCGAAATGACACGGGCCGGCATTCCCGTGCCGCCGGGTTTTGTGGTCCTGTCAGCGGCCTTTGACCGTTTTTTGAAGGAGACCGATTTGAATACGGAAATCGAAGCGCGTTTGTCAAATGTCAAATACCAAGACATCAATTCCGTTGATCGCGCCTCCAACGAGATCCGGGCGGTTATCGCAAAGGCGAAAATGCCGGAGGATTTACAGGAGGAGGTTTTAGACAATTATTACAAACTTTTCGAACGAACCCCCTACCCCCTCTCAATCTCCCCCTCAGGCAGGGGGAGAAGTGATGGGTTAGTCGCGGTGCGCTCGTCGGCGACGGCGGAAGATTCAAAAGTCGCCTCCTGGGCCGGGGAACTGGAAACTTTCCTCAATACCGACGAGAAACGGCTTTTGGCAAACGTCAAAAAATGCTGGTCATCGTTGTTTACGACCCGTGCGATTTTTTACCGGCACGAGAAAAAGTTATTGAAGTCACGCGTCTCGGTCGCGGTGGTGGTACAGCAAATGGTGCAGAGCGAAATTTCCGGCATCTGTTTTACCGTGCACCCGGTGACGGAAGAAAAAAATCAGCTACTGATCGAGGCGGGGTACGGTTTGGGAGAGGCCATTGTTTCCGGCTCAATCACGCCGGATAGTTATGTGGTGGATAAAAAGCAGGGGGCGCTTCTTGATATAAACGTGGCCAGTCAAATCAAGATGCTAATCAAATCGCCGGCGGGCAATAAGTGGGTGGTGGTGAAAAAATCGCAGGCCGAGCTGCAAAAACTTTCCGGCCGGCAGATTTTGGAGCTAGCTCAAATTTGTCAACGGGTAGAAAAACACTACGGTTTCCCCTGCGATATCGAATGGGCTTTCGCTCGCGGCAAGTTTTATATCACCCAAAGCCGGCCGATAACGACGTTGAATAAAAAACCGTGAGAAAGTTCTCACGGCGCGCACATGATGGTTTGGAAGTGGAACCGCTCCGGCGGCAATAGGCGCTGCCCAGAGGGGGCGTTGGCCGCCCAGGCGGAGAACAGCGCTTCGCCGCTGGCCCGAAAGCCGTAGAGCAGGTATTCGAGAGTGCAAGCGCTGACCGGCGGACGCTCGGGGAAGTGCAAACGCGTGCCGACCGCGGCCGGCAGACTGGAGTGTGCAAACTCCATTTTTTTGTCGACCAGCAGTTGGACGAGTTTGCTTCCGTCGGGGAAGGGCCAGACGGTGAAGTGCAAAACCGGTGATAAGGTAGGGTGAGTCTGGAAGGTGGTGCGGCATTGTTCCAGCCAGCTCCAGATCGAGTCGCCGAAGAGCCAGACCTTGAGAAGCTCGTCGTACTTTGTCAGGCGTTGGACCGCGAGATCGTCAACTTTCACGTCGGCGTCCGTAAGCCCGTCGCCCATCAGCTCGCGCCTGGTCAAGTCCTGGCATCTCAGATAAAGTCTCCCAACATCGACTTCCACGCCGCTTCGCAGCAATAAAGGGGGAAGTTCGAAAATTTTGTCGCCGTGACCGGGAATCACGATGTAGCTTGTATTTTCTAACATTATGCCTCCGTACTTCTGTTTTGGGCACTTGTGGATATTCTAGAGCATTTTTTTTAAGAGAAAAAGAGATTTCGTCAAGAGGGTGGATTTCTGGTATAATTAAACCATGCCAGAAGTCTTTTTGTATGTGGTTATCGCGATTTTGCTTGCGGGTTTCGGCCTGTTGGCTTACTTTTTGTATGACCTGCGTAAACGCGCCGAGATCCCCACGGATGATGCGGGGATGAAGGTGATGATGGAGTGGATGAAGGAAATCAAGACCGGCACGGAAGCGACCCGCGAAGGGATGCAGAAGACGATAAACGAGACCCAAAAGTCCATCAACGAGCGGCTGGATAACGCCGGCCGCGTTATTGCGCAATTGACGAAAGAGCTGGGCGGTATCGCGCAGGTGGGGCCGGATATCCGGCGGCTTTCGGAGACTTTGGCCAGTCCCAAACTCCGCGGCAATTTTGGCGAGGAGATGCTGGAAAATATGCTGGCTTCGGCTTTGCCCAAGGAAGGGTTCGGTATTCAGCATAAGTTCAATAACGGTGAGACGGTAGATGCCATTGTCCGGGTGGGAGAGAAAATTTTGCCTATCGACAGTAAATTTTCGATGGAAAACTTCCGGCTGTATAAAGAAGCCAAAACGGAAGAAGCGGCCGACGGTTTGAAAAAAACGTTTTTCAAAGACGTAAAAAAACGAGTAGACGAAATCCACAAAAAATACATTTTACCGCAGGAAAACACCTTTGATTTCGCCCTGATGTATATCCCCTCCGAAGGAGTGTTTTCCGAAGTGTTGGATGACCTTGCAACTTTAACTTACGCCCGGGATAAAAAAGTGTATTTCGTCAGCCCGAACACCCTGTATCACCATCTTCAAATCATTCTTTTATCGCTCCGCGGTCAAAAGATAAACGAGGCGGCGCAGGCGATATTGGCCATGATTTCCGGCATCAAGCAGGAAAGCGATAAATTCGGCCGGAACCTGGAAGTGCTGGGTAATCACATCAAGAACGCCGGCAATACTATGGGGACCGTGACGAACGATTTCGTAAAATTAAAGACGAGCATCTCCAACGCTTCCAGTCTGAAGTTGGAGCCGGCGCAACAAAAAGAACCAAAGGTCGAAAAATTGCTATAGTAAATTTTATTGGTAATCTAAAATCATTTATGCCAAGTTCAAAATATTTGGACCAAAGAGTCGGCGTGTTCGTCGACGTACAAAATTTGTATTATTCGGCCCGAAGTTTGTATAACGCCCGCGTGAATTTTGCCAACGTGTTAAAGGAGGCGGTGGGCGAAAGGAAACTGGTCCGCGCTATCGCCTATGTCATCCGCGCTTCCATCCCGGAGGAAAAGAATTTTTTCGCCGCCTTGGAAAAATCCGGCTACGAAGTCAAAGCCAAAGACCTGCAGATCTTCCCCGGCGGCGCAAAAAAGGGCGACTGGGACGTCGGCATCACTATGGATATGGTGCAGATGATGAGCAAGCTAGACGCCATCATCATCGCCTCCGGTGACGGCGATTACGAGGACGCCGTGCGCTATCTTAAAGCCAACGGCACGCGGGTCGAAGCCATCGCCTTCGGCCGTTCCACTTCCAGTAAACTCAAGGACGTCGTCGACGATTTCATCGATCTCGACGACGGACCGCGCAAGTACTTGTTCCCCATGCGCAGGTGACGCGAAGCGTCATCCCGACACTCGCCTTTGGCGAGCGGAGGGGCCCCCTCTACGATTTATACCATGGGGGCTCCCTGCCTCATCCGTCCAGCTTTTTTGCAAAAGAGCTGGACACCTTCTCCGCTTAATTTCAACTTTATATTTCTCTCCTGGCAAGGAGAGATGTCAGCCGGAGGCGGGCAGAGAGGTCGAATCGCTGGAACTCCCCCTCATCCGGCGTGCCGCCCCCTTCCCCCTCAAGGGGGAAGGGGATAAAGAAAGCTATGCGAGAAGGGGAATCTGATTGCACAACTCTTATGAAGCCCATCGCGATATTCGATATCGACGGCACGATTTTCCGGTCGAGTCTCACCATTGAGCTTTTTAATCATCTGGTGGCCAAAGGGGTTTTTGAACCGGGTTTTATGAAGAAGGTCCGGGCTTCCGAAGCCAAGTGGCTGAATCGGCAAGGTCATTACGAGAATTATGTGGTGGATGTGGCCGAAGCGTACAAGAAAGCCATCGTCGGGAAAAAAAAGATTGATATTCTCGCCGCGAGCCGCAGGGTCGTTGCCGAGCAGAAGCTGCGCACCTACCGTTATACCAAGCATTTGCTGGAGAGTATTCGCGGCCCGTATTTTACAATTGGAATTTCCGGTTCTCCGCTGGAAATCGTTTCGGAGTACAACAAGTTCCTCAAATTCGACAAAGTTTACGGCTGGGAATTCGGTCTGGACGAAAAGGGCCGATACACAGATGTTGTCTTGCACGTCCCGCCGCAATACAAACGGGAACTTATCGTGCGGTACGTGCAAAATCACGGGCTATGTTTCAAAAAATCCATCGGCGTGGGCGATACGGAGTCGGATATCGGATTTTTGGAATTGGTCGAACGGCCCATCGCTTTCAATCCCAATTCAGTTTTGGCCAGGATCGCCCGCAAAAATAATTGGGCCGTCGTCACCGAGCGAAAAGACCTGGTGTTAGAGTGCAATTTGAAAAAAGTTAAAATTTTGAAAGTTTAACATAATCTCAAACCACAGGGCAGCTCCTTGCCCCGTTAGCTTTTTCCCTCTCGTCGTTCAATGGATAGGACACAAGTTTCCGGAACTTGTAATGTAGGTTCGATTCCTACCGAGAGGAAAAGAGCTGGCGGGGTGAAGTAAGACCGCCAGTTTCCGTTTCATTCAAAAATTATTAAACTTATTTTTTATGCTCACAGCGCTAAGGGACTACATCAAAACTTTGGCCGGCCAAGGCCGGAGTAAAGAAGAGATCCAGAACGTTCTGCTGTCCGCCGGCTGGAAAGAAAAGGAAGCCGAAAGTGCGATTGCCGAGGTGTCGGTGGAGGATATCGTGCGGCAGTTCCCGCCTCCGCCGCCGCCGTCGCTTTTCCAGCACAATATGGTGGAGATCTTCATTAACTTCCTGTCCTTTATTCTGTTGGGAATCGTGGCTGGGGGATTGGGGACTTTGTTTTTCCAGGTCATCAATCGGTATTTCGCGGACCAGCTTGCGGCCACCAGTTATTCCATCGGCCAGGTGAATATTCCCGCCATCCACTACGCTATCGCGTCTTTGTTCGTGGGCTTTCCGCTGTATTATTGGGCGGAGCACTTCTGGTTTCGGGGGTTTGCCGGGAATCCCGAAAAAATCGAGTCGCGGCTTTCGAAATGGCTGACTTATATCGTGTTGTTGGCAGCGGCCGGAACCATCATCGGCGATCTGATAACGGTTATCTTCAATTTCCTGCAGGGCGAGCTGTCACCGCGCTTTTATCTCAAGGCGCTGACCATTCTGGTAATCGCGGCTTTTATTTTCGGGTTTTATTTTCTGGAGCGGAAGAAGATCCAGTATAAAAAACCGATTCCGATCGCCTATCTGAGAGCCATAGGTGGCGCGGCGACGGTGATCGTGGCAGTTGCCATCGTGTTGGGCTTTATGGCCGGCGGGACGCCTGGCAATGAGCGGCTGCGCCAGCTGGATATCGCCACTGCCCAAAACCTGTCGCAAATTTCTAACGCCGTAAGCAGCTACGCCATGTCCCAAGGACAGCTTCCGGCCGATCTTACCGAACTCAAGAACAACGCGACTTACAGTTATTACTTTTCCAACGTGTCGATGGACAAATTGCCGGACTATCCTTATCGGGTGATTGACAGCACGCATTACGAACTTTGCGGGACTTTCAATCTTTCTACAGTGAATGCTCAGGCCTTGCCTTATAACTACGATTATTCGGTGTGGTCCAGCCATCCGGCCGGTGAAGTCTGCAAAGAGCTCGCCGTTACCCTGTACTACAATAACGGAGTGAAAGCTAACCCTTCGTCTTCGGCTCCCGTCCAGTGATTTTTGAGCCGTGGCTTGATCGGGGCCGAGGACAAGCACGAATGAAGAACAAGAAGCGCAAGGTCATGGCTTTTGGGACTTTTGATTTACTGCATCCCGGACATGTGGAATTTTTGCGCCGGGCGAAAGCTTTGGGCGATCGGTTGGTCGTCTCCGTATCCAGGGATACGAACGCCCGCAGGTTCAAAGGTGCCGCGCCCGTCTTCTCTGAAAAAGACCGCCTGAAACTGGTCGGCGTTCTCCGTTTTGTGGATAAGGCGGTTTTGGGCGATAAGCGTTATTACTTAAGCCACGTGTTAAAAGAGCGGCCGGACATCATCGCGCTTGGCTACGACCAGACGGCTTATGTCTCGGCGCTTAAAGCCGACATCAAGAAACTCAAGCTCAAGATAAAAATCCGTCGGCTGCCGGCTTTTAAGACCCGCCTGTATAAAAGCAGCAAATTTAAATCCCGCATCAAACGCCAAAATGTATAAGGTCGTACTCGACACCAATCTTTTAATAAACGGCTCGGGCGATGATTACAATTACGGCAGCCGCATCATCGACGCCGTGAATGCCGGAAAACTTTTGGCTTTCGCTAACCGCGCGACCCTGCGCGAGAATCAGCTGATCGCTGAGTCGAAAGTAAAAGACGAAACATACCGTAAAAAATTGCAGGAATTTTTCGGCAAAGTTCACCGCGTCGAGTCTTTTGCGCAAAAGCTGGACGTGGTGGCTGACTCGGAAGATAACAAGCTCGTGGAATCTGCGGCCGCAGCTCGCGCCGATTTCCTTATCAGCTCCGATCGACACCTGCTTGATTTGGAGGAGTTTGAGGGCATAAAAATCGTCGCTCCGGAAGCTTTCTGGTCTGAATACATGGAAGCAAGCGGTGCGGCCTGGAAAGACTGGCTGAAAAATTTCATCAGGTGAGCAGCAAGCTCCAGGCGTGTTTAAATCACGGCCGTGATTTAAAATAGTCAGGCGGAAAAATGCAAAATCGCGAAAAACCCAGCGAATTATTGAACGGTTTAAACCCCGAACAGGCCCGGGCGGTTGAGCATCTTTTCGGGCCGCAGTTAATCGTGGCGGGCGCCGGCACCGGCAAGACCACCGTGATTACGCGCCGTATCGCCTGGCTTTTGGAGCAGCGCTTAGCGCAGCCGACTGAGATTTTGGCGCTGACTTTTACCGAAAAAGCCGCGGCGGAAATGGAGGAGCGCATCGACCGGTTGCTGCCGTACGGGATGCTGGACGTGTGGATCTCCACCTTTCACGCTTTTGGGCAGCGGCTCCTGGAGCGCCATGCTTTGGACATCGGTCTGCCGGTGGATTTTAAAGTACTCACCGAAACCGACGCGTGGTTATTGCTCCGTCGGAATTTCGAGAAACTGGAGCTTGATTATTATCGACCGCTCGGCTCGCCGGTCCGGTTTTTACACGCACTCATTCGCCATTTTTCGCGGGCTAAAGATGAACTGGTCACACCCGCCGACTACGAAGATTACGCCAAGTCGTTACAGCTTGATTCCGACCGAGAGCGGGGCGGGGCGGCCGGCGAGGCGGGCCAGGAAGCTAAACGCGCCGCCGAGGTGGCGCGGAGTTTCGCGGTTTATCAAAAACTTCTAGTTGACCATGGAAGTTTGGATTTTGGCGATCTTATCAATTATGCGCTCGAGCTGTTCCGGCGCCGGCCGGCAATTTTGGCGCGCTACCGCAAGCAGTTCAAATACATTATGGTCGATGAATTCCAGGACACCAACTACGCCCAGTATCAGCTTTTAAAACTTTTAGCCGGGTCGGAAAGCAATCTCACGGTGGTGGGCGACGACGACCAATCTATCTATAAGTTCCGCGGCGCCTCGGTGAGCAATATTCTGAAATTCAAGGAAGACCATCCGAAAGCGGCGCAGGTGAGCCTTGTGAAAAATTACCGCGGTCGGCAGAACCTTCTGGATTTGGCTTACGATTTCATCCAGGCCAACAACCCCGAGCGACTGGAGGTGAAACTCAAAATTGACAAACGTTTAGAGGCGCAGGTGCCGGGCGCGGGCGTGATGAGTCTGATCAAATACCGCGACTATCACCAGGAAGCCGACGCGGTCGTAAAGCGCATTGTCGAAATTCAAAAACGCACTGCCTGCGCTTGGTCGGATTTTGCGGTGCTGCTTCGCGCTAACGACAGCGCGGAGGAATTCACTCAGGCGCTCGCGCGGGCCGGCATCCCGGCCATTCAGCTTTCGCGCAAGGGCCTTTACCGCAAGCCGGCGGTTTTGGATGTGCTGGCGTATTTTCGCCTCCTGGATAATTACCACGAAAGCAGCGCGATGTTTCGGGTCTTGTCTTTGCCTCTGTTCCAGTTTTCGCACGACGATCTGGCGCGCCTTACCAGCTCCGCCCACCGGAAGGCGTATTCCATTTATGAAGCGCTCAAGCATCCTGAATTGACCCGCGAGCTCACATCATCCGGCCAGGAGTCGGCCGGAAAATTGTTGAGTACGATAGATAAACATACCACTTTGGCCCGAGAACGTTCAGTGAGTGAGCTATACGTAACCGTGGTCCACGACTTAGGTTTGGATAAGCTTGCGGCGGGGCAGTCTAATGAGGCCGGTTTGAGTTATCTGGATCAGTTTTATCGAAAGGTCCAGGATTTCGTTTCGGCCGAGGGAGCATCGCGGCTTCGGGATTTTATGGAAGTGGTGGAGATGGAGATATCTTCCGGCGAGCAGGGGAGCTTGGATTTTGACCCTGACGCGGGCCCCGACGCCGTGAATATCGTGACGGTCCATTCCGCCAAAGGGCTGGAATACCGTTTCGTTTTTTTGCCGGGATTGATCGATAAGCGCTTCCCGGCGATTGCGCACGGGGAACCAATTGAACTGCCCGGAAAATTAGTGCGAGACATTTTACCGGAAGGCGACTTTCATCTGGCCGAAGAGCGCCGGTTGTTTTACGTTGCTCTGACCCGGGCGAAAGAAGGTTTGTTTTTCTCCTACGCCACGGATTACGGCGGGGCGAGCGAACGCAAGCCTTCCGTGTTTTTGAAGGAATTAGGGAGTGCGTTGAAGCCGGAAGACGGAGCGGCGGGGAAAAGTGTACCCACCCAGCCACTGCCGCAAAAAAGCGGCCCGCCGAAATATGCTTTACCCAAAACTCATTCTTTTACGAGCGTCGCCGCTTTTAAACGTTGTGCGTTGGAGTATAAATATATTTATCTTCTCAAATTGCCGCGGCCGGGATCTGCGCCGCTCTCCTTTGGACAGACCATTCACCGCACGCTCGAAAATTACCTCAAATTCTACCAGCAAACGGCGGGCAAGGAGCAGGGCGAGTTGTTCGGAGCGAAAAAAAATTCTGGCGGCGCCCAAACCCTGCCGCCGCTTTCGAAGCTTGAGGAGTTTTACCGCGAAGCTTGGGTGGACGACTGGTTTCCTGATAAAATAAGTAAGGAGACTTATCGCAAGCGGGGTATGGAATTGTTGCAAATGGTGCATCAGCGTTTCGTTGCCGATCCGCCGCGTCCAAAGTACCTTGAGCAGAACTTTAAGCTGGGACTTTCGGATTACGTCTTCACCGGCAAGATCGACCGGGCGGACAATTGCGCCGCGGGCCTGCGCATCATCGATTATAAGACCGGCAAGCACCACGAGAATCTGGAGAAAGCCGACCGGGAACAGCTGCTCATCTACCAATGCGCGGCGCAAGAATTTTTGAAAGAGCCAGTCGCGAGCTTAGAGTATTGGTACTTTAACGACAAAGTTGAGATAGTAAAATTTTTGGGCACGGACAAAGAGGTCGAAGCGGTAAAGGCGGATCTGGTCGACACTATGGACCGGATAGCGGAGGCGGTTGCCCGCGATAGTTTTGCCGAAATTCATACTCGGCAAGCCAGGCATACTTGCGAATTTGAGGACTTAGCATAAGGTTATGTTTTTTTCCCGACAAATCGGTTCGAGGAAAGTCCGAAAATGGTTCATCGTTTTAGGTGTGACCTTGACCACGTTTTTCGGCTTTGAGGCGATCGGGTTTTTGGCCGGTATCTATCAGCTCTCGATTTTTTTGAACGTTTCGCTTATGCTTTACGCCTTTCTGATAGTCATGGCTTCGGTGATATTTGATCTCAAACTGAAGCTCCCAAAGTCTTGGGCTCGCTCCTCATATTATTACCAACACAGTAAGCATCGAGTCAGAAAAATTTTGTTGACGTTCGGACGGGCTTTGAAACTGCGCTTCCGCTATCTTAAAAATTGGTCGCACTGGCTGCATTTTCAAAATTATCTTATTCTGCCGTCGGTTTTGTATTGGGGCGTCACCGTGCTAATTTTCCTCAATCCCTTTGACGATCTGCGAAAGCAGATTTTCATCATCTGCGGCACGCTGATGTTGGCCATCGTGTTCTGGTTTTTAAAGACATTCTTCGTCAGCTACAGCGCGGTGGTTTTGGAAGAACGGTATCTGATGTTCGCCATTATGGTGCTGGCGGGGTTCATGAGCTTTACCTCGGTTCTGGGCCTGGTGTGGTATCTGGGATTGCCGGCCTGGATATTCATTTTGGGCGTGGAGGGTTTGAGTTTTTTACTGTTGTATCAGTCGCTGTTCCACCATTCACTGCTTGCTATTGGGCGGAATTTAAAATTCGCGCTCGCCGGCGCGACGTTTTTGGGCGGGGTGGCGTATATCGTCACCGATTTATGGTCGGTGAATTATTATTCCGCCGGCGTACTTTTGGCCGGGTGCCTGCATTGGTACTGGAGTAACGTGCTGCAATGGTTGCAGGGGCGTCTGACCAAGATTCGGGCGTTGGAATATACGTTGATATTTTTATTGGTCGTGCTGTTCGTGCTGGCGACGACAAACTTCAAAGCGCGGATCGGCTAATAGAGGTTGAAGGTCAAAATGGTCGCGACGACCAGCAGAATGAGCACCGGAAAACCCCGGCCTTTCCATGGTCCAGGGACGCTGCCGCGTATGAAAAAGTCGGTGAGCACGCTGCCGAAGAGCAGGATTACAAAAGCCAGAAAGATCGTGCGTACGGTTTCGTAAACGTTCACGTCCTCGGTAGCCAAATTTTTTGGCGTGACCACGTCCAACGCCGGGGAGGCGTTTTGTGTTCGGGGAGCCGTTTCGGAAGTTTCGGTGAGGGCGACGGCCGGTTCGTTTTGGCCCAGCATGGGAGCCGGGGGCGTCGTTTCCGCGGTTTCAGCCGTCGCGGGAGCGGCGGCGGGAACATGGGGCGAAGCTGGCGCCGCGATCGGGACGGGTGCGGCGGCGGGAGGAGGGTTTTCGGTTTTGGGCGCGGCCGAAACTAAGGTGCCGAACAGACTCGTCACCAGATTGGTGTAGCGGCTTTGAAAAGTGCCGTAGCGGCTGTTCAAACCCTGGTCCAAAAAATCGCTTCGGAACATGTTATCGCGATGGGTGGGGCTGTCGATCCAGGCGCGGATGATGCCGTCTTCCGTGGAAAAATCAATGGCCAGATTTTCGCCCAGCATGCGGTAAGGCTTGTAGTCAGCCGCTTCCACGAGCGGCCAGACATAGTGGCCGTCCGGGTCGACGTGGTCAAAATAACCTCGAGCGAACATATCGTCGGTTTTGGCGGAAGCGGCGGCGGAAAGTTTATGCGAGGTGACGAGTCTTGGGATATTGCGCCTGTCCCGCTCGTTGTTGATTTTTTCCATCAAAGAATAGGAATCGATGGAAGCGGTTTCGGCGAGTTGGCCGAAATTCAAAGAAAAACGGTAGACGCCCGTTAATACAATCAGGATTATCAAAATTATCCGGAAGGTCTTCATATCTCGATTTTAGTCTATTTTATAAAGAATTGGTAGGGAATGCGTTGGCAAGTCCGGTGGAATTTGTTATAATGAAGACAGGAAAAGTGCTTTTTTTTAGTGACCGCAATGGCTTTTAATTCCGCCATAAAATCCCTGGTTGCTTTTTTAGTTTTCCTGGTCGGAATCGGCGGGATGGTGGGGGTGATTTTTAAGTATTCTCCCGCTTCCGCCCCCTGGGGCGTTCACGCCGCGCTTTATTTTTCGGTATTTCTGGCGGTTTCCGGTTTATGTTTTTCCGTGCTCCTTTTCTTGTCCCGGGCCTTTGTGTTTCGGTCGCAAAGTGACCGGACGGGCGTCGTTTTGCGGCAAGCTTTGATGTTAGGCGCGCTCGTATCCGTAACTTTGGCCCTGCAATCCCTGCGTCTGTTGAATGTTTATACCATCGGGTTATTGTTGTTGTGCTCAGGGATATTAGAACTTTATTTTTCAAGTCGATAGCAATTAGAAAAACACATTAAGTTCGCAAAATTATGGAAGAGCCAAACAAAAATTCGCAAAATCAACCGGACAAAGTCAAGCTGATATTCGACGTCATGCCGCAAGGCGGTGCGGCGGAGAACTTGCCTGACACGGTAAGAGCTATTGATCTCCCAATGTCTCCTTCAGCCGGGTCGACGTCGCCAAAAGCGACGCCGAAGATGCCGGAAGAGATCGTTTCTCCAGACGCCGCAAGCGAGTCGGTAAGAGTGGCGGAGAAGAGCCGGAGGCGCGTCAGCATGCCGCACCTCAATTTTAAATGGATAATAATCATCGTGGGCATTTTGGTTCTGGGTGTAGCGGGGTATTTTGGCTATCTGTATTATTCGAGTTTAACGAGCTCCACCGAAGAGGATTTGCTCCTGAAGAAGCCCGCTGTGGAGGGTACGGCGGCAATGCCGGATGAATGGTTGAACAAATATTTTGGCAGCGCCGATTGTGCGTCGGCGATCTGCGGCTCGGCCGCTGACCCGGATAATGACGGGCTAACCAACAGTCAAGAACAAAAATATTCCACCGATCCCAATAACCCCGATAGCGACTTTGACGGTTTGTCCGACAGCGACGAAGTACAAGTTTACAATACCGATCCGCGCGTCGCCGATACGGACGGCGATAAATTCGAGGATGGCGACGAGGTTCGTAATGGTTACAGCCCTACTCTTGGCGGTTCCGAACGGATATCGTCCGTGGAGAAGCAGGTCATCGCCGATAACACGGAGAAATACGGCTTGCACGAGCCGACCCAAACCTTCTTAAGTTTGCAGACTTTAAAGCCCGTCTTTAACGGTGGCACCGCCAGCTCCTCGCCGTTCGTCCTGAGCGCTCCCAAAGGCGGAGCAATGGTACTGCAGGAGAATGCCATCCGGTTCACGTATAACGCGAGCAGCTCTATAAATTTGATCGCGGCTCCCTTGGAACTAACTGCCGCTGAAATGCCGAGCTATCTTAACTCTCTTCGAACAGTCGCGCCTAGCGAGGGGAAAGTAATTTACGTCGGCCAGCGGAAGATCGCCGGGTTGGATCTGCAGATTGACGAGAACACGCGCTCGCCGGGGGAGGGTACGCACGCGCTTCGAGCTGTTTTCTCAAAAAGCGGTCGCATATATGTAGTTTATTACCAGGCCCCGGAATCGAAATGGGCGGAAAGCAGATTGTTGGCGGAAGTCATTATCAATAGCATTCGCTGATGAAATTTTTCAGAAACATATTCCAGCGGCTGTTCGGCGGGCAGAATGGCTCCGGAAAGGTTTTTTCGAATATTGTTGCGGCCGAGGTAAAAAAGATCGAAAAACATCCCAACGCCGACCGGCTGCGCATTGTCGAGCTCGATATCGGCAGCCGCATAGTCGAGCCGGTGGTGTGTGGGGCGTTCAATTTTCAAGTCGGAAACAAAGTCGCGCTGGCGCTGCCGGGCGCGACCATCCCCCAAGACATCCACTCGGAAACGCACGCGCCGTTCGTTTTAAAGGCTGCCACTATTCGCGGTGTCGAAAGCCAGGGGATGATCTGCGCCGCTTATGAACTTGGTCTCGGTCCGCTTTCGGACAAGCCGGAAATTGTGATATTAAAAGACGATATCAAACCCGGCACGCCTTTCCAGCCGGTGATGCAAGTAATATGATTCAGCCGCTCCGCTGTTATCATGTATGCATACGTGATAACAATAGGAGAAGGGAAGAAACATGGGACAATATATCACGATTGACGTTTCAGAGGAGGAGCGATTAAAACAGACTTTGGAAAAGCGGACGGATTTCGAAGCGCAAAGGATCAGGCGCTATTTGAGCATGCCCGACCTTTCGCGCAGCGCAGGCAGTCCCATCAAAGAAGTTGTTGATCGGATACTGGCGCATCCGTATTTTAAAGATTTAGATGTTATCCAGACGCCGGAAATTCTGTCGGCCGACATCAGTTTTAATCTGTTCGATTTTCCGCCCGACCACCCGGCCCGTTCGCATTCCGACACCTATTACGTGGATGACAAAAATATCCTGCGCACGCATACCACCATCATGTGGTATTACTATTTGAATAATGCCGGTGTGAAAGCCAAGATCGCCGCGAATGAGCCCATCGGCAGTTTCTGCTTTGGCAAGGTCTACCGCAAGGACGAGATCGACAGCAAGCATATGAACGTTTTCCACCAGATCGACGGGTGGTATCTGGCGCCGAAGGCGGTAAAGACCATTGGAAAAACCGATTTGGAGGAGGCGCTTGGAAATATCGCTAAAGCCGTATTCGGGCCAAAGGTGAAATACCGGCTCAATCCCGACACGTTTCCATATACCGATCCGTCTTTGGAAATGGAAGTAGAGATCGGCGGACGGTGGGTGGAGGTAGTGGGTTGCGGCGTGGTGAAGGGTTCGGTTTTGGAAAAACTCGGCGTAGACCCGGAAAATTACACCGGTTGGGCGTTTGGGTTCGGTTTGGAACGCCTAGCCATCGCCAGCATGGATCTGCCGGACATTCGGTTGCTGTGGTCAACCGACCCGCGTGTGACCAAACAGTTGAAACTTGGTCAGAAATTCTCC
>JAMDAJ010000071.1 GCA_023485925.1 Patescibacteria group bacterium
CATCGGCAAAACCGGTACTAGCCGCATTTCGGAACGCCACCGCCACCGCTACGAGTTCAACAATCAATACCGCGTCCGTCTGGAAAAAGCGGGTTTGGTCATCGCCGGCACATAAAGCAGCAGGTTCCTCCACCAGTCTCGGCCGCGAATCCGCCTCCCAACGGCTCGGCATCAAACTTTTCGGCGGGCAGAAAGTCCGGGCCGGGCAGATCATCGTCAGGCAACGCGGCACCAAATACCAACCCGGTAAATTCGTGCGCTTAGGATCCGACGATACGATTTACGCCGAGATTGCCGGCACTGTGAAATTCCGATCCAAGAAGATCATGCGTTTTACCGGTTCGCTTCAAAATAAAACCGTAGTGGACGTGGTCCCGACAAAATAACCCAATATGAGAAAAGACCCCGCTAGTTGCGGGGTTTTTTGTTTTTAACGATGGCTCTCACAAAGCCGGAAAAGAGCGGATGCGGCTTGAGCGGCCGAGACTTGAACTCGGGGTGGAACTGGCTGCCCACGAAATACGGATGGTCGGGAAGCTCGACTATCTCCACCAGTTTTTTATCCGGGGTTGTTCCGGCGATAACAAGGCCGGCTTTCTCCAGGCGCGCGCGGTATTGATTGTTGAACTCATAGCGGTGGCGGTGGCGTTCCGAGATACGGCTGGTGCCAGATTTGCCGATAACGCCGGAGACGATATATTCTTTTTCGGTCTTAGTACCGCGCACTACCGTGCAGTCCCATGCGCCCAGGCGCATGGTGCCACCATACTCGCGCTTGAGCAGCTTCTTTTCCTGGTCGGGCATAATATTGATGACCGGATGTGGGGTTTTGGGCTCAACTTCGGTGGTGTTGGCGCCTTTTAATTTTGCCACGTTTCGGGCAAACTCGATGGTCGCCATCTGCATGCCGTAGCACAAACCCAAATACGGCACTTTCTTTTCGCGGGCGTAGCGCACGGCCTCAACCATCCCTTCCGTGCCGCGGCTGCCGAATCCGCCGGGCACTACGATGCCGTCATAACCTGTGAGCTGAGCCGCCGCACCCTGCTTTTCCACTTTCAGCGAATCGATCCAGGTGAGCTTGGGCGCGACCTTGTAGCTCCAGGCGGCATGTTTTAGAGATTCGATGACCGAAACGTAAGAATCGGCTAGTTCAAAATTACCGGTGCCAAAATATTTGCCCACCACCGCGATTTTTATCTGCCGGCTGATGGATTTAACTGTCTTGACCAGTTTGCGCCAGTCTTTCAGATCGCGCGTGCGCTGCTTAAACCCGAATTTATTCAGGACCAGCTCGCCTGCGTGCTGATTATCCAAGATCACGGGCACTTCGTAAATCGTGGCGACATCGGGGTTGGAAAGCACTGCGTCGCGATCAACATTGCAAAAAAGCGCAACCCGCTCCTTGCGCCGCTCGTCGATCGACACTTCGGAACGGCCGACGATGATATCCGGCTCAATGCCCATGGAGTTGAGCATCCGAACCGACTGCTGGACGGGTTTCGATTTCATCTCTCCTAAATACGCAGGGATCGGCAAATACGCCACATGGATATGCATAACATCGTTCGGGTAACGCAGTTTTAATATCCGGCTGGCCTCAAAAAAAATCGCGTTCTGGTATTCCCCCACTGTGCCGCCCAACTCGATAATGACAAAGTCTACACCATGAGCCGCCAGCTCGAACCGCCGGATTATCTCGTCCGTCACATGCGGAATTGCTTCCACGTCTTCGCCGTCATATTCAAACTGCCGCTCCCGCGTGAGCACTTCATGATAGATCTGGCCGGTGGTGATGTAATTGATGCGATGTAATGGCTGGTCGATAAACCGCTCATAATGCCCTAAGTCCTGGTCCGTCTCGATGCCGTCATCCGTGACGAAAACTTCGCCGTGCTCCTGCGGGCGAATGGTGCCGGCGTCCTGGTTTAAATACATATCCACCTTCACCGGCGAAACCTTAAAACCCTTGGATTTTAAAATCGCGCCCAAAGACGCGGAGGTAATGCCCTTGCCGATGCCGGAAATGACGCCGCCGGAAACGAAAATGAATTTGGCTCTGCTTTGTTTTTTCATATCAGAACAAAATAGATTATATACACTACTTGAACTTTTTAAAATATTCTTCGAGCGGAGCTCCGCCTGCTGGCGGAGTGAAGTCGAGAAGTTGCCAGTTCTCAACAAGCTCGAACACTAACACGATTTAGCTGATCGACCCGGTAAGAGTTAAGTGAAAATCCGCGTGGTCCGACCCGCGGCGAAAACTTAGTTGAAATTTTCCAAGGTGTTTCAGCGGAAGCTTCGAGGAAAGCTCACTTGCAGAAACCGCTAAACTCATCCGCTTTTGGATAAGCTCCGCTACTTCTTTAAAATGTATGGCCGAATACAACGAGCCGGAAGAACTTGCTTTTACCGCCAGTTCGAAACTTGCATCCTGGAGTTTCTGCGCGGTCTTTCCGGAAGCAGCGGCTGCCTTTTTGGCCAGCTTTGCCGTCTTTTCGGCCTGCTGCCGAAGCTTTTTCTCCCCCGCTTCGGAATATTCCATAGCCAGCCCCTGCGGCAGCAGAAAATTGCGGGCGTAGCCAGAGACTACCTCTATTATAGCACCCCGCGCCCCGAGGTTATTCACAGATTTTGTTAAAATCAACTTCATTTTACACCTTTAAATGCCGCCTCGTGGCGATAAGACTCGAGAGGATGCCCAGAGCGCAGCCGACCGCGGTCTGGATCAATAATAGCTGCCAAAACGCGCCGTTCAAAAAACTACTTTGCGGCAATTCCAAATTGAAAAATTGCCGGATTTTTGGCACGGCTGCTAAAAATACCGGGTACAAAATCAGTCCCGATATCAAC
>JAMDAJ010000009.1 GCA_023485925.1 Patescibacteria group bacterium
GCTGGATGAAGTCGATGCGGCGTTGGATGAGGCCAACTCCATTCGTTTCGGTAAAATTTTGTCGCGGCTTTCCCATCAGACCCAGTTCATCACCATCACCCACAATCGCGAAACCATGCGGCAGGCAGGCGCGCTTTACGGCATTACCATGGGCGACGACGGCATTTCCAAAGTTCTGTCGATTAAATTGGATAAGGCCGTGGAAATCGCGGCGTAGGGTATGCGAGTGCTTTGTACAATTTGTTCTAAAGATAAAGACCATCGGGCAGGTTTATTGCCAGCCTCCCAGCGTTATAGCTCTTCCCGTGTGGCCAGAGTTGTGGAAACGGCCCATGAGTGGGACCTTCCGTTATTTTTCCTTTCCGGAGAATTCGGTTTTATTCCAGCCGCAACTCCGATTCCCGATTATGACCATCAGTTGCAATTTGAGGAGGTGAAAAGTCTAGTCGCGAGGGTCTCCTGGCAGATTCGGGAGCAAAAGATTTCAGAACTTATTTTTTTGGCCCAGCCTCGCAATACTCCCGGTTGAGGTCCGTACTATCAGGTTTTAGAGAGTGCTTGCAAGGAAATCGGTGTGAAGTTTTTACTTGAGATTTTGTAAGCGGCGTTCGTAGTGAATTGCCCCTTGACCGCGTTGCGGTTTTTTTGTATCATACCCCTACGCTCAAAATCTATTAATGTGTCATTCCCGCGCAGGCGGGAATCCAGAAGCTCAAGTTATGGATTCCGGATCAAGTCCGGAATGACAAATATTATTTATGTTAATCATTCGTTTTCAGCGCCGGGGCGCCAAGAACTCGCCGGAATTCCGTCTGGTCCTTGCGGAAAAATACCGCGCCGCTTCCAAAAAAGTTTTGGAAGTTTTCGGCCGTTATGATCCAAAAAGTAAAGATTTGAAACTTATTGATGCCGACAAACTAAAAGTTTGGGTGGGCCGCGGCGTGGAAATTTCGCCCAGCGTCCGAAATCTGCTCATCAATAAACAGGTCATCACCGGCACTAAAGTGAAGGCCTGGCGGCCGAAAGTTAAGGCAAAACCGGAAGCCAAGCCGGCGGAGAAAAAAGAAGCTAGCCCGGCCGAGAAACAGGAAGAGAAACCCGCAGAAAAACCGGTCGAGCAGCCAGCTCCTAGCGAGGAGAAAAAATCGGTATAGTTAAAATCAACCCCGGGTTAGCCCGGGGTTTTGTTTGTGATATTGACATCGACCGATTGGAGTGTTATATTGTGGCCAGTTTCGATTAACAGCTGAAATACTGCTTAACCGCTCCCGTCATCCGACGGGACAAGAATTCTTAAACGGTTGCAGGAAGGTCGATTCGGCTTTGTCAGTAACCTCTTGTTATCCGACATGCAAAAAGACCAAGAGTTCGTTGAGTTCGTGGTCAAAGCTTTAGTGGATCATCCGGAGGAAGTGCGTACCGAACGGAACATTGACGAGATGGGTGTGTTGATCGCTCTCCACCTCAATCCCGAAGACATGGGCAAGGTCATCGGCCGCGACGGCCAGACCGCCAAAGCCCTGCGCACCCTTTTGCGGGTGGTCGGTGCCAAGTCCCGCGCTCGGGTCAACCTCAAGATCGTGGAACCCGAAGGCGGTATGCGCGGCGGGAAAGCCAGTCACACTGCTCCCTCGGCCGCCGACATGGACGACTTCAAGCTCTAAATTTCGCACAAAGCCAAAAAACTGCGTTATGGTATAATATGACCATAGCGCGGTTTTATTTGGACTCGACATACGCGCTTGCCGCTCTTCAGTCGGGCAAAGCCCGACTTGCAAGCGGCTTTGGCCAACTTCTTCGTTAAATTCCCCGCCGGCTCTTCACCGTAGATATACTACGGCTCGTCGCTTGCTCGAATTTGCCTCAAACGCGTAAGTCCTATGGATATGAAATTTGATATCATCACGATTTTCCCGGATATTTTTGAAAGTTTCAAAAGCCAGGCGCTCATCGCGCGGACGGTGAAGAAACGGATCATCAATCTTAGCGCGCATAATTTGCGAAAGTGGACTTTTGACGCGCACAAAACCGTGGACGATCGGCCGTATGGCGGCGGCGCCGGCATGGTCTTGATGGTGGAGCCGATAATGCGGGCGGTCAGGGCTTTGCAAAAAGTCAAAAAGAAATCGCGTGTTATCTTGTTTTCCGCCAAGGGTAAGCCGTTCGACCAGGCGGACGCGCGGCGGCTTTCCAAATACGACCAGTTGATTTTGGTCTGCGGCCGCTACGAAGGCGTGGACGAGCGGGTGGCCAAGTACATCGCCGACGAAGAAATTTCGATCGGCGAATATGTGCTGTTCGGCGGCGAGGTACCGGCGATGGTGGTAATGGAAGCGGTGACGCGTCTATTGCCCGGCGCGGTAGGTAAGCAATCCTCGCTTATTGATGAATCATTCAAGCCGGTTTCAGGTGTGGAAAAAAATATGATGAGCAAGTACCTGGAATATCCGCATTACACCCGGCCAGAGGTTTTAAAGATAAAGGGCAAGCGCCGCTCTGTGCCAAAGGTTTTGCTTTCCGGCGACCACCAAAGAGTCGAAGACTGGCGCCGGCGACAGTCGCAAGGCCTTGATTAAGCGAAATATTATTAGATGACGCTTCCGAATTCGGAACTGGTCCAGTTTTTTTTGGTTTACGGTTATTGGATAGCTTTGCCGTTGATGGTGGTGGCCGGGCCGTTCGCCACCATCACCATGGCGGCGATCGCCTCTTTTGGTTACTTTAATCCCATTGCCGTTTTTGTCCTGGGATTTTCTGCCGACCTTATTAGCGATACCATCTTTTATTCCCTGGGATATTTTTTGGCTCCGGCATCATCCGGCGGTT
>JAMDAJ010000010.1 GCA_023485925.1 Patescibacteria group bacterium
GTTTTTGAGGGCCCATATCAGAATATCGGCAAATGGGCGAGTGAGATGGCGGCTAGAGAAAGTGGCGGTGTTCGCAGGCGAATGGGTTAGCGGGGTCATAAACCGGCTTGTGGACCGAACCGACAAGCACCCTCCCTTTTGGGAGACCTTTGCATTTTGGCAAAAGCCGGATATCCGCCTTATGATGCTGTAAATGAAAGATGGTCAAATTTTGTTCCGCCTGTGTAAAGATCACCTGATCGCCCACGGCGATGCCAATATCACAGCCCTTGATTGCGTCCTCTTCGAGCTCGAAAGCGGTACCGTCCGAAAGCGTGACAACGTTCTGCGAAATCTGCGCCACAGTCGTGGTCATAAATCCTCCTGGAAACTTCGATTGTCGTGCTGAACGGAAAGAGAAACGTTTTTCTCGCTCCCCCTCTTTTCTCCCCCTTTACAAGGGGGGGGGGGGGGTGAAGAGAGGGTGATTTCTCCGCTCGATTCAAGACGACAACCCCCACACAAAACTGGAATCGCGGCTTGTTAGGATAGCGATACTTTTTTTATATTGCATTTGGCGTGGGATAAAAAAAATTCCCCGACAGGGGAATTAATTCACTTCGTCAATTCGGAAAACTTTCAAGGCCTCATCCATTAGACTGCCTTTGACTTTCGGGGTCTTCTGTTTGTACTCGTCAGCTTCGTGCGTCATGCAACATTTAAATTTAAGCGGGCGACCATAGACCTCTTCCAGCACCTTTTCCACGACTATTTTGTTCTTGCGCTGCTCCACCGTGTCTTTGTGGAAGCGGTACGGGAAAGCGACCAACAAACTTATACCATCGCTCTCGATTAGGGTAGCAAGCCGCAGCGAAGAAAGCAAGGAGTGGTTGTAATCTTTAAGCTGGGATAAAAATTTGTTCCAGTTTTTGCTGATTTCCGGCAAAAAATCGTCAGTTTCGGAAAGCATAGCGGGTTTTTTGGGCGCGGGGTCGACCGACTTTTCCACAGGGGTGTGTTTTTCCGTCGGCTTCGTCCCTGCCTCCGGGCCGAGCCGGGCCGGGGGCGTTTGGCCGGAGCGCTCGACATATTCTACCGCCGCGAGCACGAGCGGCAATTCCGGCAAGGGCGATGATTTTATCCGGGCCGCCGCTGTCAGATACGCCTGGGCGATAGCCGCAAGCTCACCTTGCGGAATTTTGGCGTGCTGTTTTAAAATTTCTAGATCTTCCGGTACCAGACCTAAATTGTCACCGTTCCCGCCTGTTAGCGACATTCCCAAAACCATATCTAGATATTCCAAAAAACCGGAGGCGAACTGCATCGCGTCCCCGCCGCGGGCCACGAGCGCTTTGACGAAAACGTAAACACCCGACAGATCACTGGAAGAAAGCATGTTCAAAAATTCCTGCTGGCTGGAAAACGAAGATAAACCCAAAATTTCCTCGGCCCGTTCCAGGGTCAACGCGTCCTCGCCAAAAGCCAAAAGCTGGTCGAGAAGCGAAAAAGCGTCACGCATGCCGCCATCCGCTGCCCGCGCGATGAGCTTGACGACTTCTTTTCCTAGTTTAGTTTTTTCCCGGCTCAACACCTTTTCCAGCTGACCGGCGATATCAGCTTGGCTTAACCGCTTAAAATCAAATCGCTGTGTGCGCGAAACGATGGTTGCCGGCACCTTGGAAAGTTCCGTGGTGGCAAGCACAAAAACGGCATGAGCCGGGAAAAACTCCAAAGTTTTGAGAAGCGCGTTAAAGGCGCCTTTGGAGAGCATATGCACCTCGTCAACGACAATGACTTTAAAACGCCCGACCGCGGGTGAAAACTTTACGTGCTCGATAAGTTCGCGCACGTTATCCACGCCCGTGTGAGAAGCCGCGTCAATTTCAATAAGGTCCAAAAACCGGCCTTCGCGAACGGCCTCACAATTGGCGCAACTATCGCAGGGCTCGCCCTTCTTTGGTTTAAGACAATTGAGGGCCTTAGCCAGAATCCGCGCCATGGAAGTCTTGCCTACGCCACGCGGCCCAGTGAACAAATAAGCGTGCGCCACCTTGTTTTCGGCGACAGCGTTAGTGAGCGTGGTTTTGACCGCCTCCTGATTGACCACTGCCGCAAAAGTCTGCGGCCGGAATTTTCGATAGAGTACCTCGTGGGGCATTTTGGATTTTTCGATTACGTTTCAAGTCATTATACCACAATCAAAAAAGACTGTCCCAGCACAACGAACACCGAAAATTTGACTCGGTGCCTGATTTTTGAAATAATCCCCTTTCGAGCCCGAAAGGAGGGTGCGATGCTGAAACGCAATCTGGACCGGATATATTCCGCCATCCAAAACATTTTCGACAAAGCCTGCGCACCGCTTCCGACCGGATCTCAAAGCCGCGCATCCACCTGGATGTTACTGATCCCGAATTCGTTCTCACTCGCCCGCATCCCGCTGGGTATCGCTGTCTGGATACGGGCCAGCGAACACTCGATCGGCAGTGTACTGAGTTTAATCGCGCTTGCGATGTTAAGCGACATGCTGGACGGCTACCTGGCCCGGCGGCTTCACTCTTGCACCCTGTTCGGCGTCATCCTCGATCCCTGGTGCGATAAAGTCTTTTTTCTCTGTTGCGCCCTGGGCTGCCGAGCCGCTTTCGCTCCATGGATCTTTTGGCCGCTGCTTTTTATCGAGGCATCCATCCTGGTCTCCCCCCTCCTCGGCGCGGTCTGGTCCTCCACAGGCCGGAAAGTGGAGTATTCCTCCAATATCTACGGGAAATCGAAGTTCACTGCGGAGTGCCTGGCTTTACTTG
>JAMDAJ010000047.1 GCA_023485925.1 Patescibacteria group bacterium
CCTTCTTTTCCGGGGGCGCTTGACCAGCACGCCTTTTTTGGCCATCCGGGCGGAACCCTTGGCCATATTGACGGACATTATGACCGGCAGCAATTCGGGAGTGAGGCCCACGGCGACCGCGATGGCAAACAGGAAAGATTCGATGAGGGACTCGTGTGTCAAGCCGCCCCCGGAAAAGAAGGGTTTGAAAGTATTGACCAAAAAAACCGTGAGGACAATGAACACGGTGGCGCGCACGATCAAAAATCCAAAACTCCGGATGCCGCGCTCGAACGCGTCTTCCTGGGGTTCCTCTTGCAGTTTGCCGGCGATTTTGCCGTAAGCGGTGTTTTGGCCGGTTGCCGAAATTTTGATATAGCCAGAACCGGAAATGACGTTAGTGCCGGCGAAAACGCGGTTTATGTCCTGGGGGTTGGCGCCTGAGGCGGCGGGACTTTTTTCGATGGGGAAACTTTCGCCGGTCAAAGACGATTCGTTAAGGAACAGGTCGTCGGAAACCACGACCTCGCCGTCGGCCGGCACAATGTCGCCCGCAGCAAGCACCGCCACGTCCCCCGGCACGACAGTTTTGATGTTCACCTCGCGTTTTTCGCCGTCGCGGATGACCGTGGCCGAAAGCGAGAGCCGCTCCTGCAATTTTTCAACCTCCGACCCGGCTTTGCGCTCCTGATAAAAATTCAGGACCACGGAGGCTAAAGCCATCACCACGATGATGACGGAACTGCGAAGCTCGCCAAAGACCCCCGAAAGCACGGCGGCCAAAAGCAGGATAACGATGAGCGGCGAACGGAAATACGAAAAGAACTGCGCAAAAGCCGACCGGCGATGGCGCGCCACGATCTCGTTGGTGCCGTAACTTTTCAGAAGCGCCCGGGCTTCAAGCGCCGTTAAACCCCGAAGCATCCAAGTCTGCTTGGTTTCGACGGGCTTCGGCGTGAGCAAGGTTTTGGGTTTTGTTTTTGACCCCATATTTTTCACCACGCAACTTTCCTAAATGGTGAATTGCGAAATGTCAAAATGTTGTCTTCGACCCTGTGGAGAAGCAACATTTTTACTGGAGTTGGAAGCTATAAATTCTCGACAGGCTCGGACGATATTAAATTTTGCGATTGACTGTCAAAGCGAAATTCTTTTGTGTCCAAAGGCCTCACTAACCATATCGGCCATCTCCTGCCCGGCTTTTTTTAGCTCTTTCGGATTACGCTCAAAGCGGGACAGGCGGGACGAACGGTCCGGACAGAACTCATAAACCCGAACTGCGTCCGCCGCGTTCATCCGGCGCTGAATTTCGGCGTTGTAGATGACCAAAATGTCGGTATTATCGGTATTGAGCGCATAACGCATATGTTCTTTCAGCCGGCCGTTGAGATTGGTGTCGATATAATGTTGACCGGAAATTTTGGCCGGACGGCGGTGCAGGATAGGAATCGAAACGGCTGCGTGCATCAACTGCCAAAATTCGCCCGCCCCGACATCGTGCGCTTCCAAATATTCCAACTTTTGAGTTTTGACGTTCACTACCCGAGCGTACAGGCGGGTGGGACTGGCGAGCACCGCTTCCGCGTCCAAAGGTTTTCCTTCCCGCATCGCGGAAATGAGATACGGCACTTCCATCCCCTGCCAAAATCGCCAGCGGTTTAGGAACTTCGGACTGGCAAGCTCATCGTAGAAAAGCGAAATTCCCAAATGGATCTGGCCGGCCAGGAAATAACTTGCCAGGGGGAAACCGGCCGAGACGGTATAAACGGAATCGAAAGCTCGCGTTAATCCCATCGCTTCAAGCGCCGCCAAAGCGCCGGCGCCGCGTACCCCGCGCATAATCCCGCCCCACAGCACCAAGGCGATCCGACGGCCGTCAGAAAACGGCCCGGACTTCCCCGCCCTCGCGCTTAGATGTTCTATGACCGGGTGCATAGTCCTAGACTATTTTAGCTTTTTTGCCGCACTCTTACTAATCTGTCTTCGGTAATTGACAGCCGCTTTCGGCAGAAAGTTTTTCCAAGCCCTGCTCGCCTACCAGGCGCTTGCCGTCGGGAAATATCCACGTGGGCACGCCTTCCACACCCGCGTCCGTGCAAACTTTGGGGTCAACGGTGCATTCCACATAAGGGACATACTGAAAAGACGTGCCGAACGCCCGTTTTTCATTCTGGCAATGCGGACAAGTGGCAGAGCCGTACATGGTGATTTTTTTTTCGGCCAGGCACCGGGCGAACTGATCCAGATCGGCAAAAGCCGGCTGTGCACTGCTTGAGTAAAGCACATAGCCCAAAACAATGAGCCCCAAGGCGATGACAGCCAGAGCGATGACTTGCTGGATTGTATTTTTGGAATTTGTCATATTCATTCGTTGCAACAATCGACTAATTTATCCACGATGTCCTCGACTTTCCAGGGCTGCTTGCTCCCGGCATCGTGTTTGTTGAGTTGGTTGTGACCGACGGCTTTGATGGAAGCGGCGTCAACGAGTTTCAAGCGCAGACCCCAGAACATCGAATACAGCTTGTAGGCCTGGTCGAAAACGGTTTTGGCGTCTTCGGCTTTGCCGTCGCTTCGATATTTAGTACCGACCTCGATAAGCCGCATGGTCGCGGCCAGCAGGTGTTTTGAAATGCACCAGGTCTCGCCCTCTTTGCGGTCGATCATACGGCCCAGTAAACTTTTTCTGACCTCGCGCACTTCCGACATTAAATCGAAATATCCGGTTTTGCCAGTTTTTTCCGCCGTAAAGTAAAAGTGCTCTTCCAAGCTTACCAGGTTCATGATGCCGATGGAGAGATCCTCCTCCAGCGACAAATCCAGCGAACCGCCCGCTTTCAATTTTTTGATCTTTTCGACCAACTTTTGAAAATCCTTGTTGTCCATAATTTTCGCTTAATGGCTTAAAGCAATAAGATCAAAACACCGATGGCGACGGCGGCCAACCCGCCGTACAAGCGCATATTGCTCGTGTTCGATTTTTTCCAGGCCTGCACCTTATCCATAAAGCTTTTTTCCGAAGCCAAAAGCAGGATGACGATAAGCGGCAGGACGAAGATGAAATTGTAAAGCACCAGATACCAGAAACCCAGCCAGTAAGTGCCGCTGTCGTGCAGCAGGCCCAACACCACCAGATATGGGCCGCCGGTGCAGGGAAATTCGAACAGCCCCACCAAGCAGCCCAGCACGAACGCCGCCGGGAGGCTGGCTTTTTCCATGAGGGTCGCGATTTTTCGATGCGAGACCTGCGGGATTTTGAGCTTGATGGGAAATTTGGGGAAGAATTCGTTGATGAGGTTTATCACCCCCAAAGCGATGATAAGCCAGGCACCGGCCTTGGCCGCGAAGTGCGGCGTGTTGAACAGCTGCAGGGTTTTTAATATCCCCAGGCCGATCGCAACGTAGATCACAAAGATGCCGAAGATGTAAGCCGAGCCGATCTGCAGGATGGACTTGCGCTCCCGCCCCAAGGAAAACAGAAAACCGATGGTCAAAAGCAGAACGGAGAAGGCGCAGGGATTGATGCTATCAACCAGCGCCGCCGCCAATAGCAGCGACAAAAACCAACTCGCCGAAAGCGGGCCGCTTGCGGCGGCGGGCAGGTTTTGAGGCGATGCGCGCAGGAGCAGCGTCAGCCCGAACAGCGCGGCCAGCGCCAGAAGCAGAATGAAGAATTTTTTGCTGAGCATTGTTTTACGTTCATACTATGAATTCGTGCACGTGCACAAATTCATAGTAATCTCGATTTTAGATTACAAAAACCGCTCTGATATCCAAGCTTCCGCCGATGACCGACCGAAAACCGGCCACGAGCAGAAACCTAGAACACCAAAGCG
The DNA here is from genome assembly GCA_023485925.1 of Patescibacteria group bacterium. Taxonomy (GTDB): domain Bacteria; phylum Patescibacteriota; class Doudnabacteria; order UBA920; family 2-01-FULL-50-11; genus JAMDAJ01. The sequence continues at coordinate 3,816 of JAMDAJ010000047.1, forward strand.
GGAACGGCTTTTTCTAAACGGGAGAGCCAGCGGCGGAAATGGTAAATTACCGATTCGTGAGTCGAAAAATTCGACGAAAGCTTCCGGTCCCGCCGCTCGCGGCTTCTTTGCAAAAATATTTCTAAAACCGCCAGCCAAACCGCCAAAAAAATCAGAAAGACGGCGAAAAAGCTTAAAATCGTCGTGGAAAACGCCTGGTAAGCGCTAATGTGAAAAACGGCCACGGCCGGTCCGGCCGCGGGCACAGGACAGCCGTTGTTGGCGATGGAAGCTAAGCAGTCGCCGTGGGCGCGCATCTCTCCAGTCATCGCGGCGAAACCGAAAACGGCCAGAGCGATAAAAGCGGTCAAACTTAGATAAGCGAGAATGCGACGGTTCATACGCTTATCATAATATTTTCCCGACAAAAGTCAAAAGCACTTCTTATCTCACCAACATGCCGTCGCCGAACGAAAAAAATCGGAAACGGTTTTTGACGGCCAGGCGATAAAGCGCAAGGAGTTTTTTTCGACCGGTCAGCGCGGAAACCAGCATCATCAAGCTCGACCGCGGCACGTGGAAATTGGTGATGAGACAATCGACGAATTTTATTTTGTCCCCCGCTCGGATGAACAGTCGGGTCGAGCCGTGAATTTTTTTTAAGCGGCCGGCTGATGCGGCCGATTCCAGCGTGCGCACCACGGTGGTGCCGACGGCCACGATAGGGCGACCCTCACTTTTGACGCGATTCAAAAACGCGGCGGTTTTTTTGTCGATAGCGTAAGGTTCGGAATGCAGCTTTCCGCGGCGGAGGTTTGTCGCGGTCAAAGGGGCAAAAGTGCCCAAGCCGACGTGCAAGGAGACGAACTTTGTCGCGAACCCGGCCGCGCGCAGTTTTTTCATCAAACCCTTCGTGAAATGCAGCGAAGCCGTGGGCGCGGCCGCCGAACCGGGTGACTTTGCAAAAACCGTTTGGTAGGCCCGGCGTAATTTTGCACCTGAGAGAACGGTATGACGCAGATAAGGTGGGATAGGCGCTTCACCGCGTCGGATAAGATAATCGACCAAAGTCGATCGATCAAATGGCGCGCGAAGAGTGTAGACCGAACCGGTTTTTTTTATGACCGTGAAAAAAACTTTTCCTGAAACGTAAAGCTTCTCCCCTGCTAAAAGCCGGCGCTCGGAAAGCGCCTCGATGTTTTTCCCGACGGAAGCAAGGTACAAAAGCTTCACCCGACCGCTGGTTGCTCTTTTAACCACAAACCGCGCGGGCAAAACTTTGGTTTCGTTGAACACCAACACGGCATTCCGCGGAAGATGTTCGGCTAGGTTGGCAAACCGGTCAAATACGACCTTGCGGGCTTTGCGGTCATACACAAAAAGCCGCGCTCTATCGCGCGGAGTGGCAGGCGCCTGCGCAATCAGCTCTTTTGGCAAACGGTAATCGTACTTTCCTAGTTTGCTATTAATATCCAAAATCAATCCTTTCGATGGCTTTTAAAATTCACGGCCGTGAATTTTAATAGTCTTTCTAGAATTTGCCTTCCTCGATTTTTCGACGGATGTCGGAAACCAAACGATTGAAGAACGTCAGATTGTGAATCGAAAGCAGCTGCATACCCAAGAGCTCGCGCGAGCGGAAGAGGTGTGAGATATACGCGCGTGAATATCCCGTGCACGCTTCGCACTCACAGCCCGGTTCCAGGGGCTTTTTGTCTTTTAGGAAAATCAAATTGCTCAAGTTCAGCCGCCCGGATGAGGTAAAAGCCGTGCCGTGCCGGCCAAAATGCGTGGGCACGATGGAATCGAAAGTGTCACAGCCAGAGGCAATAATCGCCGGGATGTCTTCAGGATGCCCGGTGCCGAGCATATGGCGGGGTTTGCCTTCGGGAAGTTCCGCCGTGACCCATGCAAGCATCTTTTTCATTTCCAAAACCGACCCGCCCAGTTCCCCGCCGATGCCAAAGCCGTCAAAAGGCAGGCTGCCGATAAAACGAGCAGACTTTAAGCGAAGGTCGCGAAAATGACCACCTTGCGCAATGCCGTAGAGCGCCTGTTTTTTGTCGTGATGTTTTAGGCACAACTCTGCCCACTTATGAGTAAGCTCGACCGAGTCAGAAACATAAGCGCGGTTGGCATGTGGCGGCGGACATTCGTCAAAGGCAAAAATGATATCCGCGCCTAAAGCACTTTGGATCTCCATTGATTCTTTCGGCCCCAAGAAAATTTTGCGGCCATCAACGTGCGAGCGGAACCATACCCCTGTCTTCGTAATCTTCAAAAGTTTCGGCTGCTGCCCGGCTTTGATTTGTGACTTCACCCGGCCCTTGATGATTTTGCTCACGTTAAAGTCTCGCCCGAAACCCAAAGAAAAAACCTGGAACCCGCCTGAGTCGGTCATCAGCGGCTTTGACCAGTTCATGAACTGATGAAGCCCGCCGAGAGACTTAATGACTTTCTCGCCGGGCCGCAAACGCAGATGATAAGTGTTGCAGATCAAAAGTTGACTGCCGGTTTTTTTAACCTGTTCGGAGTTGAGAGTTTTGATGCTGGCTTGCGTCGCCACCGGTATCATGACGGGCGTTTCAATGACGCCGTGACTGGTTTTTAACAAACCCAGTCGTGCCCGGCTTTTTTTGGATTTTTTGGTGATCGTAAACTTGAACATGCAATCATTTTAGTGGAATTTTGATAATAAAAAAAGGGCGGATGCCCTTTAAGGATTCGGACGTGAAATCCAATCAGTCGCCCGGCTGGGGATGAGGAACGGCCGGCACTGTCTCCGGAATATAGAACTGCGGCCCGGTGATTGTGCCCTCGACTTCCAGCGGCTCGCCGCACGCCGGGCAGCAGTGGTTCAGCTCGACGAATTTGATGAAGATCTCGGCACCACACAGGGGGCACCGTTCCTGGTTTCCAGTATCACAAACTACTCTGGACATGACAATTTCCTCCTTGACTTTGGTTCCCTGCCTCTCCATTTCTCTCCCCGACATAGGGGAGGGAAAAACAGAAGCCGCGACGATGCAAGACTGAATCACGAATTTAACTAAAAACTCCCTTCCGCAAGGAAAAAGAGTCTTGGTCCACAAGTTATCTTTCCCTTACGGGCTAGAATTGGCACCTTGCAAAACATCGCATCTTGCAGGTTGCCGCGCAGGTCAGGAGGCTAGGTCCCCCTCTCCGTTAATGGACGGAGAAAGCTGCGCTCTAGATATCTTCTCTATTCAATTAGAAACATTCTAAACCACTGATGATAAATCGTCAAGCTATTAATGCCCAAGGAGGATTTTTGCAACTTCGGTAAAACCATAAATCGAAAGGCCCACGAACACCACGCTGCCGGCGAACGCTACCCAGGCATTGGTGACGGCTTTGATGGTCGCGATCGGTGAGAGGTACAAAAGGGCGTTTAGAATCATATGACCGAGCAGTACGCCAGTGGCGAATCCGAAAACATTAACGATGGAAAACAGTGGGACGTAACCAGCGAAATCGTCCAGGCCCAGAATGAACGGAATGGTGAAGGCGAAAAAAAATAACGGCCAAAATTTGAGCACGCCAGCTTGCTTGAACGAGGTGTGCGGCACGATTTTGCTCAAGAACGGATCGATTTTATCGTTGAACTTCCCCAAAAACCTATCAAGCCACATACTCAAACGCCCGATCAGGGTTCCTTTACTGGTCCTTTCTTCTCCATGTTGCAGCCCGTCTTGGGCCAAACGCAACAAGACCAGGGCTGCTACAAAAACCATGGCGGCGAGCAAAAAATCGAGCCCTTTGAAATAATTCCACAGGGCCAAAATTGCAAGGGTTCCCGCCGCATTACCCAAAGCGGTACCGATCTCCACGGCGATGCGGGATTTGTACCCCGGGTTGGCCCGCATAAGATTGCCGATGAAAATCGCGAAATCGACCGAAGTTTTAAGATAAATCGTCAACCCGAACAGCACATCAGGCCAGCGCAATTCCAAAACTATCGGCGCGTCGGGGGTAAAACGATTCAGTAAAATTATAGCAAGATATAATATACCGAACAACGCCACAAAAACGACCGCAGTGAGCGCCAGCGGTAAAACTTGCGAAAGGAAAAATGGTTCTTTGGGGGATTTTTTATCTGGAGGTGAAGGCGCCATAACCTTTATCGCAAAATTTTAAATAAATGTTTCTGCTGAAAGGGAGTTAACCCAAATTCTTTGCCGGAGACACGTCGCTGACGACTGACTTCAAAAATACAGATTGCAGCGGTAACGGAAATATTCAGGCTCTGGACCATCCCCCGCATTGGTATCACGAGCTTCTCGTCGGAGGCACGCAAGGCCGTTTCCGAAAGCCCCCGGTGTTCATTGCCAAAAAACAAAGCGACCTTGCCATAAAACCGGTGTGTGAATATCGAGCTTGCATTATCGCTGATGGCGGTGCCGTAAATTTTGTAGCCCGATTTTTTGAGCGCGGATATGCATTTTTCGGTCGAGCGAAAAACTTTCAGCTCCAGCCACTTGTTAGCCGAAGCCGAACTCGATCTCCCCACCCGGCGCGGATTATAGGGCTTTTCCTGTTCGAAGACAAAATAAACTTGCGGTACGCCGAAGGCCTCGGCGGTACGCAAAACTGCAGCGGCGTTGTGCGGATCGTGGATATCTTCCAAGACCACAATAAAATCCCGCTGACGGGATGAAATAACCTGCTTGATTTTTTTTATGCGCCGAGCATTGGCCATAACCGAGAAGCCAAAAGAGTCCTCACTTGCGGCGTCGAGATGACTTATGTCCGGAAAAGCCGGAGAAAAAATCCAGAAAATTCTTGAACTTCACGCCTTCTTTTTTGGTCTTGGTCCGCAATTCGTTGATATCTTCGGAGATGAGTTCGGTTTCTTCTTTCACTTTTCCCGTCACGGATTTGGCGTCGCGCAAGATCCGAACCAGATAAACCAACGCGATGACCAAAAGCGCCGTGACCAAAACCACCGCGATGGAAGTGATGAAGAAAAAAATGTCGGCGTGAATGAAGCTGTCCATAGTGATCTGAATTATATCATAGAAATCGACAAACTAAAAACCTACGCCAGCGCTTTGATGAATTTTCCCAAATTTTTTAGCGTCGGGTCGGAAGCGACGAGCTTGCCTAAATAATGTCCGGAGGAAATGTGGGGTACCAGCACATAACTGGCACCGTGGGCGTAGAGAATGCCGGCGTCTTTTTCGCTGTCAGCACGCAGGATGAGCTTGGGCCGGCGGCGCTGTTCTGCGAGCACAGAAAGCAAGGCGAGATTGTCTTGCAGGTCGGGACTGGTGGAAATGACCAGTCGGGCGTTTGCCAAATTAGCCAGTTCTAAAACCTCCGAATCGATGATGTCGCCGAAGATATGGTCATAGCCCAAGTCCCGCAGGGACTCCACCATCTCCGGATCGAAATCGATGATTAAAACATCCTTTTTCGGCAAGGATTTTACGATGGCCCGGCCGGTCCGGTGATAGCCAATGACCACGATGGGTTTGTTATAGCGGGTTTTGGGGAGATGGTTCTCCGACAGATGCTTGCGCTCAAAGAGCGACAACGCCCCGCAAACTCGCCGGTAGATGGCATCACCGTGCATAACCAGATAACTCGAAACCAGAATGGAGATGACCCCGACCGACGTGATGATAGAAACGGTCGACTCCCCGATATGGCCGAGCTTTAACCCCAGGGCCGCCAAAACCAAACTGAATTCCGAAATCTGAGCGATGGTAATTCCGGTCAAAAAACTTGTGCGTTTGCGGTAGCCCAAAAAACCCATGATTACAAGCACGATCAAGGGGTTTCCGATCAGCACGAACAGCGAAAGTACCACGACTGGCAACCAGGCTTGGATGGGATTGAAGACCGCAATCGACGCACCCAAAATGGCGAAAAATATCAGCATAAAAAAATCCCGCAGCGGACGGATGTTGGCGGCGATCTGAAAATGTTCCGAAGAATTGGCTAACGCCAGCCCCGCCAAAAATCCGGCGATCTCAATGGAAAAGCCGATGCGGCTTACTATTGCGGCGAGCAAAAACATCCAGGCCAAACTTGTGGTGAACAGCAGTTCGTGCGACTGCGCCACCCGGTCAAAAAGCGGAGGAAAAATTTTTCGCCCTAAAACGAACATTAACGCGAACAGTCCCACGGCTTTAGTAAGCGTCCAAATTACGGGCAAGACCGAAAGCTCGCCGCCTTGGCGAAGACCCGAAAGCACCACCAAAATCAGCACCGCCACGATATCCTGGGTGAGGAGAATGCCTAAACTCATCTTGCCATAAAGACTGCCTAAATCGCGCTTATCCGAAAGCAGCTTGATGACGATGATAGTGCTGGAAAAAGTCAGGGCGATGGAAACGTACGCTGCCGCAAGCGGCGCGAAGCCCAAAAGCCAGCAGACGCCGTAGCCCAGAAGAAAAGTAAAAACGATCTGTCCCAAACCCACGATAAGCGCCGATTTCCCCACCAGTCGCAACTGGGTGTAGTTGATCTCAAGCCCGACCAAGAATAACAGGAACATGATGCCCAGGTCGGAGAACACCTGGAAGGTGTCAAAATTCAAAAGCCGCGACGATTCGAATACCCCCAAAACCGCGCCGGCAGCGAGATACCCCAAGATCGTGGGCTGTTTTAAGACGCGAGCTAAATAGCCCAAAACGGCAGCCAGACAAACAATGATAGCAAGTTCCAAAAATCCGGAGGCCATTTATTTTGTTTCGATTTTAGTTTCAAAAAGACGAAATCCGATTTGATTATACCATAAAACCCACTTACCAGCTTCCGCCGCCCCCGCCGCCGAAACCGCCGCCGGAAAACCCGCCGCTAAATCCGCTGCTGCCGCCCGCGGCGCTGCGCGGCGCCGACGAAAGGTTAGTGTTAGCGGTCGCGGAAAAATGGTTGAGCGCCGACACGAACATCACGCTATTGAACATCCCGCCCGAACCGTCCTCGTACCAACGTGGCGACTGGTTGAAAATCCCCTCGAACTGCGCAGCCCACTCTTTTTCGACCGATAAAGCAACGGCGTAAGGCAACAGCTTTTCGAACCGCTCCGGCGTTTTAGCCGGCGCGTTGTGAAATTTGAGCCGGTCCGCCTCCGCGATTTTAAGATATTCTCTAAGCCCTAAAATACGACGTTTAACCTCCGCGCCTTTCATGGTCTTAGCCGGCATAAAAATCCCGAACGCGATGATTATCACGGCGCTGGCGACTAGAGCCAAAACGGTATAACCGCCAAAAAGTCCGCCCAGCCAGACGCCGAGGAACGCGACAACAACGCCGCCTCCGACGTACGCGCCCAAAACTTTCTGCGGCGAACGCAAATAGAACCCGTGAAGCACTAAAGATTCGTACAGCCGTTTCTTCAGCTCCTGCTGGTCTTTGTAAAACTTGTCCTTCAACCGGAATAGACTGACAGCTCGCTCCACCGGCAAAAGATTGACTGCAGCGGCCGGCTCGGCAAGTGCCTCATCGTACGAGAACAATCTTTTCATCAACTCTTTTTCAAAGTCAGACAGGGCCGCGTCTTCCGTTTTCAATCTTACCAGCTGCCAATCATCCGATTTGAAGACCAGACCGTCGCGTTTGGTCTTACGGATCTTAATATCCCCCTTCACAGCGAGCTCAATGATGGCGGCGGTAATATCCTTGTTATCAGCTCGACTGTCATAAATCGCCCCAACTTCCGCAGCGGACAATCCCTCTGGAGCTTCATATTCAGCCACCACGGGACCGGAAATTTTCGGATCGCGACCGCGGCTATACCACAGATAAAACATCACACCGAACACGACTAACGGCAAAAACAAAATCCAATTATCAACCAAAGTGTTCAAAAATTCCCGCCACCATACCGGCTTTACAACCCAAGCGACGGGAAAGCCCACCACCACGGTCAGACCCTGTGATGCCGCAAGCTCCGACTGCTCAAAAACTACGCCGTTTTGGCTTTGACTGAAACTCGCCTTTTGGCAGGTCAGCTGGCTGGATAAATTCCCGAAATAACATTCCACGGTCAAATCGGATTCGGCGGCGTTGCGTGGCAGAACGACCAGGGCCTCGGCATTTCTGACGGGCACCAGCCACTCGTTGCCGGTCGCGTTCCAATAAAGTTCGTCATGGTCGGAAAAATAATTCAGGGCGCGGTCCACGGTATAGGCGATGACATAAGTTTTGACGCCGGTTACCAGAACATTCGGGTCGCCGATTTTGATGCGCTCGTAAATTCCTTCGGAGCTTTCCGAAAACGGCACTGCCGAACCGTTTTCGTCATTCACGCTTACCGCCGATATGCGCAGGGCGTATCTGCCGCCACGCGCGTCATAACTGACCGGAATGTCGCGGTAGATGCCGTGGCGGGACGCACCTTCATAATCATAGATGATAGTTTCCGTTATTTTCAGACTGGAATCGCGGTTGATTTGGATTCGCGTGTTAAAATCCGAAATGCTTTCGGCGCGAACCGCTTGCGGTAAAATCAAAAACACGGACGCGACCAGACTGACAATGAATAGCGATCTCTGATTCATAGAATAATTTTAGTCACTCTACATAATTTATGCGGCCGCATAAATTATGTAGAGTACTTTTATGTGAAATTTGATAACCCTCTGCGATATCGGCGAGGAAAAGGTGAGATTACGGATTAACTGCGGCCACCAATGTTCCCAACCTTACCTCATTCCTCTCCCAAACGGGGAGGGGTAAAAAATTATAACTCTAGACTTTCACCCTCCGTCAAGCTTTCAAATCGGATCCCTTTTTCGCCCAGAAATTTCTGCGGCATGGAGTGCGTAACTCCGCCTGTCTTTAAACTCCCGTCATGCACCGGAAAAGCAACTTTTGGCCCTATGGTCAAAGCGTAATCTAAGGCCTCCGAAATCTTCAACCACGGCCCGGCTACCGGCAGCGCTAAAATCTCCGAACTTTTTGGCGGAAGAGTGAAAGCGTCGCCCGGGTACCATAAACGATTATCAAAAAGATACCCGGTATTTTCCACCGGTATAATGTCTTTATAAATTTCCGCGTGCTTTTCGCCATGCGCTTCCACGGCGATCCCGGCGAAATTCGCACTCTGACCGTGGCCTAGAATTTCCGCTGGAACGGATGCGGCTTTTAAAAGTTTCTCAACGGCGGAAACGGTGAAAATTTTCACCTGCGGGGAACGGCGCAAAATCGCCTTGACCGAATCCATATGCAGGTGATCAGGGTGTTCGTGCGTGATAAAAATCGCGTCCAAGCCGACTAGACCGCTTTGTGCCTCCAAGGTAAATATTCCCGGGTCAGTAAGCAAGCGCTTCCCGCCGATTTCCAAAAGCAAGGCGCAATGGCCGAGTTTTGTGATTTTCATTTGTCGGTTATCCTTTCGCCCGAATTATATCATAAAAAAAGAGCCGGGGGTGGCCCTGGCTCAGAGCGGGGGTTCGCCAGAGGCGAACTCCTTTCCGGCAATGGGTTAAGCCGGACATCCGCCCCAATGGCGGAGAGATCACCTGTGACCACCCCCTTTCTTGAGGGAGTCGTTCGGCTTGTTCATAGCGCACCTCCCGTTGTGGAATAGCGACTGTTTCCGGCCGCGGGTATAGCGGTCTGCTCCTCAGCAGACAAAAAACCGCCAGACCGGCGGCTGAAAACTAATTCCTCCAGCGCTTCTGGTATGGCATTTCCTTCTGCCCCCGCTCACAGAACGTGCAAGCGCCGACGTCTTCACAATACTGGCAGTGGACAATTTCCAACGTTCCCGACGAATCAGACTCCTCATCTTTAGTCGGATGCAGCAACTTGGCTTCCGGCTCCATGCCCGGAAAGAAAGGAGTCCTTTCAAAGCCTTGTCTTTTCATATCCACACCTTTAATACCTAAAAATATTATACCACTGATTTTGGTCAAACGGAAATTTTTGTCTTCTGCCGCTTGTCCCGCACTCGGTCGATATCGGAAAGCAACTGTTTTCTCATTCTCACGCTTTTCGGCGTGATCTCCAGATATTCGTCATCCGCCACGATCTCAAGGCCTCGCTCCAGGGTGAGGGGAAAAGCGGCTTTAAGCTGAATGCCCTCCTCGCCGGCCGACCGGACGTTGGTTAAATGTTTGCCTTTGACAGGATTGACGGTTAAGTCCGTGCCCTTGTTCACCGAGCCAATGACCATACCTTCGTAAGCTTCCGTGCCGGGCGTCACGTACAGTGTGCCGCGGTCCTGCAGATTATCAAGCGCATAAGCAAGCACTTTGCCGGGTGCCATGGAAACCATGGAGCCGAAATCGCGCTTTTCGATCTCGCCGGCGTAAGGTTTAAAGCCGATGACCCGCGAGGCCAAAATCCCCTCGCCTCTTGTATCGACCAGAAACTGGTTGCGGAAACCCAACAGGCCGCGCGTGGGCATCTCGAACACCAAACGTGTATGGCTGCCGTGGGTTTTAAGGTCGCGCATCACGCCTCGACGCTTGCCCATATGCTCAATAACCACGCCGGACATATCGGTCGGCACGTCGATGGTCACTTCCTCGAACGGTTCGTGCTCTTTGCCCTCGACCGCCTTGATGATGACGTGCGGCTGGCTGACCTGCAGTTCGTAACCTTCCCGCCGCATGGTTTCAAGTAAAATCGCGATATGCAATTCACCACGGCCGTAGACTTTGTAATAATCAGTTGCGGAAAAATCCACGCGCAGTCCGATGTTCACTTCCAGCTCTCGCTCCAGGCGCTCGCGGATTTGGCGCGAGGTGACATAACGTCCCTCGCGGCCAGCGAACGGCGAATTGTTCACCAAAAAATTCAAACTGATGGTCGGCTCGTCCACGGCAATGGCCGGCAGCGCCGCCTGTTCCGCGTTTTCGCAAATGGTTTCGCCAATATAGATGTCCGGTAAGCCCGCGACCATGACGATATCGCCGGCCTCGGCGCTT
>JAMDAJ010000012.1 GCA_023485925.1 Patescibacteria group bacterium
GAGGTGTCGAAAGACACCCAGACCAGAATTGTCGGCACCGCTCGTGCCGAGATGAAGGTGGGCGTCGCCAAGGGGGCGACCCAGCCGCGGGTCGTTGAGGCATACGAGCACACCGCCGTCTCCGGCGCCGACATCGCCAAGACCGACACCGCCGTAACGGTCAAAGCAGCACAACTCGCTGCCGGCGAGTATGCCGTCGTGTTCGAATACGACGGCGGCTTGCTGCCAACTATCTTCGACTTCTCGGTGAGGTGACTATGACTGTCACCACACTGCTTCTCTCCCGCCGCCCGCCACCCTCTTTCCTCTGCTGGGCACGGCGAATCGACAGTTCCTAAAACCACTCCTCGGCTTTGCTCGGAGTGGTCTTTTTTTTGCTCTGAAAATTCCGAATCTGCCATTTTTGTCTTCTCGACCGAGCGCAGCGAGCGGAGCGAGCGGAGAGATCGCTTATCCTCGCGTTTTTCCACGGGTAAGGGATCCCTCTCCGCCTCGGGCGGCTCGGGATGACAATTAGGGGGAGGTAAGAAGTAATTTTAGAAAATCAAAAGACGTCTTCCAAAGAGACGCCTTTTTTAATCCTTGATTACTCTTTCTTTTTGCCCGTTTCAAACGCGCGCAACACTTCCAATGGTACTGCAAAAATCACGGTGTTCGACTGGTCGGAAGATACATCATTGATAGTATTGAGCGTGCGCAAATGCAACGCGCCCGGGGACTGGGCCAAAATCGCCGCCGCTTTGGCCATATTACCGGCCGCCACCACTTCGCCTTCGGACTGGATAATGACCGCGCGACGCTCGCGCTCGGCCTCCGCCTGCTTGGCGATAGTGCGCTCCATGTTTTCGGGCAGCTGGATATCTTTCAGCTCCACGTTATCCACTTTGATACCCCAAGGATCGGTGGCCGCGTCCACCACCGCCCGGATGCGCTCGGACACTTTGTCACGCGCCGAAAGCAATTCGTCCAACTCCACTTCGCCCACGGCGTTACGCATGGTGGTCTGCGCCAGCTGCGAAACGGCGTAATAAAAGTTCTCCACTTCCAACACTGCCTTGCCCGCGTCGGCGACATTATAATAGATGACCGCGTTCACGCCCACGGCGATGTTATCTTTGGTAATGGCTTTTTGATCGGGCACGTCCACGGCTTTGACGCGCATATCGACTTTAGCCATGCTCTGAAAAATCGGCACCACCACGCGCCAGCCCGGCTCTTTGATGCCGGTAAACCTCCCCATGGTGAACATCACCCCGCGCTGGTATTGATTCACCTGCCGCAGGCTTGCCAGGAACAAGACCACAATCACAACGAGCGGATACCACCACATATGTTTGAAAATTAATTTTGTTTAAACTAGCCCAAGCTCCGACGTAATTTTCCGGTCTCAGCTATCAACCGGGCCACCTCGTGCGGGCGGCGGCGCTCGATGAGCAGGTTCGAAGAAAGATGCACGTGCAATTTCTCCCGCTCCGTGCGCGGCCCGAATTTCATCTTTAATATCCGTTCCAATTCCGAAATATCTTGCGCCACCTGCCGCCAGCCGCGGTTCTTGCGCGATAATTCTAACAGGTTTCCCCGGTTCAAATAACGGCCGGCACGATCGAGGTCGAACTTGAGATTGCGGTAATATTTAAAAAGCACGGCCAATTCCGGCGGGGATAATTTGGCCAAAGTCCGGCCGAATCCCAAAAACTCCGGCGGCACGCCCAAGGAATAGAACGCGGCGGTGAAGGTGATGGCCCGCGGCAGGGACAGTTTTCCCGCCGCGCGCTTGTAAGCGAGTAACCCGATGTGCAGATGCCGCTCGCGCCGGCGCGGCACGGCGGCGAAAAATTCGGGCAGGTCGGGCAGGAGCTTTTTCAAAGTGACTTGGTAGGTCGCGCTAAATTTTTTGACCAGACCGACCGCCGTATGCCGATCATCAACGGACAAAATTTGGGTTTGGGTCTTAGGCAGCTCTCGGCTTAAATGCTTCACAGCCGCTTTGACGGAGGGCAAGGGAAAATCGTAACGGAACGCCGATTGGATGGTAACCGTGCGGATGCCGCCGTATTCGCGTAAGAACTCTTTGATCGCGAGCGGACTTAATCCCCCGCGGAACGGCAAGCTGCCCGTGCCAATAATGGGGAAGCAGGGCACTTTTTGCTTGCGTGAAAATTCCGCAATGTCCGAAAGCGCGACCTTATTGGCAAGCACGTTCGCGGCCACTCCCGAAACCAAAGCCGGGTCGGAGCGCGCCAAAAACGGCCGGAGATAGGCAGGTCTCGTGCCAAAGCGCTTGCGGTGCAGACTTACGTACTCCTCCAAAAATTCGCGGACCGCGGTCTGATTGTCAACTCCCTCGAACAGCGGAATCACCTCAAGGTATTCGCGATGCCGGCTTTTGTGGTGGGTAAAAGTCTTGGCCTTGAATTTCGCCAGTTTTTCGAAAGCATCCTGAATATACAACAACTGCCGGGGCGATTCGGCCATCGGCAGGATCACCTCAAAAAGCGGCGGCGAATGGAATTTGAGGTCGCCCGCGAAATCCTCGGCGGTCAAAATGACCATCAGCGCCCGCATCAAACTGTAGCCCGGCTCGTGCGAAACGTTGGGAATGCGGAAGGTCAAAAACTCGTCGCGGCCCAAATTGCGCTTTTTAAAATGCCCGTAATACTTGGCGAACAACCGATCAACCACCGCTTCGTCGGCGAATTTGCCCTCCCAGTCCCACATAAATTCCGAAACTCCCAGATCGCGGAAACTGGAAACGCACTCGTCCAACTCCTCGTAGGCGCTGACAAAACCGTCGCCGTCGCGCTCCCAGTACGGCGCGTTTGCGTTATCCGGATGTTGGGTGGCCATAGTGGCCGGAATATGACGCTGCATAACGGCTAAAGTTTGACAAACTTTGCAAGTCTCTGCAAGCCCTCCTCAAGCGCCGCGTCTGGCGCCGCGAACGAGAGCCTGGCAAAACCCGGAGCCGCAAATGTCTCGCCCGGCACCAGCGCCACGCCGGTTTTTTGCAATAATTCGCGACAGAATTCCTGTGAATCGCGATTGATCTTCCGAATATCGAGAAAGAAATAAAATGCGCCGTCTGGCAACACGAAATTGATGCTTGTGATTTTTGCTAAAGCTTCGGCGACGAATTTGCGGCGGCGGGAAAGGGCGCGCAGAAACTCGGCCGTGACGGCGGATGCGCCTAAAGCCGCCAATGCCGCGTGCTGGCTTACGATCGAGGCGTTGCCGGAAGTCTGACTCTGCAACCGGCCCAAGGCGCTGATGATTACTGGCTCGGCTACCATGTGGCCGATGCGCCAGCCGGTAAGCGCATGGCTTTTGGAAAAGCCGTCGATGATGATGAGATTTTTTTTGAAAATTTTGGCCGGTTTGGGCATTTTGCCGTCATAAACCAGGGCCCTGTAAATCACGTCGGCGATGACATAAACGCGGCGATGCTGCAAAACTTTGGCCAGGCGCCTAAGGGCGCTTTCGGAAAATATCTTGCCGGTGGGGTTATGGGGGAAATTCAGAATGATGGCTTTGGTTTTGGAAGTTAAAGCCGCCTTAACGGCCGCGATATCCAGTTCAAAGTTTTTCGAAAGCGGCACCAGCACCGGCCGGCCGCCAAAAAGCCTCACCTGCTCGGCATAAGTCGGCCAGGCGGGAGTGGGAATGATAACTTCGTCGTCATGATTTAAGATGACCTGCAAAACTTCCGCCAACCCCTGCTTGGCGCCGGCGGTGACGGCGACGTCTTTGTCGCTAATATCTTTGGCGCCATAATCCTTCGCCGCTCGGGCGGCGATCGCTCGGCGCAAAATCGAAAGCCCCAAAACCGGCGTGTATTTATTTTCGGACAAATGGCGAACGACCCTCCGACGGATCGATTCGGGCGTTGCAAAATCCAGTTCACCGGCCGTAAAGTTGAAAACCTTTTTTCCCTTTCTTGCAAGCGCTTTAACCAGCGCATTTAGGTGCAGGGTCTCGCTTTCGGAAATGCGCTCGATTGTGCGATTCAGTTTCATCTTCGTTTATTAATTCGCCGCACCCAAAAAGGTGCGCGCGGTCAACAACTCCACCGGAGCGCGGTCGTCGGTCAGCACCGTAACGGCGGGGTTAAAGCGGGAACGGGAAACGCGCGCTTGGAGTAATGCCCAATGCGGACGCAAAAGCGAGGGAACCGCGTCCACAGCCATCGGGGCCTCTAGAGCTTCGCAGTCGCAAGCCAGAAACAGATAATTTCCCACGGGCGAATCGCTCAAGGCTGCCGACTGAACCGTAGAAAAAACCGTGGCCAAGGTATTGCCGATCACAGCTGGCAGGCCGCCGGGCGAATTTGAGCCCACTACATTAAAAGCCACGATGCCCCCAGGATCAAGGTGCCGCGCTGTCTCTCGCCAAAACTCCGAAGTAGTCATATGCCAGGGGATCTCGAGATCGTTTACATAGACGTCCACCAAAATGATATCATAAGTGGCGTCCGTTTGTTTTAGGTACCGCCTTCCGTCAGCGATGAAAATCTTTGCCTTCACCCCATCAAGGCCAAAAAAACGCTTCGCGGCTGCGACGGCCTGTTCGTCAATCTCCACCGCCGTCAATTCCGCACTCTCGGGAAAAAAATAATTAAGTTGGCGCAAAACCGTCCCTCCCGCCACTCCCAAAAGCAAAACCTTGACCGTCTTTTGCTTTTGAAATAAATACGGCAGGAGGCTAAAATAATCATAGACCTTCCCGGTAAGGATTCTTCCCGGGTGGAAACTCGACTGGCTGCCTAAGCCTTGATTTAATAACAAATGACGCTCGCCCGTCGCGTCCTCTGTGACCCGGAGATATTGATACGGGGTTTCGCGGGAGTAGATAACCCTGCCCCATGAGGAAAAATTCTCTGATCCCGCCACATTCAAACTGATGCTACCGATCAGGCCGGCTAGCAATAACGCCACCAGCAAATTTTTTTGACCGGCCAAAAGCCCACAGCGCCAAAAATCACAAGCCCCCAAGCCACCGAATGGATGGTCGCCTTGGTGCCAAAAGTCGGAATTAGCCAGACCGCGGGAAGATAAGTGCCAACGACGCTGCCAAACGTGGAAAGGGCGGAAATGGAGCCTGCGGATCTTCCCACCTCGCGGGTTTCGGACATGACTTTGGTCAAAAACGGCGGCACCATTCCCAAAAGCATCAAAGGCAAAGCTAAAACCAAAATCGAACCGGCAAACGCCAGGCCCGCGGGAAAGTAGATACCTGTTGCAGGATTACTGCTCGCGGCTGACGAAATATATCGTACCACTTCCGGGATGACGAGAAATATCAAACCCGAAACGAATAGGATCTTACATAAAAAAGAGATCTCCGGCCGATTATCGGCAAGCCTTCCGCCCAAATAATAACCGGCGGCCAAGGCTATCATCACCCCGGCGATGATGTTGGTCCAGACGAAAAGCGAAGTGCCAAAAAAAGGCGCCAGCAAACGCGAAGAGGATATTTCCACTATCATTACAGCCGCACCGGCGAACGCGGCGAGAAAATAGATGAAAGCGGCAGAAGGACGTTTTGTCATTGGTTTGGTAGGTAAAATTTTCCGCTTCTAAAATTTTCCAAGATTTTTTTAGTGGGGAAATACAAAGGCGCCGGCAATTCCGCAAGCGGGAACCATCGCCACTCGGTCATTGTGTCGGGCTCCAGCACCTGCGGTTCCCCTTTCCATTCCAAAGCCTTCATTCCAAAAGTGATAAAATGAGCGTCCTCTGCCCGGTCGTTATTGATGCACATCGGCTCCACCGCCAAAAGCTCAACGCCGGTTTCTTCCTTCACTTCCCGCTTGGCGCCGTTCTCCAAACTTTCTCCAAAATCCAATTTTCCGCCGGGCATACACCACTGACCCTCGCCGTGCAACGCGCTCCCCGCTTTTCTGGGGTCGCTGTGCCGCCGACCCAACAAGACCTTGCCGGCGCGCAAAAACAGCACTCCGAACCCCACGCCGATTCTTTTTTCCTTCTCCATATTATTTCTCTAGAGACTTTACGGCCGCCTCATACCAGGGCCCCGCGATACCACGCGCTTTTTCGGAAGTAATACGGGAAAACATCCAATCGAATTTTTTTCTGATCTTTTCTCGCCCGACTTTTTGGAGGTGCAATTTTACGAACTTTCCGGCATTCACCTCAAAATAACTTATGCTGTCCGCGTCTTTTAAAACATTCTGATCATCGCTGCCGCCTTCCTCATGTTTTGAAACCAAAACTTTCACCCTTTCTACCAAAGCAGAATCGGCGCCTTGAGTTTTTAAAAAATCCGCGATAATTCTTGCCCCCTCCCCCTGATGATATTTCATATGTCCTGAATCCAAAAAACCTTCCTTAGAACTCTTGAAGCGTTCTTCGTATTCGGGATTTCGAAAAGCCCTTTCAATATCATGGGCGATCGCAGCGATTAGAATTGCCTCGTCGGCATCAGGTTTCAATACCCGCAACCAGTGAACTGTCCTTTCGAGATGTGGGAGACCGCCGATTCTGCCGGCTTTGGTAAAGCTGTCGATTACGAATTTTTCTGCTCTGGGGTAATACTTCACTTTAACAATTTTACAAACTCTGTTTCGTCCAAAATCTTCACGCCCAAATCACGCGCTTTCTCCGCTTTGCTGCCGGGATTTTCCCCCACGACCACGTAATCGGTATTTCTGGAAACGGACGAAACCCAATCGCCGCCGGCAGCGCGTACCGCTTCTTTGGCTTCTTCCCGCGACAGTGTTTGCAAAGTGCCGGTCACCACGACTTTCTTCCCGACCAACGGACCGCTTTTGGTTTGTATTTTTTGGCTTTTGACTTCCACGCCATTCTTCAAAAGCCGCTCGATGTATTTAAGATTGTGCGCTTCCCGAAAATATTCGTAAATGGATTTCGCCACGGCACCACCAATATTGGGAATGGCGTCGATTTCCGAAAGTTGTGCCTTTTGCAATTTCTCCAAACTGCCGAAATGGGAAGCCAAATCAATGGCCGTTTCCTCGCCCACGTGTAAAATTCCCAGAGCGTAAATAAATTTGGAAAGCGGCACTTGCTTATGCGCCTCAATGGAGGCAATGATATTCTCCGCCGACTTTTCGCCAAAGCGTTCCAGCACCGCGATGTCTTCTTTTTTGAGCGCAAAAATATCCGCCGCGTCGGTTATCAACCCCTCATCCTTGAAGCGTTCGATAATTTTTGGGCCGACGGTGTAAATCTCAAAAGCGTTGACCAAGTGCTCCATCACTCGCAAATTCTTGGCCGGGCATTTGGGATTAAGACAAACGTGCGCCGCGCCCCTCCCTCCTCCCCCTTCCCCTCCTCGGGCAGGAGGGGAGGAAGAAGCAATCGCCCGCCGCTCCACTTTCCCGCCGCAGACCGGGCAGGTTTTTGGCATATGGAAATCTTTCTCGCGCCCGCTGCGCATTTTGGGCAGCACTTCTACTATCTGCGGAATGACGTCGCCGGCGCGCTGTACCACCACCGTGTCGCCGATCTTGAGTCCCAAACGTTTTATCTCATCTTCGTTGTGTAAAGAAGCGTGCGCAATGGTCACGCCGCCTACTTCCACCGGCTTCATTACGGCGATCGGCGTCAAATTCCCCTGCCGGCCCACCTGCACTAAAATATCCTCAACGACCGTCGTGGCCTTTTTAGCCGCGAATTTGTAGGCGATCGCGCCCCGCGGTGCCTTGCCTGCCACGCCGAGACGCTCGAAAATGTCGCGCTCATAAACCTGCACCACAATACCGTCCATCTCGAAATCGTATTTGCCACTATCTCTTTCTCTGCTCCTATTTTTCATAAATCTAAAAACTTCCTCCAAATTTTCGGCGCCAAACGGTAATTGTACAGGAAGCCACATAGCACCCAACAAGGCATGCTCTTCCCAATGATTTTTTTGCCCTAAATCGGTTACTAACTGATAACCATGCCACACAAGCTTACGAGATAACGCAATCTTCGGATCAAGCTGTCGTATTGAGCCCGCAGCAGCGTTTCTGGGGTTAGCGAATTTGTTATTTTCCCGTTTATTGAGTTTATTGAAATCTTTAATCCGCATGAGCACTTCGCCCCGAACTTCTATTCTCTCTGTCTTTCTGATGATTGGCAGAGCTCGTTTCCTGACTTCATCAAACATTCGTTTTGTTTTTCCATTCTTTAGATAGGGATCGAAATCATCTCGAGTTAGTTCCAAATCTAACTTTAAAGGAATCGTCTGAATCGTTTTGAGATTTTGAGTGATATCCTCGCCAACGAATCCATCGCCCCGTGTCGCCCCCCGGACAAAAACGCCGTTTTCGAAAATTAGACTGGTTGCCAGACCATCAAACTTTGGCTCACAAGCGTAATGCCAGGTACTGCCGGGCTCTAAGCGCTTAAGACGATCTTCCCAATCCTGCATTTCTTGCTCTGAAAAAGCGTCGTTTAAAGACAACATCCGCCGCGCGTGACGGACTTTGACGAATTTATCAAGCGGCGTGCCGCCAACACGCTGGCTGGGACTATCGGGCGTGACTAAATCGGGATATTGCCGCTCGATTTCCCGCAATTCCCGCGTTAAAGAATCATAAACTTCATCGGTAACTTGCGGGTCGTCCAAAACGTGGTAGCGATACCGCAGCTCGTCTATCTGTTTTTTAAGCTTTTCCGCTCGAATTTTAGCCTCGTGTTTTATCATAATCTTCTTTAGCCCTTAACTCTCGAAAATGCGAGTCTGCCGATAATTTTTTATAACTCGGGCTAAAATAAAAATCGCGCAACACCGTTCCGGCTTTAAGCTCATAATCTTTTACCTCCGGGGCTTTGGCGTGCTCCGGGTAAAATTCAAAGTTTGGATCGGTCTCGCGATGAACGCCGGTAAACGGAATGACGGAATCCTGAAGACCTTCCATACCGCCTCCGCGTTTGGCAACTTGATCGACCCGGTCCAAGATCGCCTGGTCAGGATAACCGAAATACAGGCCCGCCTCAATGTCGCCGATGCTGTAATCTTTCGGCAGAGCGCCTGACACTTGCGCCTTTCTTAAACCTTCGCCACAATCGGCCATCCACTGCCCCAACCCAGTAAAGCCCTCTTGCGAGTCAAACGGCCTTACTCCCGGCAGTTTGCTCAAACGGCTGGCTCTCTCATAACCCCGGAGGTTATTGACACCAACGCTTAAAAGCTGCCGGCCTTCCACGTTGGCCCGAGGCGACCGGGCGGGCACAAACTGCAATTCGGGTTGGTGCTGAATAAGCCAATCGTTCAGCTGACTGATACTGCTTTTAATTCTCTCTGCATCCGATGGAGCGCTTGCCTCGACATAGAATTGGGTCATTCCCTTCATGCCGGACAAGGTCAGAACGACATTCGACTCCGCCAAATGGCAGCCTATATCGGGCGGCAGGCGCCCATAAAGGTTCTCGATGATTTTCGCCACTTCCCTGCCGGAAAGCGGTTCCGCCGAATCGATTTTTTCACGGGTTTCTAGAACGAAATCATCGTGCCACCCCTTGAATTCCGACGATTGACCCATGGTTTAGGAGAAAAATCTTAAAAAAAATCTCAAATTGACCACATTTATTATACCATTTTGACGCCTATTCTAAAATTCAATATAATATAGACAACTACTGGATCAAAAAGAAATCCACAAGACGCGAGCAAGGATTTTTGTGTTAGCCAAACAACTGATGCTGAGAGCAGGACTTCAGCGTTTGAGCCAGGTTCGAGGCAAATTCGAGCAGGCGCCGAGTCGTAGCGTGTCTACGATGAGAAGCCGGCGCAGAATTTAACAAAGAAACTGGCCAAACTTGCGCCGCTGCCTGAAAGCTTGGGCTTTGCCCAAGCGCAAGGCAGCAAGCGCGGAAGCCCTGGAAAGAAAAACAAAGCTTATGAACAAATCCCGGGTCCGGCTCGGCCCGCACCTTGTTGCCGAGACAACTCCCACCCCGCGATCTCAAAATCCCAAATATTTTAAGGCCTTCGGAGCGGCAATCCTGATAATCATCGCCATTTTGGCTATCCAGCACTATGCCGGCTCAACTCCGGACAGTAACGGATTGCCGCAAGGCGAGGCGGTTTTGGGCGCCGAAGCCCCCACGAACTCTGACTTCTACGTTTACCAAGTAGAGCCGAACGATTCGTTGTTCTCCTTAAGCCAAAAATTTCAAGTTGCTTGGGAAGAGTTGGTTTCTTTGAATTCCCTCACCGAACCATTCACACTAACACCCGGACAAAAACTCAAAATTCCCTATTCCGCCGCAACCCGCCAGCAAAAATTTTACGATAATCTCAAGAAAAAGATATATGTGGTCGAGAACGGAGACAGTTTTGTCGGAATAGCGCAGAAACTCAATATCTCGGTGACCGAATTTTTGCGCGCCAACCCCGATCTTGATTCTCCGGATTTTATCCGGGTAGGGCAGACATTACACCTGCCGTAATAACGACACCGACAAAATTTAGTGTTCGAGCAGAGTCGAGAACCTAAATTTTGTTTCAAAATCTCTCTCTTATCTTCTCGACTTCGCTTGAAGAATAAAAAAACCCAAAAAAAGACATTTAACCCGCCACAGGCGGTTTTTTGATACAAAAAAAGCCGGGCAATTTATGCCTGGGCTTTGGGAAAACTGTTGCGCGGCCGAACCGTGCCGACCGATACCGCAACCGTGCCGATCCGGAGGTCGCGAAAAAGGTGAAAGTCGAGCACTTTTCGAACCGCCTGCCCATCCCGCGGCGGCTCCAGCACGAAGCGCAGAAAACCCAGCTCTTCCTCCCAAAAAACGCTTGCTCGCCGATATGGCTCACCCAAAATCCTCCGGACAAGCTCGTCAAGCTTTGTGTCCAGTCCTGAATATCGGGACTGGCGCACGAACTCGAGGAGCAGGGAGTGGGTTTTGATATCCCACACTTTGTCATACGGCTCAAACGGGTGCGGGCGACGCTTCACCAACACGGTCGGCACCGCTAGGTACCGATGGAACTGGGTCTGGACCTCCTCCCGCAATTGTGGGAAGCGGGCACGGTAGCCGGTATTTGAATATTGCGGGCCAGGGAAACGGAAAAGTAAATCGCCCTTGAGTGGCCGCGGCCCCAGCTTTCTGCCGATGGCAATTTCTTCCCGCCTCGCACCTGCCGCTTCGAATTCCAAGGCCTCGGGGGCCGTAAGCACGCGCGAAATTTCCACGTACGTAAGTGGCATGCGGCCTCCTTATTTTTTTGTTCTCACGGAAACTCGGAAAAAATACTGACCGAGCTCTCGCGAAACCAAAAAAATTTTTGGAGCTCAAAGATTAGCACAGTTAGAAATTTTTGTAAAGACCGACATTAGACTCTTGTAAAAAAGAAAAGCCGCCAGGAGTCTGGCGGACTTTCTTCTTAGCGGGTAGGGGGAATCGTCCCCTGCTCGGCGCGAGCGCCTGCGCTTTAACACCTTGCGGTTTTAATATTTCCACCTCGGGGAAACTCCCGTTTCCCCGACCCCTTTCCACAGGGTTCGATTCCGCTCTTAAAAAGAAAAGCCGCCAGGAGTCTGGCGGGCTTTCTTCTTAGCGGGTAGGGGGAATCGAACCCCCCGCAACAGCTTGGAAAGCTGTGGTATTACCACTATACGATACCCGCTTGCCTTCAAAAATTTAAGTCTCCCAAATGTACTGCTTCAAATCCACGAAATAATTTCCGTCCCTGTATTGTACTGAAATCCCCTCTTTTTTCAAGAGCGCGGCCTGCAAATTCGCATCGTGCTCGCGGCAAGTCGTAGAAATGCGGCCTTCGCGATTGATGACCCGATGCCAGGGCGTTAACCGCAATTCTGCTTCCGACAAAGCATGCAGCGCCCACCCAACCGCCCGGGCCGCGCGGGGCGAACCGCAAAGCGCCGCGATCTGGCCGTAAGTGGCCACGTGGCCGCGAGGAATCGCCTTTACGTAAACTACCATCCGCCTATTAAAGCTCATTGGATCAGCCAAGTAGTGACGAACGCCTCGGTAAACGCGGCAATAACCAAAAGCAAAAGCACCAAAGGAATGATCGTGAGCGTCTCAATAACGGTTTTTTTAAAAACCTCCCACCGTTGCCCCTTTGCCCGCGGCAAAACCCACAACCAGCCAAGCCGTAAACCGAAAGCGGCTGATAAGATGAGGGCTGGGAACTCAAAGATGCCATGGGGCAGTATCGAAAGCAGGAACAAGCCCAAAGAACCAGCAGTATCGGGGAAAAGCGCCGGCGCAAAGTACGGCCCAGCCAGGAAACCGATCGCAAAAAAATTGAAGGCGATAGAAAAAATCGGCACCAAACCGAATCCCAAACCAAAGACCAGGTCATACAAAGACGCGACGGCGTTCTGCTGCAACAAACCCCAAGCCAATTGCAAATGGCTTTGGGCTGTGATGTCCCCCAGAATATTTTCGAAGGTCTTATGAAGATATTCGACGAATACGGGCACGAGACTGGGGAAGGCGATCGCCAGCCACACCCCTATCACAAGCCAGAGCCCCGCCAAACCCACGACAAAATAGACCCAGAAGCGGGCCTTATAAAAAAGATGAGAATACAACCGAAAAAGCTTTTTCAAGCTAGCAAGCTAGTTTAATATAGACTCCTTCCAAAGAACGAATTCAGCCCCCAAATCCTCCCCGCTCGCAGCCGGGACAACATTAAAAGCGCCAAGAGGTAAATCACGTGCAGGTCGATCAGCACCCCATTCTCCACGTAAGGGAATTGGAGTCCCGGAAAATAATACAACGCCATCAAAACCGCGCCCGCCAGCGCCGCTATCCCCACGAATACGCCGAGAATGAGCGCCGCGCCAATAAGCAGCTGCCCCCACTTGTTCAAAAAATCCACCCACGGCAAATTTTGGGGGGAAGTAAACCACGAGTAAAATCCCGGAAACGTTTTGGCTGAAACCAAAAAACCTTTTGACGACCAAGTTTTATCCAAAATCTTGATAAGGCCGGAGTAGAAAAACATCCAACCCAAGGAAACGCGAAGCAAGAGGATCAAAATTTTCGGCCTGCCGTGGGACATATTGGATGAATTAAGGCGTAAATCGACGCGACAGTCGCCTGAGGAAAAAAACAAATGCAAAAATCAAAGTGGAATTGAGCGCCGAAAGCATGCAGTAAGCGCAGAGTGACTTTAAGGTAAAGACCTGAATGCTCACGAGATACAATGAGAACAGGAAGGCCCCGGCTGCTGGATAAAACAAAAATTTCAGCCCGGCCAAAAGCTTTTTGTCGAGAATGGCCAGAACGACGCCGAAGACATAAATATAGTAGCACAATCCCAACAGCGACACGGGGACGCCCAAAATAACGGCGTAACGGCTGCTAGTGACAACGTCGCAACCATTGAAAACGGTGCAAGGCGGGACTTTGCCGGTGTAATGTTCATAAACCAAAAAACCGGCGTCCAATATTCCTACAAGGGCGATCACCAAGATAAGATATATTAAAATTTTCTGCCCGCGGGTCATAAATTGTCCTTCCGTAAAGTACTAAAAATTTTCACTCATCGGGGTGCTGGGAGTTGAACCCAGTCTACGTGCTCCCAAAGCACGCGTACTACCGGTATACGACACCCCGGCATACCTGCTTACATTATAATATATTCCCGCTTTCAAACCTAAAGCCCCGCCTTTTGAAAAAAAGCGGGGGCGGCTATCATCCGTGCTTTTGCTGACTTAAGGTTGGCGGACTGCTTTTTTCAAAGCGATGCCGGCTTTGAACTTCGGTACCCGGACAGTGGGAATATTGATCTTCTCCGCCAGGTTCCGCGGGTTGACACCCACTCTTCCTTTGCGGTCGTGCGCGGAAAAACTCCCAAAACCTGTGATCGTAACCTCCTCGCCCTTTTTCATACTGTCAGTAATGATCTCAAAAAGCGTGTTCACCATTTTCTCCGCTTCCCCGCGTACCGTGCCGGTTCTTTCAGCTAAGGCCTCGATAAGCGATGCTTTGTTCATATAAGTTGGATTAATGATGAATGCGGCCGTTTTTGGGCAATTTCAGTATAACCAATGCCTGATTTTTTTTCAAAGCCGCTCAGGCCGCGCGGTCTTTTGGAGGATTTTGACCCAATTTCCAACCGGCTTCAAAAATCAATAAGGAAAAAATGGCGACGGCGGAAACTGCTGTCCAATACCTGCCGCCGGAAAGTTTAACCAACCGATTTAGTAAAGCACCCTTCACACTCCCCTGCTCCACCTGCCTTTGGACTACGACCCCGCCCGAATCGATGGTGCCGGTCTCATTCGCAAAAACGGAAGTGGCCAAGCAAAGCATCAGGATGAAAATCACCCCCAACCAAACGGCTCTCATATTAAAAAATCGCCTTGCGGCGAGGTCGCCCTACTCTCGGCTCACCCAATAAAAACAAAGGGTGATAGAGAAAGTTAAAAAACCGGTGAAAAAATCCGTGTAAAATCCAAACATTGCGGCCGCCACCAGCCCCAAAACCAAGAAAGGCCAAAAACCCATCTGCGAACGTGCACTAGTCATCGGATTATTCGAAAAATAAATTCGCGATATAATACGCCACCGCGGAAAGCGCAATTTTAACGAA
>JAMDAJ010000032.1 GCA_023485925.1 Patescibacteria group bacterium
GGCAATACCCATTAGATCCTTGCCGGCGATCGCAAGCGGAATGGATTGCACTTGGATGGGCGTGGGTGTAGTAAATTTATTTTTGTCCAGAATTTCCAAAAGCTTCGGCGCGATGCCTAAGTTGCCAAAGCCTTGTCCGAGGGAAGTGTTCATAAATAAAGTTAGAGGTCTTAAGAAAAGATTTGTGGTTGGATAGGCCGAAGCGAAACAATTACGAAATCGATGAATTCCGCTTTGTCCGCGCCTAATTCCGCGATGCCGAGGTCAATGTCTTCACGGCTGACTTTTGCCGCAAAACTTTTGTCCTTGAGTTTTTTTAGCACGGATTTCGAGGTCAGCGCGGCAAAATGGTCAGGCCGCAGATAAGCGCAGGCCACCAAAAATCCAGAGAGTTCATCAACCGCGAAAAGACATTTGGCCATCAATGAAGCGCGCGGGACGCAGGAATACTGCGCGTGACCGTCGATGGCTTCCAAAATCTCCGGCGGGTAATCTTTTTCCCGCAAGGCCTTAAGCCCCTCAAAAGGATGACCCGTTTTCTTCTCGGCGTCAAAATATGGATAACGCTCGTAATCCAAATCGTGCACTAAACCGGCCATACCCCAGAGTTCCGGCTCGCCGCCGTATTTTTCCGCGCAAGCCCGCATCACCGCTTCGACACAGTACATATGTTTACGTAAGTTTTCGTTCTTCACCCATTCGTGCAGCAGGGCCAAAGCGTCTGCTCGTGTTTTCATATTTTTGATTAAATTTCCTCCTCCCGGGCCGTGCGCGGCACCAGCTTAATTATGGGCGCGCTAACAAAAGTAATGACCAGTTTGAGGAGAATGTTGGAAATGATGATTTGGCCGACGGCCGTAGCCGGCAGAACACCCCAAAAAGCGATAGTGCTAAAAAGCAAGCTGTCCACGACCAGACCGGCGAAATTTGAAACCACTACGCCGAAAACGTCGGAAAACTTTTTGTAGACCGCGCTAAAAACTTCGGTGTCGATGAGTTCGGAAATCACCTGGGCGATGACGCTTGCCGCTACAATGCGGCCGACCGGCAGCAAAATTTGCTCGTAAGCTTCCTGATACGGCCAAGAGGCATCAGCGGGCAGGCGACCGACCAGCCAAGACAGCGCGAACATAAGTAGATTTAAAAGTGCGGCCAGCACCACCACCTGGCGGGAATTATTCTTACCCCAGGTTTTATGGACGAAATCGCGCAGTGTGAAAGTGAAAGGGTAGATAATCGTGCCGGCGTCAATGGCCAGATGCAAAACCGGCAGGATGGTGATTTTTGTCGAGAGGACGTTTGCGATAAGCTGGAACGCGACGTATAAAGAAGCGGAGACAAGCGGAATGTGCAATTAAAAAATTTTATTTTTCGTCATAATGAATATAGGGTTTCCCCGTTGTCATTCCGGGCTTGACCCGGAATCTATACAAAGGCCGAAAGTATTGCGTTTAGAGACAGAGATCCTGAATCAAGTTCAGGATGACATATAAGGAGACCTAAACGCGAAAGTCTTAAAATAATTTCCCCGATCGTTCAAAAAAATTCATCGGACGTTTCAAGCAAAACGAGGCCCAAAAGCCCCGTTTGTAAATCAGCGCGCTTGCATCGATCCGCGCAGAAAATTAGAAATGGAACATTTTAGCCCACTGGCCGACTACGGGCAGTTCTTTGGTTTCGTGATTGACCGCGTTGATGATACCTAAAACCGAAAGTACCAAACAAACCAAAGAGATCAACGAAGACAAAAGCGGGCCGAAAACCGGAAAAACGGCGATGAACATCGCGACCACTTCGCCAATCAAAAGCACCAGGCCCTGCTTAATGTGAAATTTCACGAACGGGTCGTTCTTGGCATCGGTCAAAAACGGCACGACCACCAAGATGCCGATGTAAGCCAGAATCGCCATGACTTTGTTATTATCGGACGATTTTGGCGCCGGGGATTGTGACGGAGGTATTTGCGTATTTGTTTCCATGAGTATAAGTGCTTTAATGCTTTGATGCCATTATATCAATAAATCGGATAGTTGACTAGCGACCACCAAATTCCGCCTGCTGCTGGGGTTTGCGACCATCCACCCAAACCATTATCCCCCACACCGCCAAAATCACCAGCGCCATCGGCACGCCGACGGACACTATCTCCGGCCAAATCTCGTTCCATCCCCGGGTGAAGAACGGAAAATAAAAAACCACTTCGCCCGAGGCGATGTGGTCGACTAACAACACCAACACCCCGCCCCAGAGCATCAGCAACAGCCGCTCCGGGTGATAGCGGGCAGGAATTTTTGATTTTGCGGCCGAGACCGCAACGGCCGCCGTCGCCGGCGCTAAAAAACACGCCATAGATTCTTGGTTAATTTCTACAGCTTCATCATAACAAAAAATCGCCTCGGACGTTAGTCGAGAGACGATGTGGGACGGAATGGGGCGCGGACGGCGGCCAAATCAGGCCGAAAGCGCGCCGAGCTCGGGCGCTTCGAGCTGCCCCCGGTCGAGCGCCTCTTGGCACTGGATGCAGAGTAGCGCCTCGGGCACGGCGTTGAGCCGTTTCTCCGAAATCGGCTCCTCACAATGAAAACACGTAGCATACGTGTCGTCTGCGATCCGGTCCAGGGCCAAGTTGACGAAATGAAGGAGATTGGTGCGCATATTCTGGAACATGGCTACCATCTCCTTGTGGCCGTTGGCGGCGGCCACGTCCCCGGCATCGTGCGAGGGAGTGACCTCATCAAGCCCCTCAACTTTCTGTTTTCGTTCCAGCTCGAGGCGCTTGGCCTCGAGCAATTCACGGTAGCGGCGGAAGCGTTCCATCGGTTAACCTCCAGCTAATTTACGAACAAAAGACAAAAATTACCCTACATCATACTCTTCTGCATAAAAAAAGCAAGGGGGGCGCAATCGAACACCCCAACATACTTGAGAATGTTGGGATGTCGTCAGCTCGAGGATTCGGATTTACCCCGCTTGGCTTTTCGCACCTCAAGCCGCGTTTCGGCCAGATACGACCAGGACAGCACGCCGATGGCGGTTAACACGGCCTCTTTTTCTTTCGCGGAAAGCCGGCCGCGCTTGACCAGTTCAACAAGAATTTTCGCCGCTTGTTTGTGATCCATACAAAAAATGCTCCGACAGGATTAGCTGCTCACCACGAATTCCGTAAGCACGAACAGCAACCAGAAAGCGATTAACATATAACTTTCACGCTTAGTCAGCTGCCGCCCGGTTTTCATGAACCGGAACAGGATGACGGCCGAACAGACCATGAACGATCCGGAAATATAAATTATAGTTTTGGGAAAAGCGAATGGGGCGATAAGAGCCAGAATGCCGACGACCACAGTCGCGTCGGCCAAAACCGTGCCAAGCAGATCGCCGATGGCCAAGGAGTCGTCGCGTTTTTTCACCGACTGCAGGGAGAAAAAAAGCTCGGGCATTGTCGTCCCCAGCCCCACCACCAGCATGCCGATAAGAACGGGGTTGATCCCGACATATCCTGCCAGCCGGTTTGCGGAAACCACCGTAAAGTGCGCGCCCGCAAGCAGCACCGCCATCCCGTACAACAACAACAAAAAATTGCCGAACCGCGAGCCGCGGGCCTTCGGCGCAGCGACATCACGCGCGCCGTCTTTAAATGCCAGATAATAGAACACCCCGCCGGCGACAATGAGCGCCAATCCTTCCAAACGCGAAAACCGCCCGTCCCATCCCAAAATCAAAGGCAATAAAAGCAAAAAAGGATAAATCGTGCGGTTCTTGAGGATTTTGCTTTCCACCTTCATCCCCCGGCCGGCAAGGAAAATGATAACCGCAAAGACCAAGGTGAGGTCCGCCACGTTGGAGCCGAAAAGGGTGCCGAGCCCGAAAGCCGGAATGCCGGCGACGGCGGAATTGATGCCGATGAACGTCTCGGGAAGGATGGAAATGACCGCGACGATGATAAACCCCACCGTATATTTGGAAAGGTGCCAGCTTTCCGCAAGGCGCGCGGCATAACGGGTTGCAAGCGTCGCACCCTTTATCACCAAGACGAGCGCGACGGTGAAGATGAACAGGTTGCTTATCATAAAGTAACTGACTAATGTTTTTATTCTATCAAAAAACCGCCTATTCGGCGATTGACTCTCTCCGGTCTTGAACCTAAAATTATTCGGGTTTTTTAATACGGGTTCAATTCCCTCCAGGGTACCCTGAAAAAAGTTTAGAACCTCTTCGAAATTCTTAGGAAATATTGACCCTCTCCGGTCGCTAGGGGTCTCTGTTGATGGGGTGCCAGTCCGGTTGCAACACAACCGACTGAGACGTTTTAAGGGGTTTTTGGAGATCACGGACCGGGGTCAAGTGACGCACTCCGGTCGGGGCTGTTGGGAACGAAATGAGACAAACGAGACAGTCCTTAAGCCCGTGTTTTCGTGTCTCAATTTGACCTTCTGGAAGAATTGTAGCGCAGTTTTTGAGAAGCTTGAGACCGTTACGACGAACGCCTAAAGGCGGCTTATGCCTGATCTCCTAAATCGCCGGTCAAAAAATTTTAAGTTACGCTCTAAAATGTTTAGAGATCAAAATAGAAAGTGGAGAGAACTTTCTCTCCCAAATCCTGATCCTCCCCATAAGCAGGATTATGATTATACTCGATCTTG
Organism: Patescibacteria group bacterium; assembly: GCA_023485925.1. GTDB lineage: Bacteria > Patescibacteriota > Doudnabacteria > UBA920 > 2-01-FULL-50-11 > JAMDAJ01. Next base: position 4,644 of record JAMDAJ010000032.1, read on the forward strand.
AAAACCTGATAAGCGTAATTGACCAAAAATACGTCTACCAAGTCTCCCGAATCCCTGTACTCTAACCATGTGTGCGCCCAATACCAATTCCACTCTGTGGAATCGCCTCTGGCGTGAGCCCAGTCGTCGGACCCGGCAAGCCTGATTCTGATCATCGGCTCTAATTTATCCGTTTCAGGATTTTGAGGGGAAATGATATAAGCATAGGTCGTCACTTCTCTCATATTCTTTGTATCGTCTGCCGCATACCAACCCTTGGGGTAAGAGATTTTAAAGCCATAAGGCGAAGCATACGTATCCCAGCCTTCGGGTATGGCCTTTTGGAATATCGTTTTATAGCTGTTCAAAATATGGAGAAAACCGGGATACGAAAGATCTTCTTTTCTATGCGCGCTGATAGCTGTTTCCATACCCCGAATCTTGAAAAAATATGTATATACTGACGAACCATCATCTTGCAACTCGTGGACTAAATACCCTCTCGTGCCATTTTGTATCGTAATATTCCGGACCTCGACAACAGAGGGGCGAGCCTCCTTTAAATCCCATAAGTCCTGATCAAATAACCTTACGCCATATCGAGCCTGAAGCGAATCTGCTAGAGTCAGCATCAAACTGTCGGTCATGACGTTCAGTTCAAAACGTACCTGCACATCATCGCCCTGCGAATTAGAAGATATCGTGAAATTGTCGCCTTTGCCTTCCAAAACCCAACCCTTGTCCGGGTATTCGAATTCAAAATATTTTTCCCGGTGCAGTTTCCATCCATACTCTTCCTGCTCCTGTGCGGTCTCGTTTACATCTGTCGTAGTACCGCTTTCACCCGTGGGAGCGTTGATTGTTGATGTTTCATTTCCTGTATTTTGACTTGGCTGATAAGTCTGCTGAAACGGCAAAATTCCGCTTAGGAAAAGGGCTAAGGTTGTTGAACCGGCGATGACTAAAATAATAACAAGAGAAACGACGAACAGTCGTAATTTCATGATTTGTCTGTTTTAAATTTAACTAAAAAAAATACCGCTGATTAGCGGATTGCGTTTATAACCGTTTGAGAATGCAAAAAAGTTAGCTCCGTAAGACTAAAACTATTTACAAATCCCTTCCCTCTCATGTCGCGCACTTCATTGATAATAAACTTGTTGGCGGTTATCTTAGAACGGCCTCTTGATTTCGCGAGAGTCTTGTTATCACCAAACAACGCCAGTTGTGTGTTAGCGACAGGTGATGATTTATAGCTCGTTGTGACGAGTTGTTTCAATCCGAGCTTATTGAAATTGAGCACAAAATAGCGAAAGAAATTGCTCTCAAACGGATCATCGCAGTTGCAATAAACTACTTTAGCTCGGAATGTGTTAGGGCTGTAATCTAAATATTTTTCAATTTCTTTTTGAATATCAATGTACTGAGTATAAAACTCATCGTTCTTTGCTCGTTTAGCATTCGTAAGATTTTTGACTGATGCTTCTCTGGCCATAAATTTATTCAAAATTGTGATAGTTTTGGGTCATAACCGGAGGATCAAGTTCTGGTTTTACCAATACCGAGCCTGCCTTGCAGTTTGGACAATGATAGTAAGCAGGATTTCCGCCAGGATGCATTCGTACAAGATTTTTATCAACATCCCAGCAACGCGAACAGAAAGGACCGTCGTTTTTACCATTGGATTCGAGCCAATAGGAATTCCGCTCGTGTTTAAGCTGCTCTTTAATCTTAAGTTTCTCCTTTAACTCATGATTTTCATTACGTAGTCTGTTGCTTTCTTCCACAACCTCCAAAGCTTGTCCTTGTAAATCCAAAATCTTCTGGTACAACTCAATGTTGCCAGCTTGCTGGATCGTTTTAGCTACAGATTTTATATCGTCAATGATACTCATCGTTCCAATTTATCAATTTTAGCAATTAGTTTTAGTAAAGTGCATTCCACTCATGCCTCATTTTTGATGCGAATACTGGAATAACGCTTTTTAAATACGAGTAAACTTTGTCAACGAATGCTTGGCCGCACCATACCCAAAAGCTTATTATTATAAATGAATTCGCTTTAATTTTAGCACTTTTTCACTAGTCTTGCACGGATGGTTTTCGCGGTTTTTCCCTGGATTTTTGGGGCCTAGACTTCCTTCTTCCTTTACGTCATTCCTTGTAGTGTAACCATTAAACAAGGAATAAGCCTATGGACCCAACCCCCTTGACTTCCCAAACCTTTGGTGCTGTAAACAACGCAACAGCTCAAGAGGCGAAACCGACCCGCTACTGCCTATACGCCAGAAAGTCGACGGAGTCGGACGAACAGCAGGCCTTAAGCATCGATAGCCAGATTAAGGAAATGATCCATCTGGCACAACGGGACGGGATACAGATTTCGGAAATCAAAAGGGAAAGCCATTCGGCCAAAGCTTCCGGGCAAAGGCCGATTTTTAATGAGTTGCTTGAGGACATCCGGCAGGGAAAATTCGACGGAATTTTGGCCTGGGCGCCGGATAGATTGTCCCGCAATGCCGGAGACTTGGGAGGTGTTGTTGATTTGATGGACCAGGGTAAGTTAAAAGAAATCCGGACGTACGGACAAAAATTCACCAACTCCCCCAATGAAAAGTTTTTGCTAATGATCCTCTGCTCGCAGGCTAAGCTCGAAAACGACAATAAGGGGGTAAACGTCAAACGCGGACTGAAAACGAGGGTAGAGATGGGCTTATGGCCGTGCAGCGCCCCCACCGGCTATCTCAACGAAACCGCGAATGACCGCAAAGGCTACGTTATAATCGACCCGCATCGGGGACCGATAATCAAACAGGTATTCGAAAAGGTTGGTAAAGAAGGCTGGAGCGGCAGGCGGATCTACTTTTGGCTGCTAGACGTGATGAAATTCAAAACCAAGTGGGGAAAACCGCTCACTCTAAGCAACGTTTATAACCTGCTGAAAAACACTTTCTACACTGGTATCTTCGAATATCCCAAAGGCAGCGGTAACTGGTATACCGGCAAACACACTCCCCTCGTAAGCAAAGAACTTTTCGAGCAGGTTCGCACCAAGCTGTTTGAAGATTGCAGCTGGAAGCCGAACGATAAAGAGTTCAACTTTACCCGGCTTATAAAGTGCGGACTGTGCGGCTCGGGCATCACGGCCATGGAGAAATTCAAACAGCAGAGAAACGGCAACTCCCATCATTACATTTACTACTATTGCACCAAGTTCAACGACAAATACTGCAAGCTGGGCTGCATTCGGGAAGAAGAAATTTTAAAGCAGCTGTTGGAAATCATCGACAAGGTAAAACTGGATGAAATTGGCCTGCAAAAGCGCCTAAACGAAGAGGTGCAAAAATACAATAAATTTCGGCAGGCGGTGATGGGCAAGGATTCGGAGGTCTTGGAAAAGCAAAAAGATCGGGACACTCGGAATTATGCCAAGTACATCCTCAAAGAAGGCACGAGGCTGGAAAAACACGAACTGCTGTCAAACCTTAAAAGCAAGCTGATCATAAAGGACAGAACGGTCCGGTTAGCTTAAAGCGGGAGAACAAAAAACACCCATCGACTTTGCTCAGGGTGTTTTTTGTTACGAAAACTCAAAATCCAAAATGCGACAGAGAATAGCCGATATACAATATTATCAGTAATAATAAACCAGTGATGACTGGCAAGACATACCAAACTCCTGCAGGTTGATTGCTTTTTGCATTCAATATTATGATTACCGCACAAAAGACAATGCTGATAAGCAGCGCAATAAAGCTAATCGTATTTACGTTATCGTAGAACCAACTAAGCGGATATGAATTTGCCAAAAAGCTGTTACATATCGCGACCGCGACTGGCAATAAAACCAAAAAAATAAAGATTACAAGGTTCACTTTTCTGAAGTTTTTTCCCATGTTACTCGATTTTAATATTTAGATTATTTGCGATTGTTTGCAACTTTAGAAAATGGATACCCGGCAGGCTGTAGCGGCTGAACGCCCGGGGCTTGGAGAGTTCGAAAACGTTAGAAACATCCTTCCTTTTATCGTAATCAATTCGAGCGATCTCCTGGCCCCGGATAGCTTCGGTTTGGTTGAAATCGTATACAAAATCCCCGCCAAAGCGAGGATTTAAACATAGATGAAAGCTAGTACGTTTACGCCACGGACCGCTTTGCAAAAAGCCTGGACAAGAAAAAGCCGAGAAGGCCGCCAACAACGGCTGCTAGAAGACTATAGGTTATCAACTCCGGACCGAAGGCTAATAAAAATACGGCAATCGGGACTAGAGCTAGCAGTGTCCACCAGATCTGGTGGTGTTTTAAGAAACCCATAAGTCCTAAAGAGATGAAAAAAGGATAGGAGAGGGTTACACCATAGAGCATAAAAAATGCCTCGTTGGTTAAAGGAAATTGCCCGGCAGCATACTGGTTACCACTAAAAAATATTACTCCTGTCCAATAAGAAGCTAACAAGGCAATTGCTAACGAGGCTAAATATATGCCCAATCCTTCAAAAAAATTTTTCATAATCTAATTCTAGTTCTTAATAATCCACTCAATGTCATTCTTAATGATAGTATACGCCTGGTCGTTGATTATGCCCCGTCTGTGGTAGAGGTTGAACTCCAGATTAAATAACACCAGAACAACTCTATCAACCTCCTTTTCGATGCGTTCCACCCTCTGCCTTACTCTCCTACCATTCGGCAACCTCTGTTGAACAATGTCAAAACGCGTTTGCAGTTTTACCAGCCGCTGTACCTGATTGATAAGTCTGTCCCTGGCATTAGTTGACGTTATCCAGCCCAGATCGTAAGCGCGATTGATATCGGAAACGGTGCTTTCCGGGGTGGCAATGATCGTAATTTCTTTAGTGGAAGTGGCTTGGTTGCCGGCATAGTCTTGGGCAGAGACGGAGATCTCCGCCGGGCCGAGTGGCTGGTAGAACAGATCAACCGTACTGGTGGGCTGTTCCGTACCGTTGAAGTAGTGCTTTACCGATTCCACGCCTGTGCCAGAATCGCTGACATCTGCCTGTATGGGCAGGGTATCCGAATGAAGATATTGATTTTCGGCGGGCTCTGTGATAGTTATCTTCGGGGGTTGTGTATCCTCCGATTCTAAAGACAGGTCTTCCGGCGCGGAATTGTTGACGTTTAAATCCAAAGTGGTTAATTGCTGGGGAAGAGTGGTGCCGGTGAATTCTTTGGATACTGAATTATTGTCAGAAACATAGCTACTAACAACAGTATACTCCCCTCCTTCGCCGGTGCCCTGCAGGTCCAGCTTGTACTCGCCGTCTTCGGGATTGAGGATAGTGATGTATTCGTTATCAGTATTGAAGCCGGAATAGAAGGCGTAGGGAATTTGGCCATACTCTTCGCCGGTAGCGAAGTTCTTGCCGATCTTCTTGCCGTCGGGAGCGGTAACGACGAAATCGACGGGGGAGAGAACTTTCATCAACAAAACCTTAAAACCGGGGATGTGAAAATTGTCTACTATCTGTTGGGGTGAATGGCCAGTTAATAGTTCGTAAACTTCGGATTTAGCTTCATCAGGGAGAGCTGTATGTCTAGATGATAATGTTACAGGATCAACGCCGGGAAAAAGTGAGAATCTCGTAGGGACAGTATCATCCCCAGTCCCCAATTCTAAGCCTCTATCGCCTACTTTTGTGTCAAAACCATCCGGTTGACCATGCTCCCACAAGGGCGAGAGACCGGGATCGCCGATGCGAATGATATTAAGTGTGGAACCTAATCCGAGCTCTCCGGTGATATTCGACACCTTCACGCCGCGCTCTGCGATAAGACTGATATTGTTATCAAGCTGCTCTAGGAATTCATTTCGGGGATAGCCTTGTGGATATGAAGTAATCTCTCCGGTGTCTTTATCCCTTAAATAATCTTTGATCGGCAGCAATTCCTGCAAAGACGTGACGGGCTTGTTGTGCACGTAATCATATAACCCCAAATATCCTTGATGGAAAGCGTCTTGCTCTAAAACGAATTTTATGACATTTCCTGCTAAGTCTGGATACACTTCACCGCCTTCCCAACCCAAGTATGCCTTCGGTGAACCGTATTGCGGCGTGCCTAAAAATATCAACTGGTCCACGTCGTTTTCGTACGAATCCGACTCTATGTACTCCCTTGCCACCAAGCCGCCCATGGAGTGGGCTACAATGTCGACCATGTTACAACTGCAGGCCTGTTTGGCTTCGTTGATCTTCAGTTTTAATTCAATGGCGGTTTCCACGTTCGATTGCCTCCAGTCATAAGGCAACAGAAATAAATCATAACCCTCTACATAACCGTTGGCTTTGAGAGTATCAACTAAATCATCATAGGTGTGCATTATTGGATCCAAAGTCCAAATCCCGTCTTTTTCTTCCGACCCTAGAATTCCCGGAATGATAATCACCGGATCGGGATTGAGGCGGTGGACGGAATCATCTGTCGGATTCTGCACGTTCTGCAGATCAACTAGATAGGAGTAGGAAGCGGCGGTGGAGCCGGATACTCCGTCCCAGGCCTCAATCCAGATATATCTGGCGGTGGCGGAGGGGTACTGGATCTGGGTATCGCCGTCAAGGGTGATGGTGTGGCCGTTATCGGCATAAGTAAGAGTGTGATCGCCGGGGGAAACGGGATTGGTGAAAGCTGGGCCGAGACCGAAGATGGGAGAACAATCGGATGCAAAGCCCAAAACTTTGACATAGCTTATGGTACTGGTGGGAGCGGTAAACAGGGTGTGGAAGTTAAAGGTGATGATGCTGTTTGCGTCCGCCGAAACGAACGGCTCGCCGTTGGCGCCGTAATCAAAAGCTCGGGTGCCATCCTCGCGCTGGCTGGTATCAGTAAGGTGGCCATTGACATAGTAGATTTGAAAGTCCTCTTGCTGCTGGTCACAGGCGGTGGTCGGCAGGGTCCAGGCGGCCCCGGCGGGCTTGGGCGCGAACAAAAATCCGCCCAGCAAGATAAATGAAAAAACGAGAAAGAATTTCCCGGAGAAAAGTTTTGATGTTTTGGTTTCGACGTCCCCCATTATTACCCCTTTCTAAACTTGCTTTCATTATATTGCAGCCCTACTTTAGGGTCAACAAAAACACCCTGAGCGGAGTCGAAGGGTGTTTTTTGTAATCTATCCAGTGGTGGACTCGGGGTCTTCTCATGGCTCGCTCTACGGTATAAGAATTCCCGCCCATATTTCTCTTTCCAGAAGTCCCTAGAGGCCTACGGGTAGGCCTGGGTCTCTGTTGATGGGGTGCCCGACGGGTTATGATCCCGTTACCTCCGCTGCCACAGAGCGGCGCTCTACCGATTGAGCTACGGGCACCACGACTTGCTAACAATAAACTCCCGCACAGAATCTGCCGGGAGCGAAAGCGGCTTGCTGTGCCAAGCCTACGTTGGTAATTATACTTTTTTTTGACGAAAAGTCAAGCTAGTAAATCGCAGTTGACCGAAAAACAGTGGCAAGCAGAACCAGGGCAACGACCACGATGACGGCCAGCCAGCCGATGGTATAAAGGAGCAGGGTCCAGGCCTCTTTCTTCATTCCGTCCAGATACATCAATACCGGCTTGCCAAAGATGAGTATGCCCACCACCGCCACCGAGAGCACTAAGAGCATCAAAACGACAACCGGCGTCCAAAAATTGTCGCTTGTGCCGAACCACTGGTTGGCGTGCGTCATGATCAAAGCTACCACCAGCACGTAGGCGAATACGCCTAAAGCGGAAAATAAACTTTTTGCGAACAGATTTTTCATGGATATTAATTACTGCTTATAAGATTCGGAAGGCCTTGAACATATTATATCCCCAAAAAAACACTTCCTACTACTAACCCTATAATTTTATCATCAACATTTCCGCTTCGCCGTTTAAGCACCCGTCGTGGTCCAAGCCCAAATCTATCATCCGCTGTTCCGCCTCCGGCGGCAGCGGGTTTTCATCGGCGTAATCGGCCTGCACGCCAAAGTAGATGCCGGGGGGAACGTTACAGCCGTAGCGGGAAGCGCCGGCCGGCCAGTAATTATAATCATATTTGCCGTTCCAGGGCGTGGTGTTTGGAAAAATCACAATATAAGGGCCTCTCCAGTTGCTTTGGACTTGCGAAACCCAGTCGGACGGACAATGGTCGCATGCCGGGGTATCGGTTTGATTGGTATCAGGATTATAAGGCAGGGCGTGAGAAAAACCCGGATCCCAACCGCGGTTGACGTCGGGCGGGTAAAAGCCCACATCATCGAAGTACAGCTGCAGAGCTAACATAAACTGCTTCTGATTCGATGCGGCTTGCGCCACTTTGGCAGAGTTGCGCGAAGTGTTGAGGCTCACCACGATTATCGAAGCCAACAACCCGATGATGGCGATTGTGACCAGGAGTTCTATAAGGGTGAAACCTTTCGTCTGATGCATTTTTGTTTTGGCAGACCCGAGATATCTCTTTCGACGCCTCTGCCCCTCGATATGGATTCCCCTCCAAGCACCTTTTCCTCCCCTCGGTAGGAATCAAGCCTGCGCCAGTTGCTTATTCCGACGCCTCGCATTGCGAGGGTCGGAACCCTGACCGCAAGCGTCAGGGGAAGTCCACTGTTCTATCTTCCTTCACCCCGTTAGGCATATCCCCCCGGAGGGAGTCGAACCCCCATTAGTGGCTTAGAAGTCCACAGTTCTATCCGTTGAACTACGAGGGGAATGCCTAACGGGGCAAGTTGAACTACGAGGGGAAATGTCTCAAGGGAAAATGGTGCGTCCCTAGCTCTTAAATTATTATCTGCGAAGTAATTGGTCCGCTCGGTCGAAAAGAAAACTACTATTTCTTTTCTCCCTTACTGCCAATTATATCAAATCCGGACATTGCCGTCATGCGCCGCAAAAGACTTTCCCTGCTGGACCAAAATTTGCTATAATATGCTGATTTTGAACCGGGAGGACCATATGTTTCAAGGAATGCTCCGCCACCTACTGGACAATCTTTCTTACGGCCTTCCGCTGGAACTTACGGTCGTCCACTGCGGCGGCCGAGTTCAGCGCGTCGGAAGAAAGACGCCAAAAATCCCGGAGGTCATCCTGACCTTCCGGCATCCCGCCGCTTACCGCCGCATCCTTCTTGACCATTCACTCGGGTTCGGCGAGTGCTACGCCGAAGGTCTGATTGAAGTTCAGGGCATGTACGGACTTTACCATCTGCTGCGGGCCTTCTACGAATCCGCGCAAGGGCTGCACCACTGGCTGAACGCCCTGCCGGCTCTGGCTCGGTTTGGCAACTGGCCCGGCACATTCAACGACGCCGAAACCAGCGGCCGCAACGCCAAAGCGCACTACGATGCCAACGACGAAATCGTCCGACTCATCACCGGGCGCAACCACGTCTACTCTTGCGCACTGTTCCTCTTCCCCGATATGACCCTGGAACAGGCGCAGATGGCCAAGCTCGATTACCTGCTACGCAAGGCGGATTGTCAGCCCGGATTGTCACTTTTAGACATTGGCTGCGGCTACGGCGCTCTTATCCGCCGCGCCACCAAAAAATACGGCATGGTGGCGTACGGTACGACCCTCTCCGAAAACCAGCAGCGAGTTGGTCAGGAGCTGATCGCAGCCGAAGGCCTGCAAAACTCCTGCCACATCCACGAATGCGACTACCGCGATCTGGAGTGCCGTTACGACAGGGTGATTTCCGTCGGCATGTTCGAGCACGTCGGCCGGCGCAACTGGCCGGATTTTTTCCGCGCCGTATGCCTCGCACTGGCGCCCGACGGAGTGTTTGTGCTCCACACCATCTGCCGCAACCGCCGGAGAGCCGTTTGGCAGCCAG
>JAMDAJ010000044.1 GCA_023485925.1 Patescibacteria group bacterium
CCTGCAGGCCAGCGAATCGTTCTCGCTACGCCGTGGCACCTTGCGCGGCTTGCATTTTCAAAACGAGCCACATGCGCAGGGCAAGTTGGTACGATGTACGAGCGGCGAAGTATTGGACGTGGCCGTCGACATTCGTCGCGGTTCACCGACCTACGGTAAATGGGCGGGTGTGGAGCTTTCGCCAGAAAACCGGAGACTGTTTTGGCTGCCGCCGGGTTTTGCTCACGGCTTTTGCACCCTCAAAGATAATTCCCGGTTTGAATATTTGATGACTAACGAGTGGGCGCCGACACACGAACGCGGCATTCGTTGGAACGATCCGGAGCTTAACATCAAATGGCCGGTGGACGCTCCGATTGTATCGAAAAAAGACGCGGGAGCGCCGCTTTTGAAAGACTCTGATCATAATTTTAAGTGGAAAGGAGTTTGAATTTAATTCATTTCTCTACCCGTGTCATCCTGAACCAGATTCAGGATCTAATCGGTTGCGGGTAAGGTCCTGATTTTCATCAGAGCTTGCCCTGAACTGGATTCAGGGACGACAAAGATGACACAATCAAAGAAGAAAATCTTGATCTTGGGCGGAGCGGGATTTTTGGGCGCCAATTTGGTGCGCCGGCTTTTGCAGGAGCCGGATTTTGAAATTACCGTGGTGGATTCTTTGGACCCGCGGTTTTTAAGCACGGAAGAAAACCTCAAAAAGGTCCGGGAGAAGATCGAATTCATCAAAGGCAATATTCTCGACGAGGCGCTGCTTAAAAAAATCATCCCAGGCAAGGACGTGATTTTTCAGTTGGCCGCCCAAAGTTCGCATCCGTATTCTTTGGAACATCCCATCGAGGATGCCGAAATAAATTGCCTCGGCAACTTGCGGGTGCTGGAGGCTCTGAAAGCTTACAATCCTCAAGCCCGCATTGTATTTTCTTCCTCCTCAACCGCCGTGGGCCGCGCGGTAGGCGACGTTATTGACGAAGCGCATGGAGAAAAGCCGCTGGATATTTACTCGGCCAATAAAAGCGTGGCGGAAAAATATTACCGCATTTATCATCGCGTTTATGATATCCCGACCGTCGTGCTGCGTTTCGCCAATTTGTATGGGCCGTTCGGGAAATTTGACCCGGCTTTCGGTTTTGTGAATTATTTTATCCATCTGGCCAAAAGCGGAAAGCCCATCCAAATTTACGGCGAGGGAGACCAAACCCGCAACGTAATGTTTGCCGAAGATGCCGCGGATATTTTGTGGCTCGCGGCGTCCCACCCCAAGTTGCTTGGCGAAACTTTTTTTGCTGCAAGCCAAGAACATCATTCCGTCAAAGAAATCGCCCAAGCGATCGTCGAGGTGTTTGACCAAGGCCGAATTGAACAAATTCCCTGGCCTGATGTCCGCAAAAGGATCGAAATCGAAAAGGTCATTATTTCTTCCGCGAAACTCCATTATCTCACCGGCTGGAAACCAAAGTATTCTCTGCGGCAGGGCTTGGAGTTGACCAAGCAGAGGATGGAAGGTAATTTCTAAACTTATGGACTCACCAAAAACCATTCTTGTCACTGGCGCTTTGGGTCATATCGGCTCGCGGCTTATCCGCGATCTGCCGGAATCGGTCGCCAAAAAACTGCTGCTTTTGGATAATTTGGAAAGCCAGCGCTATTGCTCGCTTTTCAACCTGCCCGAAAAATTTCATTACCGGTTTTTTCAGGACGATGTCCGCACGGCCGATATGGATAAATATTTACAGGGTGTTTCGGCGGTCATCCATTTGGCCGCCCTCACTAACGCTGAAATTTCAAGCACGCGGCGGACGGAAACCGAGTCGGTGAATTTGGATGGTTTAAAGCGCGTGGCCGATGCCTGCGCCAAGCATGGAGTTAAATTATTTTTTCCGTCCACTACCAGCGTCTATGGCAGCCAATCCGAACGCGTGGATGAGGCCTGCCAGGAACTTAAACCCCAAAGTCCCTACGCCACTTCCAAGCTTGAGGCGGAGGAGTATTTAACCAAACTCGGGCGGGAGCAGGGCTTAAAATTCATCATTTGTCGCTTTGGCACCATTTTCGGCGCGTCGGTGGGCATGCGCTATCATACCGCTGTCAACAAATTTTTGTGGCAGGCGGCAACCGGCCAACCTTTGACCGTCTGGAAAACCGCCTGGCGGCAAAAGCGGCCCTATCTTGATTTAGGCGACTGCGTGCGGGCCGTGGCGTTGGTTTTGAAACAGGATATTTTCGATGAACAGACCTACAATGTGTTGACGGAGAATTTTACGGTCGAGGATATCGTCAATCACATCAAGGAATTCGCGCCCCGGCTTGCCGTGGATTACGTTGATTCGCCGATAATGAACCAGCTTTCCTACGAAGTGGATGACAGCAAATTTCGAAATCTGTCCGGCTACCGGCCAGAGGGCGAGTTGCGGCAGGGGATAAAAGAGTCGATTGATTTACTGCGGGGGATTTTAGTCAGTTAATTTTGGAAATGAAAACGGTTCCGGATTTTTATACCGGCAAGAAAATTCTCATCACCGGCGCTAACGCCTATTTGGGGCCGAAGCTCGCCGACATGTTGGCGCAGATCGACTGCCAACTCGTTTTGCACGGGCACAAGGATTTTAAGCCGGTTTTTTCCCAAAGCGTCGCAAAAATCGAGACCCTCTCCGGCGACCA
>JAMDAJ010000018.1 GCA_023485925.1 Patescibacteria group bacterium
CACGGAAGAAACTTTTTGATCGGTGACCAGGATATACGGTTCGTTCATTTCCGCTTCCATCCGTTCCGCGTTAGTGACCATATAGGCCGAAACGAACCCTTTGTCGAACCGCATGCCTTTCACGACTTCCTTTTCCAGACCCATGGTCTGGCCTTCCTCTACGGTGACCACGCCTTCGTGACCCACCTCTTCCATAACATCGGCGATCAACCGGCCCACTTCCGGATCAAGCGAGGAGATGGTGGCCACCTGCTCGCGCTCGGCGCGGGACCCGACGGGTTTGGCCATTTTTTTCAGTTCCGAGACGACCGCCTTAACCGCGCTTTCAATGCCGCGACGGATGGCGATGGGGTCGTTGCCGGCAGCGATATTTTTGATGCCTTCCTCGATGATGCTTTGAGCGAGTACCGTAGCCGTGGTGGTGCCGTCGCCCGCCACGTCGTTGGTTTTTTGAGCGACTTCTTTAACCAAAGAAGCGCCGACATTTTCGAACTTATCTTCCAACTCGATATCCTTGGCCACGGTGACGCCGTCATTGGTGATGGTGGGCGAACCGAAACCGCGGTCCAAAATGACCGAGCGCCCCTTGGGGCCCATGGTGACGCGCACGGCGGCGGCGAGTTTATCCACGCCGCTTTTAATGCCGGCACGGGCCTGTTCCGTAAAACGAATGATCTTCGACATATTTCTAGCTAGAAGGATTTAATGATTATTCGATAACGGCCAGCACATCCGACTTATCTTCGGCGGTGCCGACATATAAAATCTTGTATTCCTCTTTATCGGAGCCGCGGCCGATTTCAATCTCTTCCCCGGCGTATTTGCCGAAAACCACGGTATCGCCGATTTTCAGCTTCAATTCGGCAATCATTGGGCCTGTGCCCACGGCGACGATCTTGCCCTGGGCTTTCTTTTCTTTCTCGGCGGTATCAGGCAACACGATGCCGGAAGCGGTCACCTCCGCTTCGGTGGACTGCTTGACCAGAATACGATTGCCTAACGGTTTGATGTTGGTCATAGAAACTTGCCTTTCTCGTTAATTGATTTTGAGTTAAAAAAAGCCAAAAAATGATTTTTTCTGACTTTTCCTGCCTGCCGGTAGGCAAGTCATTACAATATTGTACTAAATTTTACCAACTTGTCAATGGGGTTTCATTGACATTTTCCCTTTTCTAAGCTAAACTAGCCGGTTGGAAAATACGTCCCCAAGGAGGAGAACGATGCCGAAGCCGTCTTATCTGCGCCCGACAGAGTCCTTCAGATACTTGGAGGACGTGCACCCCATACTAACCCGGGAAATCGAGGAATGGGAACACCTGGATAACTGGTATAAGATGCTGGAACACCTAGTCATCCGGGCGCGCACCGCCGCAAGTGGAGCAAACTCTTACCGTGGTTTTGCCGTCGGCTGCTCCGTCTGGGCCTACAAGCCGAATACGCCGATTTGGGCACAGCCATGGAAAATATTCACAGCCGCAAACGAAAAAATCAGTCCGTCCGAGGTGAAGAATTGCGCGGAGCGAAAGGCGGTCCTCGCCGCCCTCGCCGAGAATTACACCCGGATCATCGGACTGGTGGTCGCCGGCCGACCGCAAGCGGACGCCGACAGCAAACTTATCGAAAGGGCGCTGCCCCCTTGCCTGGCTTGCAGGAAATTCCTACTTTCGACTCCCGGGGTTTCAGCGCAAACTCGGATTCTGATGGTGCACCTCACCGAGCCCATCGGCGAGGAAATCACCTTCGAAGAACTCTTGCGCCGACACGGCATGAACTTTCAATCACGGAAATGATTTAAACTTCCGTGATTTTTTTATTCTTTGACCAATCCCGACAAAATTGCCTCGTAGCGGGCCAAAATCCGCTGGCCTTTGCTTTCCGGGTGAAAGGCCAGCTCCTGCTCGCTCACCACCACGAACTGACTTTCACGTATCCGCCGCTTTTGCAGCCAGCGCAGGAATTTTTCTAAAATTCCCGAAGCCGGAAAAAGCAAAACTTCAAAAAGTTTTGAGACCCAACTTGGACTGTCTTCGCTGTGTTCAAAGGCATGCGGCTCCGGCAAGGACGAAGATAGGAGAAAATCGGAAATCCAGTCCAGATTTTTTCGCCAAAAATCCCGAATGTAAGACGCGCCGAACAAGCTCAAAAAACTGCTATACTGCGAGGCGGTATAGATGGTGTGATCACCGGGCAATCGCATGCTCTCCGCGACGTAATGGTTGAGACAAAAACGCCCGGGAATTTTTTGACTATAACGGCGCATGCCTAAAAGCTGAAAATATGCGGAGACCAAAAATCTGGCGGTATAGACATGCCGCGGCGCCACGATAATGAAAAGATCGATGTCGGAATCCGGACCGGCGTTCACCTGCGCCGTCGAGCCGGAAACCGCCGCCGCCCGCACGTAAGGCAGGTGCCGCAGGCCAGCAGCATACCGCATCGCTCTTTTGAACAGCTTGGCGGTCCGAATGTATTTCTCAGGACGCATCTCCAGTGTTCGCTCGAAACCCGATAAAGCGTAAAGCCCCGAGGCGCTGATTATCGAACCTCCCGACTCTCCTTCCAGAAAATTTTGCAA
>JAMDAJ010000021.1:0-982 GCA_023485925.1 Patescibacteria group bacterium
TTCCTGTACCGAACCTTGGCCAAAGGTTTTTTTACCGATCAATGCGGCCAACCCGTGGTCGTGCAAGGCGCCGGCCACGATTTCCGAAGCCGAAGCCGAACCTTCGTTCGTAAGCACCGCCGTAGGCAAGCCGGCAAGCCGCGGTACGCCGGAAGCGTTATACGGCGTTTTGGTGCCATCACCGTCCTGTTCGTACACCACCACGTCCCCGTCTTTGAGCCAATTACTTGCCACCTGCACGGCAGCGGTGATATAGCCGCCCGGGTTACTGCGCAGATCCAAAATCACACCCTTGATGTTTTCGTTGAGCAATTTCGTGATTGCCGCATCCAGATCGCCTTTCGTATCTTCGCCGAAACGCCGCAGCTCGATGACACCGATTTTTTTGCCGTCAACCTCTTTGATATCGGTGGCGACGCTTTTAATGACGATGGTGTCGCGAACGATGGAAAATTTCCGTGGCTCCGTTTCGCCTTCCCGCCCGATGGTCAAATTCACCGTGCTGCCTTTCGGACCGCGGATCTGGTTCACGGCGTCATCGGTGGTCAAGCCCGCGGCGCTTTTGCCATCCACTTCCAAAATGGCGTCGAGCGGCTTCAATCCGGCAGCCTCGGCCGGCGAGCCCTCAAGCGGTGAAATGATCACCAGCTGCCCGGAGCGCATGCCAATTTCCGCGCCGATGCCGGAAAATTCGCCTTTCAGATCCTGCTGGAATTCCTGCGACTTAGCAGGCGTAAAAAACACGGTGTACGGGTCGCCCAAAGAAGCCACCATACCGGAAACAGCGCCGTAAAGCAGGGACTGCTGGTCGATGGGCCGGTCAACGTATTTTTTGTTGATAGTGTCCATCGCATTCCAGAGGATCTGCCAATCCAATATCTGCGGCCCCTTATCCTGGTTGAGATTGATGACCTTAAGCGGCGCCACCTGCAACTCGTACCCGGCCCGCGCAAAAAAATAGCCGCCCACAAAAGCGCCGGCT
>JAMDAJ010000021.1:992-13607 GCA_023485925.1 Patescibacteria group bacterium
CCAGACTGGAAACGATGTACCTTTTGTTTTCGTTAAAGAATGACATTGAAAAAGTTATGTTGGGATTATACTAAAAAATCCCAAACGGCGCAATCAATGCACAAATTTTTTGGATTCCAGCAAATTTTTCCCCATCACCAGCGCTTGATGGATATAGATGCCGAAATACACCAACTGGTTAAAAAGCTGCGGCCGGGAGGCGGCATAATGTTTGCGGTAAAAAATCTTCATGGCCTGGTGGGCAAACCGAATGGTCGGAACGGAAACTTTTTGCGAAGAACCGTATTTGTAATGCGTTATCTCCGCGCCCGGATAATAATAGACCTGGTATCCGGCTTGCTTGGCCCGCCAACACCAGTCCAGATCTTCGCCGTACATAAAGTAATCTTCGTCCAAAAATCCGATTTTCTCAATGACTTTTTTGCGAATGAGCAAATACGCTCCCATCACTGCATCCACTTCCTGCGGCGTATTGATATCGCCCGAGACGTTATAATCGCTAAATTTTTTAAGGCCGAAAAGACGCAAAAAAGCATTGGTCGGATTGGGGAACCGCCGCCGGCAGGCCGGGTCCAGCTGACCGTTTGGTAGCAGCACTTTGCAACCCAAAACCCCCACCTCCGAATGCTCCTTTATATACTCCATCGACCGCGTTAAAGTTTCGGGCCGGACTTCGGTATCGGAATTTAAAAGCAATAGGTTTTCCCCTTGCGCCTGCTTGAGCGCTATGTTGTTCGCTTTGGAAAAACCCAAGTTGGCGCCGTTTTCTGAAAGCCGGACCTGCGGGAATTCTTTTTTTACCATCTCAATACTCCCGTCGGTCGAACCGTTGTCGGAAACCCAGACTTCAAAAGAAAAACTGGTTTTGGAAGCGAATACCGAAAGCAGGCACCGTTTGAGGAGCTCTTTGGTATTGTAATTGACGATGATAACGGACAAATCCATTTCAATCCAACTTTCCAAACAAAATTACGATACTAAATAGTATGATAATTTTTTTCATTTTTAAGGATTTTATCTATCTGCGTCAATAAACGATTTTTATTTTTTGCTTTTTTTATGATAGCACGCAACTCTTCCTTATTCCTTCTGTTGGCCGAAGCCACAACACGTTCTAATAGCAATTGCGGCCAAAAATATTGTGGATAAGAACGTTTTAAACTAGTAAAAACGCTAAGGGGGCCATTATTTTTCCGAAAAGTATCGCTCGACCCTCCCCTGACCCTTTTGAAAATGAGACGATAACCTTCCCCTGACTCATGAATCCAAGCGCTCACCCGGGCAATCGTGTTCGTGCTGACTTTTAAATTTTTTCCTATCGATTGGTAATTATCACCTTCAAGCAAAGCTCTGGCCACCGCCAAGCGTTTGGCGAGCATGTCCAACTCGCTCGGTGAGAGTAAATCCGAAAAGACCTTGGCCGCTTCCGCCGGATTTCTGACCGAGGCAAGTGACTCGAAAAAAATCATCAACAAATGCTCGCGCTCATTCTCAGAAAGTTTTGAAGTTTTTGCGAATTTAGCCATGTTTTGAAACAAAACTACGATACTAGATAGTATGATAGTTTCGTTAAATTTTTACAAATTTCACGACGTGCGCCACCGGGCAAAGATGCCCGTCGACACCAGCCGGCCGGACGAATCTTTTAGACATAGCTCCCCCGCCTCAACCGGCCCCGACCGCCGCACGACCGCAGCTTCCAAAAGATTGCCTAAAGCCAGCGCCGAAGAATTGGTGGCGTAACCGTTAACGAGCAAAAATCGCGCGTTGGACGAAAGCAAACTAACGCAATCGGAAAGCAGATCAGGCAGATGCTCGTTGAATTTCCAGACTTTCCCCGTTGGCCCGTGGCCGAAAGCCGGTGGGTCCATGAGAATGCCGTCGTATTTCGCGCCGCGCCGCACTTCCCGTTTTACGAACTTCACCGCGTCATCCAACATCCAGCGCACCGAATCTTGCGGTAAGGAGTTGAATTTGTGGTTCTCGTTAGCCCAAGTGATGGCGGGCTTACTCGCGTCAACGTGAGTGACCAAACATCCGGCTTTGGCCAAAATTACTGTCGCGCCGCCGGTGTAAGCGAATAAGTTGAGGATCTTCGGTCTCGAATTTTGCCCTGAGCCTGTCGAACGGGTCGATTTTAACTTTTCCACCATCCACGCCCAGTTCGCCGCCTGCTCGGCGAATAACCCGGTGTGTTTGAAAGGGCTGGGTTTCAGCAAAAATTTCGCGCCCGAAAATTCCACCGTCCAGGGTTGCGGCAGCGATTTTAAAAATTTCCACGCGCCGCGCTCGCCTTTCCCGGCCGGATCAAACACCGCGCTGGCCTTCCCCCAAACCTCGGAGCCGCACCGCCGCGGCCAGATGGCCTGCGGGTCGGGCCGGCGGATGATCACGCCGCCCCAGCGCTCCAGGCGCTCGCTTGCGCCGGAATCCAACAATTCGAAATCGGAAAAACCCTGTGGCGTTTCTAAAATGAGATTATTAATCATATTTTCCCAAAAACCATTTCGCCGCGACGGTGCTATTGACCGTCCGCCGACGCTTGATTAAATTTCGCTTTTTCAACATTGCCGGCAATTGTCGCAACAACTGCGGCCAAATCTTTAACGTCTCCCGCTCGAAAAGTAAGATGAATACCAACATGGCAAACTCCCGGCAGAGGATAAAAGGCAGCCCCAGCCAAAATGGCCAGCCAAAATCATTTTTGACAATACAAAACAGATGATTTTTCCAGTTCCACTCTTTGACTTTCAAAGGCAGCTCCCGGTGATGAGCGATGAAACTGCCGACTTGCTTGTACCCGCCCGGAGAACTGCCGGCCAGGCGCTCGTGATAGCAAATCGCCTGCGGCACGAACCGGCAAGCGTATCCTGAAGAACGCAGGCGCCAGGACAGATCAAAATCTTCCCAGTATGCAAAGAAATCTTCGTCGAAATACTCCGAAACCTTATTCATTTTTTCCCTCTCCCCCTGAGGGAGAGGGTGGCCGAAGGCCGGGTGAGGAGGCCGACTTTCAAATTCTCCCTGCGTTCCTCCAGACCTTGAAACGAGAGTGAATTTCGGCAATTTCACTTTTTCCAATGCCGCCCGGCGGTAAACCGCCGCGGTGCCGGATACTCCAAAAACTGACAATGAGTTGTCATACTGGCCATTGTCCGCCTTATTCTGTCCCCGCTCGCGGGCCCGCCTCGTCATGCTGACCACGATGCCGGTGCCGTCCAGAACCGGCGCCTGTGCGGAGTTTCGCGGCTTCAACAATTTCCCCGTCGCAGCAGCGACTTGCGGCTGAGAAAATACCGGCAGCAAATTTGTTAGAAAATCCTTATCTAAAACCACGTCCGGATTCAAAACCATGACGAGTTCCGACTGACAAGCACGGAACGCCGAATTGTGCCCACCGGCGTAACCGAAATTTTTCTCGTTCTCAAATATTTTGACCTGCGGATAATTTTCGCGGACGAACGACGCCGAACCGTCAGCGGACGCGTTATCCGTATACCACAGTTCGTAATCCAAAAAACTCTGGGCCAGAACCGAATCAATGGCGGCGCCGATCTTGTCGCGGTGATTATATCCTAATAAATTAATGGTGAGCTTTGGCATGGATTGCAAAATTCTAAATCCTAAACTCTAAAATCTAAACAAACGACAAAAAACCAAATTACAAATCTCAAACTTTTAAAATTTATGATTTTGAATCCGATTGAGATTTGTTTAGAATTTCGGATTTGTAATTTTGGATTTCATGTTTTGGCAGCGCGTAAAACGCGCCGATGAGTATCCAAAACACGCCGACCAAGCGCAAGCTAAAGAGCGGATTGTTGAACTGACTGTCAAAAAGCACCAGCAACAATTCCACGAACAAAACTAAACGCAGTAAGCGCAGTTCCGGGTCAGCCGGATAAAGCAGGCGCCAAAACATCGACCACAATAAACCCAAAAACAGCGCCACAAAACTCAAAGTGCCCAAAATCCCGGTCTCCGCCAAAAACTGCAAAAAAACATTATGAGCGTCGGTGCCCTGTCCGAATTTTTCTTCCACCGCGTAAGAAAAATTCTTGGCGCCAATGCCGGTAAGCGGATGCGAGACGAATTCCTGCCAGGCGAGTTTATAGAGTTCGGACCGCTGGACCAGCGATTCGGTGCTCATCGAGTCCGTGCGCAAAAACCGGCCCCAGATGGTGGCGGAAGCGTCCACGCGAGAGGCCTGGGGCTTGCTGTAAATCTCGCTCACAAAAACGAATTGATAAAGCAGGATACCGGCGGCCACGGCTAAACCCAAAACCGCAAAGCGCGCGCCGAACCTTTGACCCTCTGATTTGAGCCCTTGGCCAAAAACGGCAAAAACAAAGACCAGCCCCGCGCCCAAACTGCCGGCCAGGGCGGACGAACGCGTGTTGGTCAAAAGCAGGACGGCGCCGATCGCGACCAACCCCAGCCAGACCAGAATTTTTTCAAGACGGCCAGCGCGGGAGTCCTGAAACAGCAAATACACGCCCACGGGCAGCATCATAGCCAGATACATACCTAAGTATGATGGGTGCTGCCACGTCCCCACCACCCGGGAAACCAGCTCCCAGAGCTGCATAATGGCCTGATCGCGGACATCAAGATACGGAAAATAAAAAACTTTGAAACTTTCCGAATAGAGCTGCCAGACCGCGGCTAAACTCGAAAGCGCGCCGAGCCAAAACGCCGTGCGTAAAATCCACAAGACCCCGCGAAAATCGCCGCGCAAAGCGTTTAACACCAAATACCAGCAGGCAAGGCCGGCCGCGGCCATCCCCACAAAATATAAAACTTCCTTCCGATGCGACGCTGAAATGCCGGATAAACTGATCAAAATCAAAAAAGCCAGAGCCAAAAACCGCAAGGGCAAAAACAGTTGCTCCCCCGTTATGGCTCGAAGCCGAAAAACGAGCAAGCTCGAACCCGCCAACAAGACAAAATATAAAGCCAAGGACAAATCGACTAGCGGCAGCAATGGAACGCTAGCATAGAACGTAAAATTCAGAAGCAGCAAACCGGCCTGAAGCCCAGCGAGTCGGCGCAAATGCGCCGGCAACGATCCCTTCCAAGCCGTCGCCAGGCCCAAAGCATATAAAGCCAGGCCGACGAAAAATGGGAGGCTGCCATAGATTCCCAAGAACAGCATCACAAAAAAGCCTGCGGCACAAAGCAGGCTTGAAATTAGGATTGGAAGCCTTGCGGGAAAGCGCTCGCACATGCAGAAGGGAGATTACTGAACGATGGAGCTGCCAGTGGGATAACGAGCCGCCTCCTCGGCCGGCACCTCGATGACATCGGAAAACTTGAATTTGCGGTTGGTAAATGCGGCATAAGAAAGCGGCTGCTTGCTGCCCTCGACCAACAAATAAACCGTCCCGTCACCCGTTATTTTAATCAAGGAATCGTCGGGCAGCAAGACCGGGGAATTGGTCGGGATCAGAGCCAGTTCGGCCGCCTGCACTTCCACGACGTTCGCGAATTTGTAGCCGCTATATTTGAACATGAATCCGGAAAGCCAGTGCAGCACACTCGCTTCCACCACATACACCGCGCCGTCGCCCTTCGCTTTAAGCAGCGTGCCGTCCGCAGGCGCCAGGTGCTGGGCCAGTGTGAGGTTTTCTATCTCGTCGTTACCCAAAGTGACGACATCGGTGAATTTGAACTTACGGAGTTTGAAGACAAAATACGGGATGGGGTAGCGCTGACCCAGCGCCACGTAATAGATGAGCTGACTCCCCGCTTCTTTGGCGAGCGTTCCATCAAGCGGCGGCAAGGGCGTGCCTTTGGGCATCACGGAAATCTCGCTGTCTTGCCCAACCTGCACGTCGGCGAATTTGAACTTGCGCTGTTTGAAAACGAACCCGCTGATCGGCCGCAAAACTCCGCTTTGGACAATCGAGATTTCCGGCGAACTTTTCGCTCGCACCAACATTCCCTCCGGTGGCACGGCATAAGCGCCAACCTCGTAACTTTGGACTTCGTTATCCGGAAGATAAATGGTATTTGCGTAATCCAGCTTGCGCAGCTTAGCTGTGAAATCGCTTAATTGCCGCAGCTGGCTGTTTTCCACGATGTATTTGGTACCGCCGGAAGCCGCGGAAATTATCGACCCCTCGGTGGGCGGCAGAGGTTTAGCCAAAGGGTATTCTGCCATCTCTTCCGAAGAGAGCGTGAATACTTGGGTGACGTCGAGTTTGCGCTGACCCAATACCGTGCCGGAAACCGGCCGCCGCTCGCCGTTGTCCACATAATAGACCGTCTCGTTGTCGGAAGTTTTTATCAAAGCGCCGTTACCAAACTTGAACCACTGGGTGAAGAACCGCCAAAAATTGTAATTGCCGTTATAGACGTGCGGCGTGTAGCGGTACAGCGCGGCCGTGGCCGCGTTCTTTAATTTCACTTGCGTGGTCGCCGGCGCGCCTGCGGGCGGGCCTTGAGTATTATCCACGGTGATGGTGTCGTTCACCTGCGAAGTTCTTACCTTCGGCGCGCTCGAAAAAGTCGAACCGCTGGCATCCACCATCGGGCCACGGCCGCCTGGCGTATAAAAACTCTTCGATAAACTCCGCGCCGCGCCCAAATACCGGTTGCCCTCGTTATCCACGTTCCCGAAAAGCTGGAAGTAAAAACCCAAAAACAACGTCCCGCAGCCCCCATTATCGGGACAGCCAAAACCCATGGCGCGGTCCAATCTCCGCTGTAAGACGCTTGGGTCAGAAAACGTCCCGTCGATCAAACTCTGCTCTTTCTGCAAAGTCACCAAAACCACCTGGGGATTGATCTGGCTCAAAGTCGCCGTGTCGTAGATCAACTCCGCGGCCGTGCGCAGCCGGCCCAAACTGGCATTGGGATCTTCCAGGCGATTCTTTAAGCTGATGTCCGCCGGCTCTTTAAGTTTTTGCAAAAATTCCGGGCTGGTGTTGGCTAGCAAGCTCCCCCGCACTTCCAAAAATCTCTGGATGCCGGAAGCGTCGGTGAACGCCTTAGAATTGCCAAAAGCCTGGTCGGTGATAAGCATCCCGGGGTCGAAATTCGTGTTCGCAGCACCGGCGAAAAACGGCAGGGCCAAAATCGCGCTTACGGCGACCACGCGCCGCAAAAAATTTTTGCGCAAAAAGCTAAACGCGTTTTTCGATGAAATATTCATGGGATATCGTCACCTAATTTATAAACGCTCACCTCGGACTCGGGCACAATGTTCACTTGAGAATACTGATACCCGCGGTCCAAAAAAGCGCGGGCGGACAAAGTTCGCAATTTGCCTGCCTCCACCACGTAAATCCTGGCCGCGGCGTCGCCCTTGAGCAAGGTACCCTCCCGCGGCGGCTGCAACGGTGTGGCCTCATCCAGCAGATATTTTTCAAATTCGGCGGCTGAAACCTCCGTCACCTCGGCGAAATTCAGGCCGAGGTTGCGGAAAGTGAAAGCCGAAAGCAACCGGCGCTCCCCCGCGGACAAAATGTACACCGCGGGGACACCCTCCAGCTTTATCAGTGCTCCGTCATTCGACGGCAGATCCCGGCCCAGTCGATAGCCGGACACTTCATCCGCCGCAAGCTCAACCACCTGGCTGAAAATAAATTTAAACGAACGGAAAGCGAGCAGACTCACGGGCCGCAAAATCCCGCTTTCCACGAAAAATACCGTGGGCACTCCGGCCGCTTTGACCAAAGTCCCGTCAAGCGGCGGCAGCGGCTCGCCGGCGGGCAGTAACTCGGACTCCGAAAGCGAGACCACTTTTGCATCGCCGAGCTTTAATCCCCGCTGTTTGAAAACCGCCGCGGAAACCAAACGTTTCAGACCATTCTCGATCAAATATACCCGGCCGGAAGAATCTGTTATCAAAGAATTGGAAATGAAAGTGGCGGTGGAAAGCGCTTTTTCCGCGTTCACGCGGCCCGCTCCCAGCCGCCCGGTGCACGATTCTCCTAAGCAAGCGGTCTGATTGACCGCATCGACATTGTCGGCGGATGCGATAAGCCGCCCCATAAGCGCCGAGCCTTCAAGGTCCGGGGATTTAGCCGCCACCAATGCGGCGATGCCGGAAACGATTGGCGCGGCGACGGAAGTTCCCGAAGCGAAAACGTACAGCGAATTTTTCGTGGGCTGGGCCGGGTCGTAATACGTGCTTACCAGGCCCTTTTGGTCGGCACGCGAATTAAAATACGCCACGCCGGGCGCGGCGATATCAATACAGTTCCGTCCGAAGTTCGAAAACAGTGCCCGCTTATCATTTTGGTCAACGGCCGCCACGCCCAAAACCATATTCTCCTTGCCGTCGGAACAAACGGGATGCACAGGGCTCAAATCCAGGTCGGCGCCGGAAAGCGCGGCGTCATTGCCGGCGGCGGCGACCACCAGAACCGATTTATTATAAGCGTAAGCGATGGCCTGATTCAAAACGGCGTTGCCTTCGATGCTCGTGCCGCCCAAAGACAAATTGATGATATCCGCGCCGGCGTCAGTGGCCCAGACGATACCGGCGGCGACATCCGAAGATACACCCGTCCCGTCCGCGCCTAAAACTTTTACCGGCAGCAACCGCACATTCCAATTGATGCCGGCTACGCCCTTGCCGTTATTGGCCACGGCCCCGATGATGCCGGAAACGATGGTCCCGTGCCCGTTATCGTCGGTATTCTCGGAAGCGCCAAAAGTCGCGCTGATATGCACCAAACACTGACTTGAAGCGCTGTCATTCACCTGGCAGTAGCTGGCGAAACCGCTGCCCACCCGGCCGTCGGAAAGGTCCTCGTGCTTGCCGTCGATGCCCGTGTCCACCACAGCGACCGTCACGGCTTTCGAACCGGTGGTGCTTTCCCACGCTGTCACGACCCCGGTCTTTTCAAGCCACCATTGCCGTTCGGCGTCAGAACTGTCAGTGGTGAACTCTGGGTCGTTGGTCGCGATTTCCGCGGCCCGCACCGCCGTTTCCGGCTCCAGATAAACAAACGCGGGAGACGCCCGCAAAGCGGCGAGCTTTAAAGGATCTGCTGGTAGCTCCAGCCGGTAGACCCTCTCCAACTCCGGATCGGCGCTAAAGTGATACACCCGCGACACGGAAACCGGCTGGATGTCTAACAAAACCTCAGCAAGACTTGCTCCGGGTTTAATCTGCCCGATGTAACTGACAGTGGCGGTCTGTCCTTGAATAAAATGCCCCGGCGCCAAAAGTCCCGCAACAAAAAAACCTGGAGCCAGCCAGAATAGTGCCCACCGATAACGACTCCCCCGCTTCTTCACCATTCGGAAATTTTAAAATTTGAAATATCCCTTATCGATATTTGCCGGTGATAAGATTCCATTTGATCTTGAACAAATCAATAAGCGAGCGGACATAGGCCGAGAGCGGCACGTGCGACCCACCTTGCTCCCGCCACAGCACCGGCACTTCCTTGATTTTAAAACCGTGAGCGCGGGCAATGGTCAAAACTTCCATGTCAAAGCCCCAGCCAAAAACGGTAATGCGATGGAAGATATCCTTGGCCGCCGCGCGAGTAAAAACCTTGAACCCGAGCTGCGTGTCCTTTATCCCCGGCACGGCCAAAATTTGAATGAGCAGATTCGACATCCGGGAAAGGACGATGCGATACAGCGGCTGCTTTTGGGTAACGTTAGCGCCGGCGAGATACCGCGAGCCGATGACCACGCCAAACCCTTGTTCCAATTGCGGCCAGAACTTTTCGATCTCGGATATAGGTGTGGCGTTATCTGCATCCATGAACATTATGTATTCCCCATCGGCGTGTTTTACGATGCCGTGGGCGACCGCACCCCCCTTGCCTTTTTGATGGGTTTCGTCCACCTTGATGTGCTTGACGCCTTCCGCTATTTTTTTGACGAGCTCGTAAGTGGAATCGTTACTGCCGTTGTCGATTATTACTACCTCGTAGGAATATTTTTGCTTGGATAAATAGGCGTCAACAGACTCCAAAGTCGCGGCAATGCGCCGCTCTTCGTTATAAGCCGGAATAATTACGGAAAGCTTGGGTTTTGGTGTCATAGAAGTTTTTAAAATTTGATTTATTATAACAGGTTTGGAAGATTTCGACAAAAAAACAGCAGAAAGCTGTTTGAATCAAAGTGCGAGCAATCGAGCTACCGTTCCGGTATTGCAATCAGGCGATTGCTGGATCTGGGATAACAGCCCGCTTACGGCCGACTCGGTGAATTTCAGGCCGGTAGCGGTTGAAACCACCACTACCCGCCCATTTTTCACAACCCCGACTCTCACTGCATTGCGCAAACCAGCTAAAGCCGTGCCGGTCTGCGGACAAACAAAGTGTCCGTCGTTGCCGCAAACTGCGACTGCCTCGTTCAGGTCTGCCTCACTGGCCGTTTCCATGGCCCCCCGCGAGGCCACAACTTCCCTGATGACCTTCCGCCAAGAGACCGGTGCGCCGATACGGGCAGCGGTTGCGGCGGTAATTCCCGGCTTAATTGGGTGATAGTCTTTCTCCCACTCCTCTTCCACAACATCGCCTTTCATATTAACCGCCGACCAGGAGCGGGCCAAGGGATCGGCGGCGGCGGATTGGCAACCTAGAATGCGGGAACCAGCGGGGAAATGCTGCTCCTCAAGACAGCGCAACCCCTTGCCGATGGACGAAACATTGCTTCCATTGCCCACCGGCGCCACGATCCAGTCTGGCAGTCTCCAACCGAAGTACTGAGCGATCAAAAAGACCGTTGCCTGATGGCCCTCGATTCGTGCCGGATTGAGGCTGTTAGCCGGATACACCCCATAATCGGCGACCAGCGTCTGCATCACGCGCATGCAGGCGTCGAAGTTGCCGGGCAGCGTGATAACCTTCGCGCCATGCACCAGCGGCTGGGCCAGCTGCACGGGCGTTACCAGACCGGCCGGGAGAATGACGACGCAGGGAATGCCGGCGGCCGCGGCGTAAGCGGAAAGCATGGCCGAAGTGTCGCCGGTCGAAGAACAGGCGACCAGCGGCACGCGAGCGAGTTTGGCCACCGAAATCATCACCGTACCGCCGTGATCCTTAAAGGCGCCGGTTGGGTTCACCCCCTGCAGCATCAGCCACAAATCGATATTCCCGCCAACCCAGGACCTCAAGTGCCGGCCAGCCGGAATTATCGGCACATTACCCTCGCCCAAAGTGACTATCGACTCGTCAGGGATGCCGGGCATAACGAGTTCTTTGAAACGCCAGATTCCGGAACGCTGCTCGGGCGTTCCGGAGAAATGAAAAGCCGCGATCCGCGCCCGCGCGTCGAATATTCTCCGCAAAGCGTTCCAATTCTGCCCCGCCGGTTGCGGATGGACAACGTCGTACAATCCGGAACAATCGGGGCAGCGAAACTTCCGTTCCTTCAATAACCCCGTTTCAAAACCACACTCCATACAGCGCAGCACGTTGCTCGATTCGAAATTCTGGAACATGTCGCCTCCTAATCTTATAGCCCGCCAGTATAACAAACTAAAGTTTTTCAATCAACTAAAAAACCTTTGCCTAAGACAAGGGTTCTTAAATAAAACCGGCTTTTGCTCTTAACTACTTGACTCCGAAATACTTCTTATGCCACGTCCAGGCAGTATCGATGATGGTTTTAAGGTCGGAATACTTCGCTTCAAAACCGAGCACTGATTTTGCCTTCCTCGCGTCCGCCACCACCGCTTCGCGGTCGCCGGGACGCCTGGGTCCGATTTCAAAATTCACCATATGGCCGGTGCGCTCGCACACGGCATTGATTATCTCGAGTACCGAATATCCCCTGCCCGTGCCTAAATTAAAAACTTCGTTGGCTTCCCGGGATTTTCCCGAAAACAAATGCTCCAAAGCTAAGATGTGCGCTTCCGCCAAATCCATCACGTGGATAAAATCCCGCACTGCGGTGCCGTCCTGCGTTTTGTAATCGTTGCCGAACACGGTCATTCCGTCCTTTTTACCCAAAGCCACGTTCAGAGCGCTTGGTATCAAATGCGTGGGATTGGCGCCGGTAAATCCTAAAGTCGCGTCAAAACTCGCGCCGGCGGCATTAAAGTAGCGCAAGCTGATACTGCTCATTCCGAACGCGTCGCCAAACCATTTAAGCATATTTTCAAAGACCAGTTTGGTCTCGCCGTAAGGCGAAGTCGGCGCGAGCGGAGCGGTTTCGGCAATGGGGCTTTTTGCCCCTTCGTCATAGACCACGCAGGTGGAGGAAAAAACCAGATGCGGCACCCGGTGCTTGACCATCGCCGAAAGCAGATTTAGGCCGTTGACCACGTTATTGCGGTAATATAGCCCCGGGTCCTTCACCGACTCCTCCACTTCGATGGAAGCGGCGAAATGCACCACGGCGTCAAAATGTTTGCTCGCGAACAAATCGTCCAAAAGCTGCTGGTCAGCCAGATCGCCTTCCACGAAATGGCCGCTTGAAAACTCCTTATTCCCGCTAGATAAATTATCAAGTGTGGTCACCTGATAACCCCGCTCGGTGAGTAATTTCCCCGTATGCGAACCAATATTCCCCGCGCCGCCGGTGACCAGAATAGATCTCGGTTCGGCCTTTTTTTGATTAAGTGGCTGGATTTTGCCCATGGTTATTTTTTGATAAGTGGGATAATTCAGGATGACCAGCTTCGGCTGATTTTCCGAA
>JAMDAJ010000026.1 GCA_023485925.1 Patescibacteria group bacterium
ATATGTGGAGTATAAACCGGGTGCAAATTTTGCCTTAAAAGCAGGCCCGATGCCAAAAATTTTTCCTGAAGGGCAGACTGCATCCTAGCAAGCGCCGACGATACCGCAAGCGTAGCCCAGATCATCTTGCGATGCGTCCGCGCTTCGTCCAGCGTAAGCTCTTGCGGCTGAAATTGCTTTGCGACCGCTTCTGTGAGATCGAAAATTTCCTTCAAATTCTCCTCCTCCTGCGCGCCCAAAAAATTAAGGGTCACGTGTAAATTTTCGGGCTTGGTCCAATTCACCCTCGTGTCCGTCGAGTGATATTTTTTAAGACCTTCCACGACGGTTTTTGGAAGGTCAATGGAGATAAAAATCCTTTTTACCATACGTTAGTAGTATAGCATTTTTTCTGCTAAAATTTAAGTATGAAAACTAACTTTATAAACGTCATTCCGGCCACATCGCTGTCGCGTTCCGCCGCGCCGCGTTTTACCTATCGTCTCCCCGCCGAACTTTCCCGGCCGGCGGTCGGCAGTTTGGTGGAGGTTCCGTTTGGCAAAAAAAATATTCCGGCCGTCGTTTCGGGTGTCGATATCGAGGAAACCCTACACGACGTTAAGCTCATCGTAAAAATCCTGGACCCCGAGCCGCTTTTCACGCCGGAACTTTTTGAGCTGGCCGAAAAACTTAGCCGCCATTATCTGGTGCCTCTGACCCTTATGGTAAAGGCGATGCTTTCTAAAGTCGCACCGCGCGCTCGACTGCGGCCCGAGTCCGTTTTAGGGCAAAACTCTCATTCCAAAGATCTGATCCTGAATGCCGGACAGACCCATGCGGTGAAAACTTTGCTTTCTTCCAGCGATGAAGCCGGAATTTTCCTTTTGCACGGCGTCACTGGCTCGGGCAAGACCGAGGTTTATCTCCGGGTGATCGAACAGCTCGTCAAATCCGGCCGGCAAGCGCTTGTTCTGGTCCCTGAAATTTCGCTCACCCCCCAGACCTTGCGCCGCTTTGCCGAGCGCTTCCCCAAGCTCAAAGTGGCCGTGGTCCATTCAAAAATTTCTTACGGGCAAAAGTCCGCCATCTGGAAAGGCGTCCGCTCCGGCGCAATCAACATCTTGATCGGCCCGCGGTCCGCGGTGTTCGCGCCATTCCAAAAACTCGGATTCATCGTCATCGACGAAGAACACGACCCTTCCTACAAACAAAGCGACCAAAATCCCAAATTTGACGCCCGTACCGCTTGTGAAATGCTGTCCCGGATTTGGGGCTGCCTTCTGGTCATGGGCGATGCGACGCCGTCCTTGGAAACTTATCACCGTGCTGTGACCGGTAAAATTTCTCTGCTCTCCCTCCCCGACCGCGTCGGCCAGGCGCTACCCCAGGTAAAACTCATCGACATGCAGTCCGAAGCCCGCGCTGGACGCTTTGACGTGCTGTCCGAACCCTTGAAACTCGCCATCGACAAAACTTTGCAGCAAAAAAAACAGATCATCCTCTTCATCAACCGCCGCGGCACGGCCACATCGCTTGCCTGCCGGGATTGCGGCAAGCCCGTACTCTGTGATCGCTGTGATTCGCCTCTGGTCTACCATCAAATCCGCAAGCAACTAGTTTGCCACCACTGCGACCGGACTTTCCCGCTGCCGGCCAATTGTCCGGCGTGCAAAAGTCAGCGGCTGAAATTTTTCGGGACTGGCACCGAAAAGATCGAACAGGAAATAAAAACGCTTTTCCCGGACAAACGCATCCTGCGCTTCGACCGCGACAGCGTCAAGAACAAACGCGACCTGGTATCCTTTTACCAGCGTTTCGAAAGCCGTGATTTCGATATCCTGGTCGGCACTCAACTGTTAGCCAAGGGCTGGGACTTTGACACGGTGGCATTAATCGGCGTGGCGAACGCGGATACGGCTTTGAGCTTCCCCGATTATAAATCGAACGAACGGACGTTTCAGCTCATCACCCAAGTCGCTGGCCGCGCCGGACGCAGAAACGAATTGGGCATGGTGTTCTTCCAGACTTATTTGCCGGAGAATTTCGCCATCCAAGCCGCTTTAAAACACGACTATGCCGCCTTTTACCAAAAAGAGATAGCGGACCGAAAAACTTTCCTTTATCCGCCGTTTTCTCATCTGATAAAATGCACCGTAAAGCACCGGCGCCTCGAGCACGCTTTGCGATCGGCCGAGCAGCTTGTCGGTACGCTCAAAACTTTAAAAACCGGCCTCGAAATAATCGGACCCGCCCCGGCTTTCGTCCCGCGGCTGCGGGGCATCTACCGCGTTTATGTTATAATTAAAACGAGTTCTTCGGATACCGGCATGCCGCTTTCTCCCGAACTCGAGAATGCGCTTGCGAATCTCCCGGCGATTTGGGATATCGATGTCGATCCGGACTCGCTCCTCTAAAGTTAAAATGTCCTTCCTAAGTCCTGCTAAAAATTTTTATGCCCCGACTTAAACTCACTTTTGACCCCGATCCCCTACTCCGCAAAAAAAATCAGGACGTTGTACTGCCGGCCGATGCAAAAATCCGTCAGCTCATTGACCAGATGAAATTCGCCTGCAAAAAATTCAAGGGCATCGGCCTGGCCGCCCCGCAGATCGGCCGGAATTTGAACTTGGCCATCATCAATCTCGAACCCTACGACCTGCCGCCGTTTTCAATCATCAATCCCCGTATCCTCAAAACCTCGTCACAGACCGAAAACGTGGAAGAGGGCTGTCTTTCTATCCCCAACTTGTTCGGACTCATCAGTCGGCCAGCGGAGATCAAGGTCGAATTTTATAACGAAGACAACAAAAAAATCGTGATGGACCTCGACGGCCTGGCCGCGCGGGTGTTCCAGCACGAAATCGACCATCTTAACCAGACCCTCATCAAAGACAAATGGGACCAAAACACCGTGCACAAGGTGGATGAGGCCTGGAAAAAAGCTAACCGCGCGAGGCGAAAAGTATAAAAAAAATGACGTCCCCGGGTTTAAAAAATTATCGCCTGATATTTTTCGGCAGTTCGTTATTTGGGGTGCCGATACTTTCGCGCTTGCATTCCGACCATTGGCAGATCCTTGCGGTCGTCACCCAGCCCGACCGGCCCAAAGGCCGCACCTTGAAACTCACCCCCACGCCCGTCAAAGTTTGCGCAAAAAAACTCGGGCTTCCGGTTTTTGCTTGGGAAAACCTGAAATCAGCGGAGGTATATAATCAGCTCAAAGGCCTCAACTCCGATTTCGCCGTTGTTGCCGCCTACGGCCAGCTCATCCCGGAGAACGTGCTTTCGACTTGCCGTAAAGAATTCTTGAACGTTCACCCTTCATTACTCCCCAGATACCGCGGCCCCACGCCCATCCAATTCGCGCTCTTAAACGGCGAAAAAACCACGGGGGTTTCGATAATCATATTGGACGCGCAAATGGACCACGGCCCGATCTTAGCCCAGAAACCGGTCGCGATCGAGCCGGACGAAAATTACCAGTCCCTTCACGATCGCCTGAGCGCCGCGGCGGCAGACCTGACAAGCGAATGCGTCCGCCCCTGGATAACCGGGACGCTCCGTACAACCTCCCAAGACGACCGCAAGGCCACCTACACCAAACTGCTTTCGCGAGAAGACGGGCGGATATTCTGGAAAAAGACCGCGGACGAGATCGCCCGCCAGGTCCGGGCCTACACGCCCTGGCCGGGCGCGTGGAGCACGCTTTCCGGCGAGCGCATCAAACTCCTTGAGGTCAAAGCGGTCGAAACCGCCGCCACGCTGCCGCCGGGGACAATGCGCGTCCAAGGCGATCAATTAATCGTAGGCTGCGGCAATTACACGGCCTTAGCCATTGATAAACTGCAACCCGAAAATCGCCGCGCGATGGGGGCAAGCGCGTTTTTAAAAGGCCGCTCCGGACTAACCGGCAGCCAGTTCAGCTAAGCGCTCTCATTCAGTTTGAATTGCGAAAGTAATATTGTTCGAGCGAGGTCGAGAACTCGCGCTCAACGAAATTTCCTAAACCAGTTTACCGGTTTTTTCGTTTCCCGTCTCCACCCCGGTCGTCAAAACCTTATCCACATGACTTTCCCCGTTCGGCTGATTCTCAAGAGGATCCGGTTCGGGGATGATAATGTGGACGATGCCCGCCGCCACCAGACAAAAAACAAAAATCACTATCCCCAGCTGCCAAGGCAGCCATCCGGGAAAAAAGCCGATAATAAGCGCCAGCGCGCCCAAACCGATAGACCAACGGCTAAAGCGCTTTTTTTGTTTTGAAGACATAGTCGAAAAAATCATAAAATAGAAATTAATTAATGTAAAAATTTTTGTTCGAGCCGCCTGCGGCGGCAGGATTGCCGAGACCCCGCGGCCGCCTAGGTTATAGCTTAAACCCGCTGGCGGGAAATGTTCAGCATGATGCCGACACCGATCGAGATCGCCAGCATGGACGAGCCGCCATAACTGATGAACGGCAAAGTGATACCGGTCAACGGCAAAATCCCGACCATTGCACCGATGTTCACCGCCGCCTGCAGCACCACCCACATAGTGATGCCCACCGCGACATTTCGGCCGAATTCATCGGGGGCCCGCCGGGCAATTGCCAAACCAAAAATCGCAAAGAGGGCGAACAGCAGCAGCAATATAGCCACCCGCCAGAACCCCAGTTCCTCGGACATGATGGCAAAGACCGAATCCCCTATCGGCTCCGGCAAAAAATTGAATTTCTGCCGCGACTGTCCCAGTCCTAGCCCCCAAAATCCCCCCGTGCCTATGGCCAGCATCGCCTGATTTATCTGGTAACCCGCGCCTAACGGGTCATTTGAAGGATTTAAAAAAGTGAGGATGCGCTGCATGCGGTAAGGCGCGGCCTGCACCGCAAGCCACCCCACGCCGCTGCCAAGGATAAGCAAATATAAAAGATGAGCGATCCGCGCGCCGCCGGCGTAAAAAACCGAAAGCGCAATCAACAATACCGCGGACATTGAACCGAAGTCCGGTTCGAAAATGATAAGCCCTGCCAAAAATCCGGTCGCCAAAAGCGGCGGCAGCAGACCGGCGAAAAAATTGTTCAATCGCTCCCGGTTCATCTCGAACCACGCGCCCAAATACAATATCAGGGCAAGTTTGGCGAACTCGGAGGGTTGGATCAGGGAAAATCCAAAATTCAGCCAGCGGCGGGAATTGCCGACTTGAAAACCGATGTGCGGTATCAGCACCGCCACCAAAAAAACCGCGGATAAAATGTACAAAATGCGACTGTAGCGCCGGAACCAGTGATAATCGATGCGAGAAACCACGAACATCAAAAGCAGACCAACGATGACAAAAACGATCTGCCGTTCCAAATAATAGCCGGTCCGGCCGTAGCGCTGAAAGGACAACACCACGGAGGCGGAAGAAATCACGACCAAACCAATAACGCAAAGCGCCACGGTCAAGCCCGCCAACTTTTTGTCGAAAGCCGGTATTTTAGATTTTGCCCGCCTGAACATGTTGTTTCAAATCGCTGACCGCCTGTTTGAACTGCTCGCCCCGGTCAACATAACTTGTGAACATATCAAAACTCGCGGCCGCCGGCGATAACAGCACCACATCGCCGGGAACGCTTAACTTCAAAGCCGCGGCGACGATATCCGGCATGTTACTTTTTCCAATCTCAATGCGTCCGGAAAATCCGACCTTTTTTAACTCCGCTTGAATTTTTTCGCCCGTCTGGCCGATCAAAACCGCCGCCCGGACATTCGAAGCCGCAACCGCCTGCGCCAACCCCGCGTAATCTGCGCCTTTATCCGAACCACCCAAAATTAACACCTTATTTTCCGCAAAAGCTCGGATGGCAGCGATGGCCGCTTCCGGAATGGTGGCCAGAGAGTCATTATAAAAAGATACTTTGTTGATTTCGCCGGCATACTCCAAACGGTGATGTGGCAGACCCGTAAAAACTTTTAGGGTTTTACGGATAGAATTCAGAGGCGCCCCTGCCGCCGCGGCCAGAACGGCCGCGGCCAGAACGTCAGAAACATTGTGTTCACCCCGCACTTTAAGGTCATTTTTGAGACATAACTCCTGTACCTGACCGTCGATATTCAGATACAGCGTGTCTTCCAAAAGGTAGGCGCCCGGTTCCGCGATTTTTGTCAGAGAGAACCAGTATTTTTTGGCGGAGGTTCTCTCCGAAAGATTTTTGACCCGTTCGTCATCCGCGTTCAAAATCGCTACGTCGCCCGGATTTTGGAACTTGACGATCGATGATTTTGCGTCCCAGTATTCCTGCATATCTTGATGCTGATCCAGGTGATCGATGTAAAAATTGAGGACGCAGGCATAACGCGGGCTAATTTTTAGATTTTGCAGCTGAAAACTAGAAAGTTCCAAAACCACCAGGCTCTCCTGCCCCAGTTTCTCCAAAAAATCCAGCGGCGGCACGCCGATGTTTCCGCCTAAAAATACTTCCCGCCCTGACGCTTTCAAAATTTCCGCCGTCAAACCGCTCACGGTGCCCTTGCCCTTGGTGCCGGTGACGCCGAGAATGGGACAGGTACAAAGCCGGAAGAACAGCTCGGTGGCCGAGGTGATGACCGTTCCCTGCTTTTCCGCAAACGGAAATTCCGCAGACAACTTTACTCCGGGGCTTTTGAATACCACGTCGAATTCGGAAAGTCGGGAAAGATAATTTTCGCCGAAAGCGACACTCTCGGCTCCGGAAATATCCGCGACTTCGTGCTTATCAAGCACGGAAAAAGCAAAACCGTGTTTGAGAAAAAAGGAGGCAAGCGACTTGCCTTCCCTGCCGAAACCCACCACGGCGATTTTTTTTCCTTGCAAAAAATTCATATCCCGCATAAACCCCGTCTAATATCGAAGTACCTCCCCGGCGTATTTGCCCGTGAATCTCCCCGCTTCGATCGCAAGTTTGCCATTCACCATCACCGAAGAGATGCCAGCAGGCGCCAGAAAGGGATTTTCCAGGGTCGCGCGGTCGGAAAGCTTGTCAGGATCGAACACCACGATATCGGCATGCGCCCGCTTTTTGATAATGCCCCGTCGCGGTAAATTCAAAGCTTCCGCCGGCCGGCCGGTGAGTTTGTGCACCGCTTGAGAAAGAGGAAGAAGATTTTCTTTCGTCGCCATTTCCAAAAAACGCACGGCGGCTCCGAAACAGCGCGGGTGAACCAAATTTTTAAAAGTTGATTTAAGATGCTGGTCAAAACCCGCACCGTCAGTGGCCACAACGCTTAAAGGATGTTTTAGAAGTTCACGCATCTGACGTTCGTCCACGTTTTTATCAAATACAACGACTTCCGATTCCGCCGACGACAGAACTTGCAGTACGGCCTCCGGCACGCTAACCCCGTGTGCGGCCGCGATGTCGGAAAAAGTTCTACCGACCAAATGAGGCGAAGCGCCGGCGGTGGCGATAACGATATTTTTTAACACTTCCGCCTGGGAGCTTAAACTGTCCAGGATCTTCCGGCGCAGATACGGCTGCGCCAGTCGTCCAAGGAGCGCTTTTCTGCCGCCCTCAAAACCCCATTTTGGCAAGTAAGTGTAGAGCACATTCCACGAAGTGTCATAGGGATAAATGTCGAAATATATCTTGAGGCCGCGGGAAAACGCCCGCTCGATGCGAGATAGCAGCTGGTCAAAAAGGGGCCAATTATTTTCCCCGCGGATCTTCAAATGTGAGATCTTCAATCGTGCACCCGCGCTCTCGGCCAGATGCAGCGCCTCATCCAACGCTTCTAAAACATGGGTGCCTTCGCTGCGCAAGTGCACGGACAGCAGTCGGTCGAATTTTTTCACCGTTCGCGAGAGGCGGAGCAGTTCCTCTTCGCCGGCGTTATACTCGTGAGCGTAAATCAGTCCCAAAGACAGCCCCGCGCCCCCCGAACGCAAGGCCCCCTCCAGCAGCCGTTCCAAAACTTTCGACTCTTGCGCCGTGATCTTGCGCACCGCATCGCCAACCAGCCCGCGCCGAAGCGTCGCGTGCCCCACCAAACTCCCGACGTTCACGCCCAACGGCTGCTTGGAAAGCGCGTACAAGTATTGATCGAAATATTGCCAGTTGAGATTTGCGCCTTCAAGCGAATGCCATTTTTGAACGGACTTCAGCGCCTCCAGCGACGGCAGTGGAGCAAGCGACGCCCCGCAATTCCCGAAATTTACGGAAGTTATCCCCTGTGCCAGCAGGCTTTGTTGGTGCGGATAGTCAAAAATGGTCCAATAGGAATCCGAGTGATTTTGAATGTCGATAAAACCCGGACAAACGGCTTGACCGGAAACATCGATCACTCGCCTGGCCATCTTCTCTTTCAGATTGCCGAGCGCGACGATCTCGCCGCCGGAAACGCCCACGTCCAAATTCGCCGGCTCACCGCCGGTCCCGTCATAGACCGCTCCGTTTTTGAAAATGGTATCCAACATACAAAATGACGTCCGTCAGCGGTAGATGACTAAAACGACACCCACGGACGCGCAGACCAGCGACACCACCCAAAACCGCATCGTGACCTTGGTTTCCGGCCAGCCGATGGCTTCGAAATGGTGATGCATCGGCGCCGAGATGAAAATTTTTCTTTTGAAATATTTTTTGGAAAAACGCTGCAGCAAAGACGAACACGCCTCGACCACGAAAACGAACGCGATTATCGGCAGCGCGAAAATGGTATTGGTCAAAAACGCCACCACCGCCAAAGTCGCCCCCAAGGCAAAAGACCCCGTGTCCCCCATCCAAAATCGCGCCGGATAGATATTGAACCACAAGAAGGCAAGCAACGCGCCGCTTAACGTGCCGCAAAACGCGGCCAAACCGTATTGCCCCTGGATCCAGGCGATAACGAGATACGCGCCAAAACAAATGGCCGCCACGCCCCCGGCCAAACCGTCCAGGCCGTCGGTGATGTTAACCGCGTTGGTGATGAATACGACCGCCAAAACGAACAGCGGCACGTACCACCAGCCAATGTCCACGCTGACCGGCAGATGCAAAAGCTGCGCCGCCGGAATCGCCACGACCGAAAAATCAAGCTTGTAAAAAAACCACCAAGCCCCCAATCCCGCGATTATGAACTGGAACAGGAATTTGAGCTGAGTGGACAAGCCACGGATCTTTCCAGTGCCTTTGACTTTCAGAATATCGTCGATGAGTCCCAAAAAACCGGTTGTCACCAGCACAAAAACCGGGAGGTAGGTCTGCGAGCGCGTGAGATTGAACAACACCGTCAAAACCGCGGCGGTTATCCAGATCAACAGACCGCCCATAAGCGGCGTGCCTTCCTTTTTTTTATGTAAAGACAAATATACCGGCACGTCGGTGCCGTCCCAGGCCTCGCTGCGAAGCTTTTGGGAGAGTTTGTATTTGTACAAAAAATGCGTAAGAAGCGGCGTCAAGACCATCGCCAAAACGAACGAACCGGTCGTCAAAGAAAAAATGCGGATAAGTTCCCCGTCAGTCGTTGGCATATGCTTGAATTATGACAAGTTCCGGAAGGATTTTCAATCCGGAAAGTTATAGGAAGCAAAGATCCAGTCAACGAGCGCTTGACTGTCCGATTCGCGGTTCAAACTCCCCAGCACTACCGTTAAGACCTGATGTCCCAGTTTGTTCTCCGCCAAAATAATCAGGTTGCCACGGGCTTCGTCGGTGTACCCTGTCTTTACGCCCAATATCCCCGGGCTACTTAAGAGCTTGTTCGAGGTTTTGAGCCAATGATGTACGGTTGCATCGACCGAAGCGACGGAAACACTCTGCACCTGAACGATCTCAGCGAGCTTGGGTTCGCTTAAAAATTCCCGAGCGAGCCGGTCTAAATCTTCGGCCGTGGAATACTCCGCCGGATCGTCAAAGCCGGCCGGGTTTCGGAAATGCGTCTGTTTCAGTTCCAGTTTTTCGGCCAGGGAATTCATCAACTCCACAAAACGCGGCGTGGAACTGGAAACGCCCAGAGCCAGAGCGTTGGCCGCATCATTCGCCGACATGATAAGCATTCCCCGCAGCAGGTCATAGGTCGTGATCCGTTCACCGCCCGCCAGTCCCATCACCGGCTGCGGCACTTTCGGCGCGCGCTCATTAACCTCGACAACAGAATCGAGCGAAACGGTATTCACCACAACCAGCGCCGTAATCAGCTTGGCTAAAGACGCAGTCGGCCAGGGTTTGTCGGAATTTTTTTTGTAGAGCACTGTTCCGGTTTTCAAATCCGTGGCGTAAGCGATCTCCGCCTGGCTGATAAACGTCCCGGCGTCGGTTTTTAAAGTCGGCCGGAAATCCGCAACCACCGGCAGCTTTTGCACGGTCTGCCCCAAAACCTGCTCCTGTTTGATCTGCACCTCCACCACCTGCTGATAAGGGAAAAGCGAGAGCGCCAGGGTGAACACCGCCAAAAAAGTCCAGAAAACCGGTCCGCGGCGCGGCCACAAAAAAACGGCCGCCGAATTCGCGCGCGCGCCATTTGCTGGCCGTTCGTCCGTGGTCTTGGAAATGAGTTTTTTTGCTTTCTCTTTTGTCTGCATTTTTTCTTCTCGCATGCCCTAATTGTAATTTTTCGGAAGGTTTTTGGCAAATTTACCCGAAAATATCTTGACAGGCGGCCGGCGACGCTTTAAAATTAATCCGCAGACCATCATTAAAACCAATAAAATGACGAAACCCATCGAAGTCAGCGACAAAACTTTCGAAACCGAGGTTCTAAAATCCCCGCTCCCCATCATGGTGGATTTCTGGGCGCCCTGGTGCGGACCCTGTCGCATGATCGCGCCCTTGATCGAGGAACTAGCCGCCGAATACGCCGGAAAATTCCAGTTCGCCAAAATGAACGTGGACGAAAACCCCCAAACCCCCGGCCGTTACCAGGTGTTTTCCATCCCGAATCTAAAAATTTTCAAGAACGGACAGCTCGTCGACGAAATCGTCGGTGCCGCGCCGAAAGATGTCTTTAAAAAAGCGGTGGAAAAACATCTGAAGTAACTCGAACTAAACAACCCAGCCTCTCGCGAGAGGCTGGGCTTTTTGATGCAAAAGGTACCGGCTTTACCACAAGCTCCGGTAGAGCGTACCAAGCGCCCACAACCAGACGACGAAACCGGTGAGCGATCCTAAGACCGGGACGTAGGCAATAACGGAAAGCACCAACGCGCCAAGCAGGAAAGCGTACCAGGGAAAACTTTCCGGCTTATCCTCCACGCGCAGCAGCCCAGAAAGCCACTTGCCAAAAAGCAGAAAAGACAGCGCACCGGCCAGGCACAAACTGACAAGATACAGTCCGAGAATGATGAGACCCAACGGCAAACCCACCACAGTAGCCATGATGATAACCGCGCCAATGGGGATGGCGATCATAAGCATCAACCCCCACAGCAGCTTTTCCCAAAAATGCGAATTCATCTCGGCTACGAACCGTTGCAGCCGCGCCGGCCAGAGCCTCCAGGCGACGAGTGCGAGGACCAGGCAAGCCAAAATTTTCCACAGCGCCCCGGCGAGACCGACAGGGGTCTTGGCGGCCGCGACGGGTTTAGCCGCAACTTCAAGCGGCGGCTTTTGCGTCACTCCGCCTCTAATAACCGCACCCTCGGCGATGTCAGCCTTATTTTCGGAATAGTAAGTCAAAGTGCCATCGATTTCCGCACCCTTCGAAACCGTAAGCGTGCCGGAATACACTATAATGGAGCCGACAGTTTTTCCGGAGAGCTCCACGTTCCCGCCAGCGATGACCAAATTCCCGGAGTTCGTGCCGCCGGCCAGGATAGTGCCGCCGGCCAGATAAGTATTACCGCCGACTACCGAATCGGAGGCGAGTTTTAAATTGCCGCCCACAGCTGTCAAATTTTTTGCGATCTTGCCCGAAATATCCAAGCTACCGCCGGCCATGCGGACGTTCCCGCCGACCGTCGCGGAAAGATTCAAAAACCCGCCGGCGACCAAAATGTCACCGCCTACTTGGCTGGAGATATCCACCGTGCCGCCCGTGGTCATAACATCGCCGGAAACGGGGCCGGCAATATCGACCATCGAACCGCCATTATAGTAATCGCCGGAAACGGACTCGCCGGCCGGCAAATTCACCACACGTTC
Source organism: Patescibacteria group bacterium (assembly GCA_023485925.1). Taxonomy (GTDB): domain Bacteria; phylum Patescibacteriota; class Doudnabacteria; order UBA920; family 2-01-FULL-50-11; genus JAMDAJ01. Next base: position 12,041 of record JAMDAJ010000026.1, read on the forward strand.
TTTCTCCGCGCCTTGCGCCAGCATGGGCGCGACAGCCACGACAAAAGCGACTAAGAGCAAAAATCCCTTGGCGCTCCTGCTATATTCCCTTTTCATGTATTTTTATTAATGTTGAAATACGTTTTAAGATCATTTGGACTGAGCCGAAAGCAACTTCGTGATTTCGGCGCGGAACTGATCGTAAGAGAGCGCGCCGACGAACCGCTGACCGTTGATGAAGAAAGTCGGCGTGGCCGAAACCTTAAATCCCGCCCCTGCTGCCGCGTCGGCGGTCACGATATCCGCCGCTGCCTGAGATTTCCAGTCGCTTTCAAATTTCGCCATATCCAAACCTAAGCTCGTGGCGTAACCGCGGATGCTCGTCTCGTCCAGTTTGTCCTGATGTTGATAGAGCTGGTCGTACATCTCCCAAAACTTGCCCTGCACAGCGGCGGCCTCGGAGGCGCTCGCCGCAGAGCGCGCGAACTCGTGCTGGGCAAGCGGAAAATGCCGGTACACGAAGTAGATCTTATCACCGAAATCGTTCAGGATCCGGCTGACCACTGGATAAGCCGCGCCGCAGGACGGGCACTGGAAATCCCCGAACTCCACAATAACGACCGGAGCCCCCGAAGACCCTTTGGTGTGGTGAATGCCGGAAAGCAACTGCTCAACCGACACGGTGTCTCCCCCGCTTGGCGGGGTGGACCCGAAAATAAATAACAAAGCGGCGCCCAAAAAAACAATGAGTACCGCGATTACGATGAGTACGATCGTGCTCTTTTGCATGCGTTTTTAAAACGTCTCGAACTTATTTTTTAGCGTTGCCCGATGGAGGCCATCGAAGCGAAGATGGCGAACAGCACCAGGTACAAAGCGGCCTGCAACAGGTCGGAAGGCGAAAACAGCCACTCTTTGCCGGCAATCTTGTTTACGAAAGCCATCACGAACGCGGCGGCCGATACCCAACCCGCCGCTTTTCCGGCCAGCGCGTAAAAATTCATGCCGGAAGCGAAATTTGTCCTTGTTTCTTCCATGTGGATTAAGAGTTAGGAATTTCCTGTATTATCTCAAAAAAACCAATTTTCGTCAAAATGAAAAGGAGCAGACCGTGGAATTGGTTCTGCTCC
>JAMDAJ010000029.1 GCA_023485925.1 Patescibacteria group bacterium
GCATTCTGTCATTTTCTTCCATGGTGCCGTCTCAGGTTGTGGACAAGGTCCGCGGTTGGTTCAAATCAATAATGCCGTAAAGGGAAGCATTTGACCTTTGACAGTTGACATTTGATCACTAGAGTTTCAGATGTTAATTGCCGACTGTTAATTGTTCCATTATGCCAGGTAGTGAAACTTCGATAATTGTCTTCTTGTATCTCACACAAGACGACCTCTCGTTCACCACCGGCTAAATTAACTATTTATAGACATGATATAATTTTGAGACAATCAAAATTATATCGAAGTTCTACTACCTGGCATGCGTATTACTCCAAAAATTGAGACTTTTGCCCGCATTCGGGTCATTGGTGTAGGCGGTTCCGGTCATAACGCCATCCACCGGATGATGGATGTGGGGATCGATAAGGTCGAATTCATCGCTATCAATACTGATGCCCAGGCACTGACCCATTCCCGAGCCGATCGCAAGGTACACATCGGGCGCAAGACCACGGGAGGGTTGGGCGCCGGCATGAACCCGGAGATCGGGCACGCTTCCGCCGAAGAGAACCGCGACGAGATCGAAGAGGTTTTAAAGCATTCCGACATGGTGTTTATCACCTGCGGTTTAGGCGGTGGCACCGGCACCGGCGCGGCGCCGGTGGTTTCCGAGGTTGCCAAGAAACTCGGCATCCTCACGGTGGGCGTGGTGACCAAACCTTTTTCGTTCGAGGGCGCCAAGCGCCGGGAGATCGCCGAGCGTGGGTTCGAGGAGCTAAAGCAGCAGGTTGACACCATCATCACCATTCCTAACGATCGGGTTTTGCAGATCATCGATAAAAAGACGCCGCTCCTGCAGGCGTTTCGCACGGTGGACGATGTACTCCGGCAGGCGGTTTCGGGTATTGCGGAGCTAGTGACCGTTCCCGGACTGATCAATGTTGATTTTGCCGACGTGCGGGCGATAATGCAGAATGCCGGTTCGGCTTTAATGGGCATTGGCCGCGGCAGCGGGGAGAACCGCGCCGTGGACGCGGCTCGCGCCGCCATCGGTTCGCCGCTACTTGAGATGTCCATCGACGGCGCCAAGGGCCTGCTGTTCAATATTACCGGCGGAAAGACCCTGACCATGCACGAGGTGGATGAAGCGGCCCGGTTCATCACTAAAGCCGTGGATCCGGACGCGAAAATAATTTTTGGCGCGGTCATTGATGAGAATCTGGATGATGAGATAAAGATAATCGTCGTCGCCACCGGTTTTGAAGAGGGCGGCCGGAAGCGCGCGGTGGATTCCGTGGTCAATTCGACGCCGAGTTTCCTTGATGAGGAAGAGCCCGAACCGGAACCGCAGCCAAAGATCCGCCGGCCGATGTTTTCGACCAAGGCCCTGGAAGACCAGGCGCCTAAAGAGGAGCAGGACGAGCTGGACATTCCCGCTTTTATCCGGAAAAAGATGAAGTGACCGAGCGAGAGCGAAGGTCATCTCGAGGCACTGGCCGAGGGATCTCGCGCTACGAGCCATCGTTCCGCGCAGCTCTGAGGTTTTGACCGAAAGTATGACTGCTTGACAACCAAAAATCCCAAAAGGCGGCTCCGTATTCAGCGGGGTCGTTTTCATTGTGGATAATCTTGAGGGGGATCGGCCTAAAATCCCTAAAATTGGCGAAAATTGTTAAACTTGACAGTCTCTAGATGTAGTATTAACCTAATAGGTGGGAACACAATATCTAGTGTTTGAGCTCGCAGGAGCCGTTCTTTAACTCCTGAAATAAAAATAAAACCAAAATCACTTTCCAGGATAACCGGAGTCGTGGTAGGATGAATGGCGGGAGGGAAAAGCGGTTTAGTTGTGGCTTATCTGCCTAGCCGCTTATTTGTTTGACGCTCAAAAAGGGCATCTGACCTTATTTTGTGCCCTCTACCGGTGACATTCCATCGTCAATTTTTTTCGCCGAAGGCGGACCCGCCTCCGGCGGGAACTTCTGCTAAAATATGCAATGTCCAAAGTGTCTGTATTCCGATACCAAGGTCCTTGATTCCCGGGTGGTCACTGAGGGCTATGCCATCAGGCGCCGTCGGGAATGCGGGAAGTGTAAATTCCGGTTCTCCACCTTGGAACAAATGGAGATTTTAGACCTGGTGGTCGTCAAAAGGAACGGCCAGCGCGAGCCTTATACCAAAGACAAGCTGGTCATAGGCCTTAAGCTGGCTTTGGAAAAGCGGCCTATCACCGGGGACGTTTTCAAAAAACTCATCGCCGCTATCGAGCAGGCCGTCGGGAACGCTGCCACAAACGACGAGATCACTTCTACGGCCATCGGGGAGATCGTGATGAAGGAACTGAAGAAGGTGGACCAAGTGGGGTATATCCGTTTTGCCTCGGTCTACCGTCAGTTCAAGGACGTAGCGGAATTCAAACGGGAATTAAAAAAATTATAAGCACACCCGCCTTCTTCCATCGTTAAGAGGGAGGGGTTAAAAACAAAGTCATGAAAAAATCCACTCCGGAACAAATTTACGCCCACAAACTGATCGACGGCGCTATGGCCGAGCAGGTGAACGCGTCCTTTACCGCTAACGCGCTGAAGATGATGCGCAAGCGGTATTTGCAATTGCGGCCGGACGGGGTACAGGAAACCCCGGCCGAGATGCTGCACCGCATCGCTCACGCTCTGGCGGAAGTGGATTACAATTATGGCGCCACGGCGGAGCAAGTCGAGGAGACCGAGCGAAAGTTTTTTGAGGTAATGAGCCGGCAAGAATACACGCCGGCCGGCCGAACCATCACCAACGCGGGCGCCCCGACGCCGGTGGTGGCCAACTGCATCGTTTTGCCCATCCATGACAGCATGGAGAGCATTTTTAAGACTTTAAAGGACGCGGCGCTATTACAGAAAGCGGGCAGCGGCTTGGGCTTTGCTTTTTCGCATCTGCGGCCGGCCGGCTCTTACGTTTTCAAGTCGCAGGGCATGGCCAGCGGGCCGGTGTCGTTTCTGCACGTTTATAACGAGGCGTTCGGCGTCATCAAACAGCAGGGTCGACACGGGGCCAATATGGCCATCCTCGACGTGGAGCACCCGGATATCCTGGATTTCATCCACTGTAAGGCGGTGGAAGGCAGCGTTCGCAATTTTAATATTTCCGTAGGCGTCACCGACCGATTCATGGAGCAGGTTACGAGCCGCCCCAACGAGCCGTGGGAGCCGGAATTTGAGGGCACGCGCATGCCGCTCCGGCGCATTACCCGTGATCGCTCCGGCGTCATTTTGAATATAGAGGAGATCCAAATGACGGCGCTGGAGCTTTTCAACGAGATCGTCCACGGCGCCTGGCGCAACGGCGAACCGGGTGTGGTATTTTTGGACACGGTGAACCGCGACAACCCGATGGTGGCGGTGCAGAAGATCGATGCCTGCAATCCCTGCGGCGAGCAATTCTTGCCCTGGTACGATGTCTGCAATCTGTCTTCCGTCAATCTGGCGCGCATGGTCAAAGACGGGCGGGTGGATTACGAGCGACTGCGCTACGTGACGCGAGTGGCCACTCATCTTTCTGATAATGTCATCGACATTTACGATTACCCGGTGAAGGAAGTGCAGGATCAGGCCCGTGCTAACCGCCGCATTGGTTTGGGCATCATGGGTTTTGCCGATATGCTTTATCAGTTAGGCGTCCGTTATGACTCTGACGCCGGCTACGAACTGGCCGAATCAGTAATGAGCGTGATTTCCGAGGAAGCACACCGCGTCTCGCAGGAATTTGCCGAGACCCGGGGGGTATTTCCATCCTGGGAGAAAAGCGTCTACGCCAAATCCGGCCTTCGGATGCGCAACACTATGCTCACCACGGTCGCCCCCACCGGCTCCATCTCTATGTTCTTGAACACTTCCTCCGGTGTTGAGCCGAATTTTGCCCTGTCTTATACCAAGCAGGACAAGGATGGCTGGAAATATTACTACACCAACCAGTATTTCGAAAAGGCGCTCAAAGATCGTGGATTATTTTCGGAGAGTCTCATGGACAAAATCATCGCCGAAGGGAGTTTGAAAGACATCGAAGGCCTGCCCGAGGATATCAAGGCCACCTTCGTCGTTTCGATGGACATTTCGGCGGAAAGTCACATCCGTATGCAGGCTGCTTTTCAAAAACATGTTGATAACGCCATTTCCAAGACCGTCAATTTTCCCTACGAAGCCACGGAAGAGGACGTGCGGCAAGGATACATTTTGGCTTGGAAGTCAGGGTGCAAGGGTTGCACGGTTTACCGCGACGGCAGTCGCCAAGTGCAGATTTTAAATCTCAACAAGAACGTCAAGGATAAATCCGAGGTGCCGCTGACCGCGCAGGTGAAGGGCGAGGAAGAACTTTCCAAAGAAGAAATCCCTCAGCCGGAAGTCGTGGAAGTAAAGATGCCGGAATTCCCAAAAGTCTTGCCTCAGAGCCCTGCACAGGATTCCGCCACCACTGATGCCTCCGGCTTTGGCATCATCACGCCACGCGACCGGCCCGGCACTTTGAACGGCCGTACCTATCAGGTGAAGACGGCTTACGGCAATCTTTACATCACGGTCAATGATCTGCCTGGTGATGGTCCCTTTGAAGTGTTTTCCCAGCTTGGCAAGGCCGGCGGGTTCTTTCACTCGCAGACCGAAGCCATTTGCCGGCTCATCTCTTTATCGCTTCGTTCCGGCGTGAAGGCCGAAGAGGTGGTCAATCAGCTCAAAGGCATCCGTGGACCCGACCCGATGTGGAATAACGGCCGGCCGATGCTTTCCATTGCCGACGCCATTGCCCAGACCTTGGAGCAGCACATCAAAGAAAAAGCCGGCATCGCGGAATTACCGCTTGATAACAAACAGATCGAAGCGACCCGAGCCGAGACCATCCAGAATTTGGTCAACGATGAGGTGAAAGTGCAGATCGTGCCCGGTCCGGGAGCGGATACTCACCATGTTAGGCGCGATTCCATTGCTAACCTTGGCACTGCGCCGGCTTGCCCCGAATGCGGTGACATGATGATGACGGCTGAAGGTTGTCTAAAATGCCTATCTTGTGGATTTAGTAAGTGCGGGTAGAGTACTCTTTGAAATCAAAGAGCGAAGTTAACTGATTACGGTAGAAAAAATTGAACAAAAAGGGGCCGTATGGTCCCTTTAAAATCCGCCATTTAAGAATAGTATTTAAAAAGCCGGGGTTTTTTGGGAAAGTGATCTAATTTTGGATCACTTTTCTACCCCGACCTTTCTCTAACCTGAATTGTAAGCGCACAAGGAATTTCCGCAAGGAATTTTCTTGTTGATATCTCTATTTTCTGTCATTGCGAGGGCGAAGCCCGCGGCAATCCCGTCTGGATTGCTTGGCTGACGCTCGGAATGACATCCAGTTTTGTTCCTCAGCGTTTCACAGCAGAGTTATGAAGCATCAAGGGCTGGTTATTATTTACATCGGCAACGGCAAGGGTAAAACCACGGCGGCGGTGGGCTTGGCCGCCCGGGCCGCCGGCGCTGGCAAAAAAGTTCTTTTCGTCCAGTTCGTAAAGTCGGCTAAAGCCAAGGCGCCCGGCGAGTGGCCGCAGTCTTCGGAGATCGCGGCTTTGAAGCAGTTATCCCGCGTGAAGGTCAAAATTTTTGGTAAAGGTTTTGTCGGCATTTTAGGCGACAACAAACTGCACCGCTCACACGTATCGGCGGCTGAGCGGGGCTTAGAATGGATCCAGGCCGAGATTCAGAAAAATAAATATCAAACTGTCATCGCCGACGAAATCGTCTCGGCCATTGAATTGAAGCTTTTAACCGTGGATCAAGTCAGGGCTTTATTCCGGCTGCGCGATAGTTTCGAGGTGCTTGTCATGACCGGTCACAAGAAATATAATAAATTGATCTCCTCGGCCGATCTAGTCACGGAAATGAAAATGGTGAAGCATCCTTACTATAAAGGGTTAATCGCTCAACGGGGGGTAGACTATTGATGACTAAAATTTTAAATCTCTCCGCCCAAGGCGGATCCGCCTCTGGCGGAAAAATTTCTATGCAAAATTTCATTTCAAAATTCAAAATTGTCCTGCTGGCCTTGGCCTTATCATTTTTGGCCGTGGCTTGCAATTCAAAACCCGCGGTCATTCCGGACGCGACCGCAAATCAACAGGTCTCAACCGTTAAGGTTACCGAGGTGGTAGAAGGCTCTGATTTGGCGGAGCAGCCGTATGATCTTCCGGTCGGGCAGAGCGCTTTGGAATTGCTGAAGAGTAATCACCAGGTCAGCACCAAGACTTTCGCCGGAGTTGGCGAGTTCGTGGAAGTAATCGACGGTATAAAGCCTGATAATCAGCACTATTGGGCGTTTTACATTAACGGAAAGTCGTCGAATGTCGGGGCCGGAAGCTACGAGCTAAAAAATGGTGACAAGATCGAATGGAAATTGGAAACGATTAATTCATACGGACAGTGATGAAAAAGCAAGTACTGATTTATTCGCTGATAATCGCTACCGCGGCCACCACGCGTCTGGTCCCGCATGCTTGGAATTTCGCGCCCATTACCGCGGTCGCTATCGTCGCGGCGATATATTTACCGCTAACGCAAGCCCTCGTTTTGCCGCTTGCCATTCGCTTCGTTTCTGACGCCATCATCGGATTTTTTTCCTGGCCGCTGATGCTGGCCGTTTATACCGTCCACCTTTTTGGAGCGGTGATGGGCCGCTGGGCGAAAGCTCATAAAACCTCGACGCGCATATTGCTCGCGCCGGTAGTGTCTGCGGGCGTGTTCTTCCTAGTGACAAATTTTGCTTTCTTATATCCAAATTATTCCCACGACTGGTCCGGCATAATTACGGCCTATGCAAACGGCCTGCCTTTCTTGCGCGGCACGTTAGCAGGCGACGTAATTTACACTGCGACCTTCGTCGGGGTGTTAGAAAGCGTATGGGCCTGGCAGCGTAATAAAATGTTAGCCATTAAACTCGTCCGCTAATGTTCATCTCGGTCAAGGTCATCACACGGTCGCGGCAGGAAAAAGTCGAACTGCAACCCGACGGCAGCTATAAGGTTTGGACCCGCGCCGTGCCGGAGAAGGGAAGGGCTAACGAACGGGTCATCGAGCTGCTGGCCAGAGAGTTCCATAAGCCGAAGACCTCTTGCGTTATTGTTTCCGGGAGCAATGCCTCAAAAAAGATTATGGACATAAAATAAGCCCGACTCCGGGCTTTTTTGTGCTACAATGTGGGTATATGGCTAATAATACTCCGCAATTATTGAAAGGTTTCCGCGATTTTCCGCCGGATAAAATGTCGGCGCGGTTTTTGATGTTCGCAACTATCCGGGCGGCGTTTGAGCGGTTCGGTTTTGCCCCGATGGAGACACCGGCGGTGGAATACGCCGAGACTCTGACCGGCAAATACGGCGCGGAGGAAAAGCTCATCTATAAATTTAAAGATAATGGCGGGCGCGACGTCGCCCTGCGCTACGATCTCACCGTGCCGCTGGCGCGATTCTATCTCAATAACAAAAACGACCTGCCCCGGCCGTTCAAGCGCTACTGTATCGGGCCGGTGTGGCGGGCGGAATCGCCGCAGAAGGGGCGGTACCGCGAGTTTTACCAGTGCGACGTGGACGTGGCGGGTTCTAGTGCGGCGCTTGCTGACGCCGAGTGCATCGCGGCGATCGCCGCCGCTTTCGGTGATCTGGGTATCAAGGATTTTACCATTCGGCTCAACTCCCGCAAAATCTTAGACGGCGTTATGGGGAGTCTGGCGGTCCCGTCGGAAAAGAAAGCCGATGCGATGCGCCTTTTGGACAAACTCGAGAAAGCGGGGGAGCGGATCGTGCGGGCGGAACTTTTGACTTTGGGCCTGGCAAAGCCGCAGATAGAAAAACTTTTCAAATTGTTAGGCGCAAAGATTTCGGGAGACAAAGCGCTGCGCGCTTTTTTTGCCGATTTGCTTTTGGAGAATTCTCGTCTGGCCGAAGGCATAAACGAACTTGGGCAGGTTTTGGGAGCGCTTGCCGGTTTTGGAGTGAAGAATGTTTTGGTGGATTTAAAACTCGCTCGCGGTTTGGATTATTACACCGGCATGATTTGCGAAATGACGCTTGATAAGCTCCCCGGTTTTGGCAGCATCGCCGGCGGCGGGCGCTATGACAATCTCATCGGCAGCATCGCCGGCGGAAAAGAAGTTGTTCCGGCAGTCGGAATGTCTATCGGTGTTGATCGGCTGCTTGCTGCCTTAGAAGAGCTCGGTTTGGGGTTTTCCGTCATTTCGGGTAGCGTGATCGTTTTCAATTTGGAAAAAGAATTATTGCCGGTGTACCAGACCATGGCCGGAGAATTGCGTTCCGGCGGAATTTCAACCGAGATGTATTTTGAGCCAGCCGATTTAGACAAGCAGTTCAAATATGCCGAAAAGAAAAAAGCCAATTTCGCCCTCATCGTCGGGGGCGAGGAAGTCAAAAGCAAATCGGCAAAAAAAGCGCGTCTCTCGACCCGCAAGCAGACGGCGGTCAAGGCGGAGAAATTGGTGGGTGAGGTTCTCAAGTTATTGGAAAAATAGTCCAGTGTTTCGCAAGTTGCACAAATCAGAGGCGTTGCTTTACGGATTTTTGGGATTTTTGGTCGGCGTCGCGGTTTTCAGCGTTTTGGATCCGCAACTTTCGCGGATTTTTATTTTTATCCTGCCGAGCTTAGGGATCGCGTTAGCCACCGTGTTCTGGGGCAGGTCTCGGGCGCTTGCGGTTGGGGTATTTTTGATTTTCCTGGGGCTGGGGATATTCCGGGCGCAAGGCGCAAGCGGGTTGCCGGTCAACTCTATCGCAAGCTACAATGACGGGGAAAAACTAACCTGGCGGGGCGTGGTGGTGGAGGAGCCGGACGAGCGCGGCGACAAGACCAATCTTACGGTTTCGGCGGAAACGGTGATCGGAGAGCCGGACTCTCCGACATCCGGCCGCGTGTTACTGACGGTCGCGCCGTACCCGGAGTACGCGTACGGCGACGAATTGGAGATCACCGGCAAGCTGGAAACGCCGTTTGAGACCGAGGATTTTTCCTACAAAAATTATTTAGCCAAGAGTCGGATATTTTCCACCGAGCGCTATGCCCAGGTCGATAAAGTCGGGGAAGGCAAGGTTTCGCCGGTCGTTGCCTGGCTATTCAAACTCAAAGCCTACTTCATCGAGCGGCTCTCGCTCATCCTGCCGGAGCCGCAGAATTCCCTGCTTGCCGGCCTGCTGGTAGGCGCAAAACGGGCGATGGGCGAGGAGTGGCTTGAGAAGTTTAAGACCGCGGGTGTCAGCCATATCATTGCCGTTTCGGGTTTCAATATTTCCGTTATTACGAAAATTTTGGGCGATTTTTTGCGTCGGCATTTCGGGCCGCGTCCGGCCTTTGCCTTGTGTCTTTTAGTCGTGGCGGCTTTTGTGGTGTTAACCGGCGCTCAGGCCTCGGTAGTGCGCGCGGCTGTAATGGGCCTGCTTACGGTTTTGGCTTTGAATCTGGGCCGAGGCACTCAGAGTTTGAACCTGCTTTTGTTAGCGGCGGTAGTTATGGTGGCCGCCAACCCTTCGATTTTGGTGTTTGATGTGGGTTTTCAGCTTTCTTTTTTGGCGACCGCCGGGCTGATACTCCTTTCGCCGGTTTTGGAAAGGCCCTTGGCTTTCGTGCCCGAATTTTTTGAATTGCGCACATCGCTTGCTTCGACGCTTTCCGCGCAGGTTTTTGTGCTGCCGCTTTTGGTCTATTATTTTGACCAGCTGTCGCTGGTTTCGCCGCTTGCCAATCTGCTGATTTTGCCGGTTATTCCATTTGCGATGCTGCTGGGTTTTATAAGCGGTCTTTTGGCCATCGTGTGGCTGCCGGCGGCCTACCTGTCCACCTGGATAACCTGGCTGGTTTTGACTTACATCTTAAAGATTATTGACTGGTCGACGGCGATTCCTTACGCCGCGGTGGCCACTGCCAAAATTCCGGCGGTCTGGATCGGTGTGTATTATCTGCTATTGGGGGCTCTAGTTTTTTGGTTCTGGGCTCGACGGCGGGAAGAGCGAATATGGAAATTTTTGCATCCTAAAATCAATTAGTCGTGCTGGAAACCGGATCCGCAGTGAAAAAAATTTATAAATTCGGCCTGCTAGTCCTTGCGCTTTTGGCCGTGTTGGTGTGGATCGCCGTGTTCAGCCTGCGGCCGCAGAATTTTTTGCGTGTCAATGTGCTGGATGTCGGCCAAGGCGATGCGATTCTGGCCACGACCATTTCCGGTTCCCAGGTCTTAATTGATGGCGGTCCGGCCGGCGGCGGAGTGTTGCGCGAACTTTCCGGGCAGATGCCGTTCTTTGACCGTTCACTCGATTTAGTCGTCGCAACTCACGCTGACGCCGATCATATCGGCGGGCTGGTGGAGGTGCTTGCGCGTTATCGCGTCAAGTATGTTTTGACTTCCGATATTCCCGCCGACACCGCCACCTTTCAGGCCTTTTCGGAAAAGCTCGCCGCTTCCGGCGCTCACATCATCCGGCCCGGACCAGGCATGAAAATCTGGCTGGATAATTCCACGTTGCTCGAGATTTTAGGCCCGCCAGGAAATTTCGTTCCCGTCGAAAGCAATGAAACTTCCATCGTGACAAGACTTCGCTACGGTAGAACGGCGGTCATGCTTTCCGGCGACGCGCCGGTTGCCGAGGAAGCGGCGATGATCGTTTCGGGGCGGCCGCTCGGCGCCGATCTTTTGAAAGTCGGTCATCATGGTTCTAAGACTTCTACCTCTAACGAATTTCTGTCCGCGGTCGCGCCAGGATTTGTGGCAATTTCTGTCGGGGTTAAAAATCGTTATGGCCACCCGGCGGATGAGGTTTTAGAGCGCCTGGCCGCCCACGGCGTCACCATTGACCGCACTGACGAGGAAGGGGCGCTGGAGTATCAAAGCGACGGCGTAAGCTTGGGAAAAAAGTGAGGGTTGTTTCCAGAGTGAATTTTTGTTATGATGCTAAGGACTCATCATTAATTTTTAAATATGAAAAAGCAGTGGCTGATAATTGTTGCACTCATCATTGCTGCCGTGGTTTTGGGCCTGGTCCTTATGCCTAAAGAAAGTCAAGCGCCGGGCAGCACCACTTCTCCGACTTCCACCGCTTCTTCTGATCCGAAAAAAACTATGCCCGACATCCAAAACAAGCAGGCGATTTTGCATACCAGCATGGGCGACATTACACTGGAGTTTTATCCGGAAGATGCGCCCAAGGCAGTGGAGAATTTTTTGGGCCTGGCCGGGAAGGGCTATTATAATGGCATCATTTTCCACCGCGTGGTCCCGGATTTCGTAATTCAAGCCGGTGACCCGACCGGAACCGGCCGAGGTGGCGACTCACTCTGGGGCGGCGCGTTTGCGGACGAGCTGAATCCGGCTACCGAAAGTTATAAAGCCGGTTATAAGAAAGGCGTTTTGGCCATGGCGAACCGCGGGTCCAACACCAACACTTCGCAGTTTTTCATCATGTTGCGCGACGCGCCGCTTGATCACCTTTACACAATTTTCGGGCACGTGGTTTCCGGGCAAGACGTGGTTGACGCTATTGGCAAGGTGATAACCAGTCCGGAAGATTACAAGCCGATAAAAGATGTGGTCATCAAATCGGTCGAGATTAAGAATAAGTAATATTCCCTCTTGAGGTAAGAGGCCTGCCTGCCGGACAGGCAGGGGTTAGGGGATTTATGAAGCTTCGTTATTAGGCAACGTTTCATAACCCCTCAAAAGCCTTACTATATTTCCTTCTCCCTTAACGGGAGAAGGTGCTCCGCTCCTGCGGAGCGGATGAGGGTGAACCTCTCCCGCCCGCCAAAGGGCGGGCACCCTCCCCATGTCTTGGGGAGGGGGAAAAAAGTAAAGCTACGCCCCCCTTAGCTTGAGGGGAGAAGTGGAGATGATTATGGAATTTCCCATTCATAAAACCAAGATTGCGGGCGTTGAGCGCAAGTTCAATTTATCCGATCCGGTCGAGCGGAAAGAGTATTTTGCGGCCAAGGCCGGCCCGGAGATCGAAAAGCTGAAAAAATACTTAGGCACGCAGACTTTTATCGGCTATCTCCTAGGCAAGAAAAATACGGGCAAGGGCACTTACTCCAAGATGTTTGCCGAAGTGGTGGGTGAGGGACACATCGGTCACGTCGCCGTAGGCGATATCGTCCGCGACGTCCATAAGAGTTTTGAGCAGAAAAGCGGCGAACACGAAAAGCTTCTGACTTTCATCAAAAATAATTACCGCGGTTTCCACAGCGTGGAGGAAACGGTCGATCTTATCCTCGGCCGCAGCCAAAGCGGGCTGGTTTCTTCCGAACTCATCGTGGCCCTGGTGAAATACGAGATCAGCCGCCGGCAAAAAAAAGCCATCTTCATCGACGGTTTTCCGCGGGCCCATGACCAGATCGGCTATTCTTTGTATCTAAAAGAACTCATCGGCTATCGCGACGATCCGGATTTTTTCGTGTTCATCAGCGTGCCCAACTCCATCATCGACGAGCGCATCAAATACCGCGTGGTCTGTCCCATCTGCCGTGTTCCCCGCAATCTCAAACTGCTGGCGACCAAAGATGTGGGCTGGGATGAAGCCAAAAAAGAATTCTACTTGATGTGCGATAACCCGTCGTGCGGAAGCGCGCGCATGCTGCCCAAAGAAGGGGATGAATTGGGCATCGAACCAATTCGCAAGCGGCTTGAGATCGACCAGCAAATTTTCGACAAATTGCTGCAGTTGACCGGCGTCCCCAAGGTGTATTTGCGAAATGCCATCCCGGTGGCATTGGCAAAAGATTCCGTCGACGATTACGAACTGACCCCGGCTTATAGTTACGAACTGGATAAAGCCACTGGCAAAGTGGTGACAAAAGAAGCGCCGTGGGTGGTCAAAGACGACGAAGGTGTAGATTCTTACAGTCTGCTGCCCCCGGCCGTGGTGGTGAGTTTTCTAAAGCAGGCCGTTAAGGTGTTGGGATTGTAAGATTGAGAAATCTCTTATGACAAAAAGCCGCCACTCGGCGGTTTTTTCTTGATCGGGTTCAGGCCAACCTTACAAAATTACGGCGGAAATAAATCCCAAAACTCCCAAAACCAAGCCGACTAGCGCACCGCGCGTAGGGACTTGCGCTG
>JAMDAJ010000067.1:0-9683 GCA_023485925.1 Patescibacteria group bacterium
ACAGCCAGGGCGCGGTTAGTTTGGGGGATATAAATAGAAAGACGTCATTGTCTGTAGGTGGAATTACAATATTTGAGCAGAATATTTTTCAGGGATTACTGGATACGTTAGAGGCCAACGGGTACGCCGCAGAAGAGACCTATTTCGTTTTCCCCTACGATTGGCGTCTAGACTTGGACAACAGCCTGGATTCATTAAACAGCAAAATTGAGCAAATAAAAATTTTGACCGGTTTTGATTCCGTGGACGTTGTCGCGCACAGCATGGGCGGCTTGTTGGTCAAAGATTACCTCCAAACTTACGGCAAAGACAGCGTGAATAAGCTTATCTTTGTTGGCACTCCACACTTGGGTGCTCCGAAAGCCGGCAAAGCGCTTTTGGAAGGCGATAATTTCGATATCCATATTCTCAACAATGGCGTGATGAAGGATTTGGCAGAAAATTATCCAGCGGTCTACGAACTCTTGCCAACTCAGAAATATTTCGATCAGTTCACGGGCTACATCACAAAATATGAATTTTTATCAACCCCGCCGCCTTTGGACTACGGCCAAACTAAGGAGTTTCTTTTGAATGAGAGAAATCTAAACTCAATCATGTATGCCAAAGCTGAAACCCTGTTTTCTAAAAATCTTCAGGATATGGATTTTTCCGGTCTAGACGTATACAACATTGCTGGTTGCAAAACGTCCACGCAAAGCGCTTACCAGTTAAGCCTTTTTGGCAACATCGGGCGGATCGGGTATTCATCCGGCGATGGTACGGTGCCTTTGCCAAGTTTGGATTATCTAAATGTTGCCACAAGCCGCAAATATTACGTCAAAAACGGCAGTCATTCCAAACTGCCCAGTATGGCCGGAGTAAAAGAGTTGATTTTAGATATTTTAAACGATCAAAACATTGCTTTACCTAGCAATATCAGCCACGCTTCTAATATCTGCGATTTCAAGGGCAAGACTCTCACCTGGCGAAGTCCAGTAGAGGTGCATGTCTATTCGCAAGGCAAGCATAGCGGGCCCGCGGTCTGGGGCTTGGAAAATAGCATTCCCGGCGTAGATTATGAAATTATCGACGGTGAGAAGTTCATTTTTTTGCCAACCGATGAAGGTCAAGAGTATGATATCCAAGCTACCGGGGAAACCGCGGGGACTTTTGATTTACTGATTAGTGAGAATAATAATGGCGCGGTCGGCAATACTTTTGTCTATGATGATGTGTCTGTCGTCGCCGGTACGCCCATAACTTTTCCAATCTCCGAGACGAGCATCGACAATGCTATCATGGTCGATCAGCAAGCGCTTCCGGCGGACTCACAAATACCCGGTGAGCGGGCAGGCGATTTAGTCCCGCCGGAGATTGCTATTTCATACGACCAGTTTGCTGATCAGTATGTTTTTGCCGGCGTGGATAATCTCGATCCTAGCCCCCCTATTGTGTGTAATTCCGGATCTTGCACCGCTTCTGACCATGCGGGTAATCAAACCGTGATAACCTACAGCTTGATAGATAGGAAAGTCAATAATTGGTTAAGCGTAAAATCAATCACTTACAATCATGGCAAGCCGGTAACGCCGCTTCAGAATACCTTTTATGTGCAATTTCGGGAAAGACGGGAGCAATTGCGTGATTTTGACCAGTTTATTAAGATTAAACAGGATGAAAAAGTCAGGATAAATTATCAGAAAAGACGAAATCAATCCGTGGTCACCCACAAGTTAAAAGGCGAAAAGCAGGTGCGAGAAGTTTTTTCAGGGTTCAAGTATCTTGAGTTAATAACCGATCAAGGGAATTTGGACATAAATATTAAATAACGATATGAAGACCAATACAAAGCTAGTTCTAATTTTTTTTCTAGGTGTGGTATTGCCAGTTGTTTTAGTATTTTTTAACGGGTATATAGCTGGTAAGAGCCCAGAGTCCTGGAGTGAAAATCATCTGAATAACGTTTCAACAACACTTTTGGTGCTATCCATCCTATCATGCATTGCCGTGACAGTTATAAATTTTAGAGGGCAAAGAATCAGCTTCTGGTACACACTTAGTATCGCTTCTGCAGTCGCTATGGGCTTGCTTCTGTATGTTGGGCTATCGGTATCTAATTTTGGATTTTGAGAGTAGTATACGTTCACGGACCGATAAACGTCATCGGCGCTGATATTTATGACCTAGATCGGGGCGGAGACGGAGTTGCCTGTAAGTAAACAGGAATAGATTTCTTTTATCAAGGCTAATTGAGTTTTCCACCTGTCTGCAGACGCTCCACCAAATAAAAAATCCCCGAAGGGGGGAGTTTTTTATTTGCTTTAATGTGTTATCCCGCGCTTCGTCTTTCCAAGTTCGAGCCGACAGGCAGCGCCAGATCGGCCGCGTTGGCCGGCACGACCTGCGAAAAATCGTTATCCACATTCCAGGAATTATAAACGTCCATAGACGGGATGCCGCGGCGCGTACCCTGGGCGATCTTATAAATGGTGCCGCCGGCGTTGACGTAAATGCCGTCCAAGTGCGCCGCCGAAGGATCAAACAAATTCGAACCCGCCGGCAAGGAATCCAAAACTTCCGCCGAAACCGTAAGCACGTTCCCCCACTTAAAACCCTGCCCTAAAAACACGTCCGCGGAAACGAATCCGCGTTTGGCGCCGCCGCTGATAAACCACACCGTGGGGTCGCTGCTCTTTTTAACTAACGAGCCCTCGCCGGGGGCAAGCAAACTTGCTTGCGGCAAATCCGTGTCGGCGGCGGTTGCGCTTGATGCATCCTTGAACTGGAAGCCATAACTTGCTAAAACGCCGGGGTCGGTAATGCCGTAGCGCTGCCCGGAGCTGATGAGATAAAAAGTGCCGCTTGCGTTCACCAGCCGCGCCTGGCTGCTATCTACCGAAACCGCCGCGCCGGAAGAAGAAGGGCCAGAAGAAGCTCCGGAAGACCCGGCGTTGCTGATGGACAAGGTTACCGCGTTGCTAATTCCGGTGTTCCCCGCCCGGTCGGCGATGATGGCCAAAAAAGTGTGGCTGCCGTTCGGCACGGTTCGGGTGTCGAAACTGATAGTATAGGGCTGGCTCGAAACTTTTGTCCCGACGTCAACCCCATCCACCAAAAACCATATGCCATCCACGCCCCCAATCCCCTCGCCGGTTGGAGAAAGATCCTCGCCGGGCGTGGCGGTGAGCGTTAAACTCCCGCTCACTGAATTTCCGGTTTTGGAAGACCCCAGCGACACCTGTGGCAGCGCAGCGTTGCCTTGCAGTTCCGCCGTGGTAAAAGTGATATCGGCTTTGGTGGCGCTGACGAAATTTTGATCCCAACCGATGATGCGGGCGTAATATGGCGAGGCGGCGCCCAAACGCGCAATCGTCACCTTATGAGCGGTAGCGCGCAATGCGGAAGACACGGTTCTGCCGAACGCCAGGCTCAAACCGTAATCCAGCTGGAAAGACGTGGGCCGCGAAGTGGTCCACGAAAAAGTGACGCAAGTGGCGGAATTGCTGGAGACCGATAAATTATCGATCGTCATAGGAACGGCGTTGCTGACGTTTATCGATACGTCGGCTGCCGGAATGTAATCGCCGCTTATCTGCCGGCCGCGCGCGCCGATGGTGTGCGTGCCGTTTGTGAGCTGGGTAGTATCATAGGTGTAAGCGTAAGGTACTTCTCCGGTTTCGGGCCCCACGCTGCTGCCGTCGACTAAAAATTGCACCGCTAAAATACTGCTTTGTTCAGAAGCCGCGGCCTGCAAGGTTATGGTTCCGCTCTGGGTGCTGCCCGCGGCCGGCGACGTGATGATCAGGGTGCCGGAAGCCAACACCTGCCCGGCTGGCCAGACGGAAAACACTGCCAGTGCGACCAGGCCGGTAAAACTAAGCTTGCGAATGGAAAGATGCTGCATATTTTTTTGATTTTGGTATCTTAAATGCAAAGGTTGTACGGTAATTATACAAACCCCCGTTAAAAAAGAGAAGTATAAATAGCCAAGCACAAACAGCCCCGGCACTTTTGCCCAAGAAATAAGAATTTTAACGCCTCGGCGAACTCTTTAAAAAGTATTGACGGAAAGAAAGACTTATCTTATAATTCCGTCTGTACTATGTTAAAACGCTACACCAAACCACAACCCAGCTATTCCGCTCGGATTAATGAACAGATCCGGGTGCCGGAGGTCAGGGTCATCGATGTCGATGGCGCGCAACTTGGCGTAATGCCGACGGTGGAGGCCGTAGCGAAAGCGAAGGAGCGAGGCTTAGACCTAGTGGAAGTTTCGCCCAAAGCATCACCGCCGGTCGCAAAGCTCGTCAATTACGACAAATTCCGCTACCAGCAGATCAAGCTGCTGCAACAGCAGAAAAAGCATCAGAAGAAGATCGATGTCAAAGGCATCCGTCTCTCCATTCGCACGGGCCCACACGATCTGGAATTCAAAGCCAAGCGGGCTGACGAATTCCTCAAATCCGGCGACAAGGTGAAAATCGATATGATGCTCCGTGGTCGCGAACGGGCCAACGTGGCGTTCGCCTTCGAACAAGTCAGAAAATTCCTGACGATGATAACCGTGCCGCACGTGGTGGAGGTCCCGCCCAAAAAAATGGGCAATATGATCAACGCATTTTTAGCTCCAAAGTGACCCAGCCCTTCGCGAAAGGCTGGGTCATCCTGAGCGATCCGCCTAAAACGGAGAGCCGAGGGATCTCTTCATTGTTTAAGAATATTTCTAAGAAAATCCTTCAGTCGCGCCTTAGAATGACACATTATTTATTTATCACATGAAGCAGAAAACTCACAAAGGTACCGCAAAAAGATTTTGGAAGACCGGTTCGGGCAAACTAATGCGCCGAAAATCCGGACAAGACCATTTTAATTCCCGCGAGCGTGAAAAGGTCGGCAAAAACAAACGCACGGACGAAACCGTCACCGCGTCCAACCCCCGGCTGAAAGAACTAATCCCTTACAAATGACGCTCTAGCGTCATCCCCGTGAAAGCGGGGATCTTATAATCTAAACTCTAGATTCCCGCTTACGCGGGAATGACAAAATCAGATGGCCAGAATCAAACGCGGGAATTAAAATGGTAAACGCCGCAAAAATATCATAAAGCAAACCCGCGGTTTCAAATGGGGCCGCAAGTCCAAATTCCGCGCCGCAAAAGAAGCGCTGCTTCACGCCGGCCGCCATGCCTATATCGGCCGCAAGCAGAAAAAACGGCAGTTTCGGAGTTTATGGATCACCCGCCTCTCGGCCGCGGCAACCGCCAATGGCGGTTCCTACAGCCAGCTCATCGGACAACTGAACAAGACCGGTGTAAAACTGAACCGCAAAATGCTCTCCGAAATCGCAATCCGGCATCCTGAGGTTTTCGCCCAAATCGTCAAATCATAACCCCCCTACCCAGCTTTTCGCGAAAAGCTGGGCTTATCTCCCTCTTCACTAAGAGGGGCCGCGTTTCTGAATGCAGCTCAAGGTCGCATTTGTCATCCGGAAGTGTTTGGAAATAGCAGAAAATCCTAACTGAACTCTTTAATACAAAAAGCCCCGATGAAAATCGAGGCTTTTTGTGTCTCAAGAGATTATTTCTGCTGGCCGGTTTCGTAATCCTTAATGGCCTGCACCACCCGACCGTCTTCCTTTAGATCCTCAATGAAAAGGATTTGGTCACGGTTAATGTGCATCTGGTCCACCGGACCGTGCAACTCGTTGCCTAATTTCACCAGCGACAGCTGCTGTTGCTGCTGTTGCTGCTGTTGGCCGGCGCCGGGCTGGCCCTCGGTGCCGGTCTGCAAAACCGGCGTCACCTGCAGATAATAGATGTTGTCCAGGGTGACATAACGGCTGCCACTGTCGGACATCTTGCCAAAGTACACCTGGCCGTTGGTCAGGAACACGGCTTGGAAATTAGCCTTGCCCACCGAGGCCTTGCCCATAAAAAGCTTGTCGCGGAAAATAAATCCCACGACAGCCAAGACGATGACAATGGTGAGGAGCAATATCCAAGGCCCTTTTGACGACCTTCGGACGGAACGGGCCGGCATTTCCGGCAACGAGCTGTCGTAGGCGACTTTTTCGTCCAGTTCCGGGCGCGGCTCGACTGGCGCGGCGCGATTAACTCTAATCGTTCCCTCCGGTCCCCTCCTGAAATCCTTCTGATTGACTTCCATACTAGTTGAATGGCAAATTAAAATTGAACTTTCAAGACGGGGGTCAACCCCGTTAGAAATCCGGCGCGTTTGCGCACGGGGGGTCCCGGCACAGCCGGGACTTATTTCTAACGGGGTCAACACCTTAAGACCAAAATCGTCTGTGAAGAATTTTCTGCCAAAATTCCAAACGAGGAGATCAAGTCAGTAGTATCTTCACCCACGCGGCTGGAAAGAACGCTCTGAAAGCGACGAAAAAATGCTGGAGCGACGAACACGCCAAGAACTTGCGGATCAAAGGGTCCGTACTGACTTAGCTCATAGCGGCTCAAAACCGCGACCGGTAGGACTCTCACGACCACGGCCCGAGACCGATAATTACCGACCGAAAGCTTCACGCCGCTAAGATCCAAGGTCACGACTTTCAGCACCGGATAGACAGCGCTTCCCGCCACCACCGAAATCTGACTACCAGCAGCCGACGGGGACACCGCCAAGCTGGCACCCGCCGAACGGGTTAAAACCACTATCGGGTTGGAACTGGGGCTTTCCAAAGATATCGCGTAAAAAGCCCGGGGAGAATCACCTGAAACCGACAGCGACGCTTCGGTATTTTGCACAGCAAAAATCCATGCCGGCTGTGCCGCCACGGTCAATATCAAAAAATATGCGAAAATTATGTTTGATCCTGCGGGTTTCATTGGCCTTTTTTGGGCGTTTGTTTCGCTATTTTGCCCTCTTTTATTGCTCTTAATTATACCACGGTTTGGCCGAAAATTGGCAAAAGTTATCCCCACTAAAACTTCCAAACTATCACGCCGAAATCTCATTCCCCACAAGTAATTTTCTTATTCGCAATTGTTAAAATATCGACCCCTCCCCCGCCGACAGTAAGGCTGGGGGCCGCGCAATTGCCGCGGGTGGCGATACAATAATAGAAAAGCGAATTGGTATTAATATTGCCCGTGCTGTCCCGACGCACCGTTATCCTGACACTGGAATCGGCTAAGGGCGCGGCGGTCGGCGATGTGGCCCACTGATCCCAATCATACGTCCAGCCGGGGCAGGGCGGCGAGGGCCAGATACCGTCCAGATAATCGGTGACGAATCTGATGCCCGCGCCACTGCCAGGCGCGCCATTAGCAGACCATGTCCCCACACTGTAATATCCATCAAAGCGGCTTGACCGAGTTGTCTTAGCTGCGACAAAATTGAAGTGTAGCGAGCTTTCGCCCTGGCCTCGTTCAAAGCAACAAGCGCAATGGAAGACAGCACCCCGACGATCCCGATAACTACCAGCAATTCTATCAGGGTGAATCCGGAATTAACTCTTGTTTCACGGTTTTTGCGCATAAATCATTTTCTTTAATTTACTCGCTTTTATCGTCGCGCTTGGGGTCATTGGCCGCCATCTGCAAAAATACGTCCAGCAGTCTAAATTTCACTCCCCCGCGAGCCCGGGTGCCACCGCGCGATTTTTCCGCCGGCGCGGCGTTGCCGGAAGAATCCTGCCGAGTTGGGGTCTGTTGGCCGGAATAGGCCAAAAAACTCGCCGGCGCTGTCTGATTGACATATTCCGTGGTTATCCACGCTGCGGAACGGGCAACATTCGACACCCTCAGCTCATCGATAGAACCCGCAAAACTGCGACTGCTATCGATATTATCACCGATATAAAAATTCCCCGTGCCGGTGCCGACGTTATCCCCGTCTCGGGCAGCCGGCGTACCCGGCATGGTGTCCAAATAGAAATTTGCCTGCGCCGTGGCGCTGTCCCATGTAAAAACCACCTGCTGATAGGTATTATCCGTGACAACTTTCCCAAACTCGTTGCTGTACCAGTCAGAGGTTCCGGAACCGGAGCCGGTGGTGGTAATGAACGCCCCTAAAGCGTTATTATCCGAAATATATAACCCGTAGGCCTGTCCATAAACTTTATCTACAATTCTCTGGTAAGCATCGGAACCGCCGGTTGTGGCCATTACCCACGCCTCGATAGTCAGCGCCGCCATCCCTTCCAAACTGTCGTTGTCGCCTACCGTTATTCGGTTTGAGCCCCCATCAAATGTGTCAGCGCCACCGATCCGGCCGACAGCGGTGCCCTGGGCGGTAACAGAAACCACCGTGGAATTATTCACGCCAGCAGAGTCCATGTGCTGACCGGAAGTTTCTTTGAAATGCCAAACGGCGGTATAGCCATTACTCCAAGTTGCGCTATTCCCCGGCTGGTAGTCGGCGGCGGCGTTGCCGTAGTAGAGGTAGATGGAACGAGTGGAAGTGGAGGACATGAAGGGCATTTTTACCCAAGCCACCAGGTTGCCGGAGGTGGAGGTATAGGATTCGATCTCGTGGGAAAGCTTGTTCCCCTCCCAGTCGACAAAGACGATCTCCCCGGCGGTCGAAGATGCCACTTTGCCGCCGGAGCCGGTGTAGCGAAGGTCCGGATCGGTGAAGGAAACCAGCATCGGGAAATTGGTCAAGGGTCCGGCGACTTTGGCCGGATCGGTGGTCAATTGCTTGCGATAGGCCCAGGAGCTGTTGTACCAGCTTGAACCGGCCGGAGCGGCTGGAGGCGTCGGCGCGGGCAGGGAGGCCAAGGTTGGCACCTCCTCGGCGCCGAGCGTGAAGAACGTGGAGGGCGAGGATTGGTTGGTGTATTCGGTCTTGATCCAGTCGGCGGAGCGAGCGATATTGGAAACACGCGGTTCGTCAATAACTCCATTAAAATAATTTCTAGCATTGGGGTCGCCGGCGTTGTATGACTCAGCTCCAATTTTTACAGTTCTGGCCACAACCGGAAGAGACGCGGGAACAGTCCCAGCGAAAACCAAAGTTTTCACCTGGCCATTAACATACATTTTTAATTTCGTCGCATTGGTACTCTGACTACCGTCGTAAACAGCTGTAACATGATACCAATTGCCGGCAACCAAAACATTTGTATTTGTAGCTCCAACATCGCCAGCAGTAAAATACACCGCTATTTCATCATTACCAACACCAAGACCAGAACTCGGGATTTGAATAGCCCACGACGTCGCTCCAAAATTAGCATCGTATTTGCTGAGTAAAAATTTTGAATTTACTAGAGATGATTGATTCATCCAAAACGACCATGTTGCTTGCGTAGCCGAATTCATTGTAGATACATTTCCAACATCCACATAACTACTTGACCCATCGAAACTGCCTGCACCGTCAATTTGTCCTGCAGTATTGGTCACACCGATGTTTGAACCTGTGTTAGTGTTAATTGTTGAATCAGTTGTTGAAGCCGTGCCATTGTTCATATGCCACACGCCTTTGTAGTTGCTATCCCACACCGCGCTGTTCCCGGGCTGGTAGTCGGCGGCGGCGTTGCCGTAGTAGAGGTAGATGGAACGAGTGGAAGTGGAGGACATAAAGGGCATTTTCACCCAGGCCACCAGGTTGCCGGAGGTGGAGGTATAGGATTCGATTTCGTGGGAAAGCTTGTTCCCCTCCCAGTCGACAAAGACGATCTCCCCGGCGGTCGAAGATGCCACTTTGCCGCCGGAGCCGGTGTAGCGAAGGTCCGGA
>JAMDAJ010000067.1:9693-13090 GCA_023485925.1 Patescibacteria group bacterium
CGACTTTGGCCGGATCGGTGGTCAATTGCTTGCGATAGGCCCAGGAGCTGTTGTACCAGGCGGCCTGGCCGGACTGTTTGCTTGAAAGCGTAAAATACGCCCCGATGGCAATCACTATCAAAATTACGCTCAAAGTCAAAGCGACGAAACGCGAGCGGTTCGCGAACAAATTGATTTTTCTGTTTCCCCAAATTCCCATATTATTAAAACTTACGCGTTTGGGCTCCTTTAGATGTCATCCTGAACTTGATTCAGGATCCTTACTGGAAAATGTAGGTATTTTCGGTCGTTGACTAGATTCCGGATCGAGTCCGGAATGACAAACACGTAAGTCCTGATTATTTTAAAATACTGGCGAACGGATCAAGGAGATTTTGAAATTTTGCGCGGGCTCATGTCCGCCGGCCATCGAACGCCGAATGAACTTTTTCCTATTCCCACCGCCACGATTCCATTATCAACCCGGTCAAATTGTCGTCGTTGGCATCGGCCATAAATGACTTACAGGTCGTATAAGACGGATAAAGCTTATTGGTCTTATAGGACCGGCCGGTCCTATCGGTCTGATAGGGGTCGTCCTATTCGTCCTATCGGTCCTATTGAGCTGTTTTTTGCTTCCCTTCATCGTTTTTATCTTTCTTAATGCTTACCACTTGGCCGTTTTCCAAACGGCGCAAGCCCTGGGATTTAAGGAATTCGTCGAAATTTTCACCGCCGCCGAGCAGCTGTTGTTTGCGTGCGGCCTGATACCGCTCTTTGAAATCGCCTTTGACTTTTAAATCCTTTTCCAGCGCGACCAGCTGCCGATCGAGCAGATAGTTGGCCTGATGGACAAGACAGATCAGGCAGTTCGCCGCGGCTTCGGCGTTGGACAGAAAGGACTTATAGGTCGTATAGGACGGATGGGTCGTATCGGACCAATCGGTCCTATTTGTCCTATCCGTCCTATCGGTCCTATTGCCCGCGTCGGTCCTATCCGCCCCATAAGCCAGCTGCCGAATTGCCAGAGCGCGCCCATCATCCTTGCCCCACTGCCGCAAGCCGCGCTGGCGGAGAAAGTCCTCATAGTCAAGCAGTAACTCCTCTAAACTCGCGCGAGCCACACCCACCAGTTTGAGTTCGGTCTGCTTGGAAGCGCCGGAAGCTTGCGCGCCTTCGGCGATGTTCTGCTTGCCCGACCGCGCGGCCTGCTCCATCTGGTCCCGCGTCCGGCTTTTTGGATCGACGTACCTTTTGACAAAATCCTGCGTGAGGTCAGAGATGATCTCGGCGCTTTGGAAAGATTTTAATTTTTTGTAGCCGCCGTGTTTGGCGATAAGTTCGGTCATATTTTGGTCTATTGGTTGTATAAGACTGATAAGTCTTATCGGTCGTATAGGACTTATCGGCCTTATCGGTCAGATTCGTCCTATCCGTCCTATCGGTCTCGTTCCTATTGTGTGGTCGGAGCCGGCTCGGTTGCGCTCACGGGGCCTGCCTGTCCGGTAAGCAGGCCGGCATCGGTACCGCTTGTGGTGTCAGAGGGCGCGGCCGTGGTTATGTCGGCGGGCGCGGCGGTGTCGACGGGCGAAGTGCTATCGGCTGGCGCTTGAGTGGTGGCGTCGGCCGGCGGCGGGGTTGTGTTTTCCTCTGCCGGCGCGGCGGTGTCCGGCGTGGAAGTGGAACTTGACGGCGCATCCGGATTCGCATCGGTTGGGGCGGCATCGGGGACGGACGAACTACCGGAAGTGTTAGCGGGCGGCGGCGTAACGACGATTTCGCCCGACACGCGGGAGGCGTCAACGACCGCCAACGGCGCCACCTTATCGCTGGTCCCCACTATTATATAGTTGAACACTACCGGGTGGTCGGTGCTTTTATCAATATTTACTCTAAATCCAACGGTCTCCGTGGAAGTGGTGGCGCTGTCTATTTCGCTTGCCGCCACGTTTTCCACCCAGTATTCACTCCCCACGCGCCCGTTTGGGGTAAGCGTGATAATAGGCGTATCAACATATGGCACGGCGAATATGCTGCTGGTGGCAATTTCCCCTGCCGGCAAAATCACCTGGCCGGCCACGTCGGCGCCGGCGTGGATATGCTCTCCGACGGCCAAGTTCCGGCCGACTTTGAGGTCGTACGCCACGGCCACGGTGCCGGTGGCGGTAACGGTGAGATATTCGCTGCCGTTATTGGAGACGGCCAAAAGCGCCGGGCAGGTGCTGGTTGCTCCGGGAAGGTCCGCGCAATTGAGATTTGCCGAAATGGTCGTTGCGCCGAAGCCGCTGACCGCCAGCTTATCGATACCATTGGCCTGCACTTGCAGAAGGTTGCCGACGGCTTCCGGCGTCGTGGACGGACTTACGGTCTGGTTCACTAACAACGCCGCGCTGGAGGTGGCAATAGAAACTTGGATGCCGGCACGGGAGTTTTGCAAGAGCAACGCGCCGGAAGTCTTGCCGTACGCCCCGACATCTAAAACGATGTCCGAGCCCGGACCGGCGGCCTCCCAACCGATCTTCATAAAGACATTGATTTTCGCAAGCCGCGTCACGCCATCCGGCGCAACAGTGTAAGGCACATCGGGTGTCGAGGTGGCAAAACTCACGCCTTGCAAGGCATGGCCCAAAATCCGTCCGGAACGAGAGGAGCGCATGGCGTAGCCCGGGAAACGAGCGGAAGAAGTGATGGCGTCGCCGGCTTCGATCGGCCCGTTTTCATCCGTCACTTTTACCGGCACTCTTCCCGCCAAAGCCACCGCCACGTCGGTCGTGGTGGAATTCCAGCCCAAGACTAAGCCCGGGTTGGTGGAAACCACGCCAACCATGCGCGCGTCATAACCCTCTTCGGTGGCGGCCACCGTAGGCAGAGTGGAAGTGGACTGCATAGCCGAAACTCTCACCACCGTGCCGGCCGGAAGATTCCCCTCGGAATGATAGACTTCGGCCAAGTCGAAAGCGCTTGCGGTAATGGCGCCGTCCGCTTGGATTGTTCCCGGGGGGATGGACCGCGAGCCGCAAGACGCGCCTTGGTCGTCGTCCACGCACATACCGCCTTCCAACACTACTATAGTAGTCGAGGCAGAGACATAGCTTGCCGTGGTGGTGCCGATGCCGATGCGGCTGTAATAAGCGTCGGCGTAAAACAGCGTTTCCGTGCTGGAAGAGGCGATGGTCAACAGGCGGTCAAGCGTATTCACGTTCAAAACCGTGTTGCCAAATCCGTCTTGCACGTTTAAGGCGGTGGTGGTGGAAATATTCATATACAGCGCCCCGTAAGCCGAAAATGCCGAAAGCAAGGTGCCGCCGGAGGAATAGAAATTCAAAAGATTGGCGGCCTGCGAAACGCCCGCGGTGATATCAATGCCGGAATTAGTGGAAGGCGAGGAAGTGTCCACCACAAAAACCTGATTGCCGCT
>JAMDAJ010000059.1 GCA_023485925.1 Patescibacteria group bacterium
TTCGTTCTCTGCCGTTCGAATGCTGCTCTCGAGTTAGTCTTTCCGTCCATTTGTCAGATTTGCGGCAAGCGAGGTTTGTCACTTTGCGATTTTTGCGCGTCCGCCCTCCGCCTCAACCCCCTGCAAGCTTGCGCCTATTGCGAAAAGCCTGCCGCAAACGGCGTCACCCACCCCGCCTGCGCCCGGCGCCATGGCCTGGACGGCGCGCTGGCGGCCGGACTGTTCCCCCAAATCCAGGAACTTATCCATTATTATAAATACCTAAACGACACGGCGCTTTTCGTGCAAGGGGACGGGCACATGGCAAAATTTTTGGACGGGTTTTCTTACCTTGAATACTTTTCCGCGTTTGAACTTGTGCCCGTCCCCTTGCACGAAAAGCGCCTGCGATTCCGGGGTTTTAATCAAAGCGAACTTATAACGCAAACCCTCTCGGAGCTGTCCGGGATAAAACTGAACCGAACGATCCTCAAAAGGACAAAAAATACCGAAACCCAAACCCACTTCAATCGCGAAGCCCGCCAGCAAAATCTTCGAGAAGCTTTTCGAACGGCAGAGAACGAATACGTCAAAGGCAAGGACTTTCTGCTCATCGACGATGTCATCACCACCGGCGCCACGCTTTCGGAATGCGCCCGGACCCTAAAGCGCGCCGGCGCGGACCGCGTGTGGGGCCTGGTTTTGGCGCGGGGATGAAATTGAAAAAAAATGGGATTTAGGATAAAATTCGCTTAAGTTGCTCATTTGGTGGAAGGGTGGCCGAGCGGCTTAAGGCAGCAGTTTGCTAAACTGCGGGGGGGGTAATAGCCTCCCTCGCGGGTCCGAATCCCGCCCCTTCCGCCAAGTGCACACAGACTCAAACCGCTCCAAAATACGTAATTAATCTGAGATTTAATTACGTTCTTATTTTCTTCACATGGCGGTCAAAATCACCTATTTCGTTCACGGCACGAGCATTGATAATGAAAACGGCAGTTCCTCCGGCTGGCAAGACTGCCCACTTTCAAAGCTTGGCACAAAGCAGGCCAGAGATTTGAGAGAGCGGATCGACGGGAAAAAATTCGACGCCGTTTTTTGTTCCGACTTAAAACGCGCCAAACAAACTGCCGCAATCGCTTTCGAAGGAGAAAAAATCATTCCCGAAAAAAGACTCCGCGAGTGCAATTACGGCGATTACAATGGCAGTCCAGAATCGCTGGTCGAACCGATGTGTAAAAAGCATGTTACGCAAATTTTTCCGGGCGGTGAAAGCTATGAGGACGTAAAATCCCGCCTGCAGGAATTTCTCATTGAACTCAAGCGGTCATACGATGAAAAACACGTCGCCATAGTCGCCCACAAGGCGCCGCAGCTGGCCTTAGACGTCTTGCTTAAAGGAAAAACCTGGGAACAGGCTTTTGCGGAAGACTGGCGCAAGACTAAGTCCTGGCAGCCGGGTTGGGAATATGAATTGAAGTAAAACCTTTGTCCGGTGTCATCCTGAACTTGGTTCAGGATCCATCGAAAGTCGATTCTCTTCAAATAATGTGGATTCTGACCTGCGTCAGAATGACTAAATCTTATAGACGGAATTTATGCCCACCGACCTCAAACAACTCGTTATCGAAGAATTTTCCGGAGCAAACGCCCAAACGCTCTACCGGCAAAAAGCGCTGGAAGGGCTCTGGGACTCGGAAAAATTTTTTATCGGCAAATATTTCAAAACGCCGGGCAGGCTCTTGGATGTCGGCTGCGGAACCGGCCGAACGACCATTCGCCTTTCAAAAATGGGATTTGAGGTTATCGGGGTTGATCTGGTGCCGGCGATGATAACATCGGCCCAACAAATCGCAATCGAACAAAAACTAAATATCGATTACCGCATCGGCGATGCGACGAAGCTGGAATTTCCCGAAAATACTTTTGATTACGCCCTGTTTTCTAATCAGGGCTGGACGCAAATCCCGGGACAAAAATCCCGGCGGCAGGCGGTTTCCGAGATTAAGCGCGTACTCAAACCCGGCGGCATTTTGATATTTACCGCGCATCCGCGGGTCTGGGCCCCCAAATTTTCCTTTTTTTGGCTGATGCAGGCACTGCGATTTTACCTCCTCAAACCCTTGGGCTTCAAAATCTATGAACAGGATTTTGGCGACCGGTTCTTTGACCGTGAGTCAACCGACCCTGGCCGGACTTATTCCACACGACAATACATCCATATCCCTTCGGTTAAGGAAGTGAAAGCTGATTTGTCGGCAACCGGATGGAAACTGCTGGAGGCCAACGGTAAACTGCAAATCTCAAACTCGGACATCCGCGACTACCCGCCAGTATTTTACGTTTGCCAAAAGTAGAAATGGTTGAATATAAAATCGTTTTTGGCGCTCTTGCGGTTATTACTGGGCTCATTGGTTATATCCCTTACTTTCTGGATATTTTTAAGGGCTCCACCAAACCTCATATCTTTTCGTGGCTTGTGTGGGCAATACTGGAAACAATCGGGTTTTTTGCTCAAGTAATAAAAGGCGCGGGACCCGGCTCCTGGATGACCGGAACTACCGCGATTCTGTGCCTGGGCGTATTCTTCAGCGCCTTAAGGCACGGCGAAAAAAACATCACCCGCATCGACTGGGTGTGCCTTGCGAGCGCGCTTTGTGGGATTGGGGCTTGGCAAATCACCAAAGACCCTTTCTGGGCGGTAATCATCGTGGTGATCACAGACCTAGTCGGCTTTATTCCAACGTTTCGCAAAGCTTACAACAAACCCTTCGAGGAAACGCTGAAACTTTATTTACTAAGTGCTCTAAAGGCCTCGCTGGCCCTGTTCGCTCTCGATTCCGTAAACCCGACCACTGTTATGTACCTTGCCTCACTGGTTGCCTCAAACGCTTCGTTCAGCATCATGCTCGCGGTAAGACGCGCTTCCCTGAAAAAAATAACCGTCTGATATGAACGACAAAGAAATCGAAATCCAAGTGCAGATCGAGAAAGCCGAACCGCTTTTGAATTTTTTGGAAAAGCACGGCGATTTTAAATACGAATCGCGCCAGACTGATGAATACTTCACACCGTCTCACCGTGACTTTATTGCAATTAGACCGGTGAAAGAATGGCTTCGACTGCGCACCGAAGCGGGCAGGCACACCATCACTTACAAAAACTGGCATTACGGAAGCGGTGGCCGGAGTTATCACGCCGACGAATACGAAACCCAAGTTGCCGACCTCGCGAGCCTTAAAAAACTTTTCTTGGCACTAAACTTTAAACCCTTAACCGCGGTGGATAAAACCCGCCGCGTGTTCCAATATAAAGACTACGAGATCGCTTTGGATAGCATCAAAAATCTGGGCGAATTCGTAGAGATAGAGTACAAGGGACGGGCTCGGAGCGAAGCGAAAGTAATCTATAACGAAATGGTCGAATTCTTGCGGGGACTTAACTGCGGAAAAATCCGCCGCAACAACGGCGGCTATCCGTTTTTGCTGATGTTCCCCGAAGAAGCAAAATATGAAGAAATTTGACTATGGAAAAACTCATCCTTGTCGACCGCCGTGACCGGCAGATCGGCATTATGGAAAAACTGGAGGCGCATAAGCTCGGGCGGCTGCACCGCTGCTTTTCAATTTTCATCACAAACGGCAAAGGCCAAACCCTCCTGCAACGGCGGGCGCTAGATAAATACCACTCGGGGGGCTTATGGAGCAATAGCTGCTGCGGCCACCAACGACCGGGCGAACACACGCTTAAGGCCGGCGAGCGCCGCCTGAAAGAAGAATTCGGCATCGACTGCCGTCTCAAAAAAATCCACACCTTCCTCTACCGAACCGAATTCAAAAACGGACTCATTGAATATGAATTCGACCATGTCCTCACCGGATATTTTGATGGCACGCCACCCCAGCCCGATCCGAAGGAAATACTTGAATGGAAATGGATATCACTTGCGAACCTGCAAACTGACATTTTTACCTCCCCCCAAGACTATACCTACTGGCTGAAGGCCTGTTTTGCCGACGTCGTTCCTTTGCTTAATAATCGACCTCCAAGGGCATAAACAGCTCTCCGCCTTTGCGGTCTGGTGTCTTTTATGGCATAATAAAAGAAACGTTAGGCCGTTTTTTTCGTCTTATTAAGCAGTCGCCGAATGAAAATTCGCCCGGCTAAAAACCTCAAATCTAACGCTGGCCTCGATAATTACACCGATCAACTGGTGAGTTTGGCGTCTGCCGGCGACCAAAAGGCCTACGAATCGCTTTATCGGGAATTTTTTCCGAAAATCTCGCGTTTCGTAAATTACCGGGTTTCCCACAGAGAGACGGCGGAAGATTTGGTTGCCGAGATTTTTGTTAAGGCCTGGCAAAGTCTGCAGGGCAGCTCGGAAGTATCCTCTTTTCCGAAATGGATCTTTACCATCGCCCGCAATCGCGTTATCGACCACTATCGCACCAAGCGACCGACCGCCGACCTGTTTGAGCTGGAAAACCTTCTGGAATACGAAGACAACATTGTTAACACTATCGATTTAGATATAGCCTCGCGGCAGTTTCTGGAAATTTTGGACGAGCTGCCGTCCGATCAGCAGCAGGTTATCCGCCTCAAATTTTTGGAAGATCTGGCCAACGAAGAGATCGCGGCCATCATTGATAAAACACCCGGCACTATCCGCGTTATCCAACATCGGGCCATCGGCGCGCTAAAAAAATTGCTTAAAACTCCGCCCAATAACTGAAATGAGTAAAAAACCGGAAGACATTTTGGATGAATATCTCGCCCTTCTCCACAAAGAAGGAAGTTTTTCTGCGATAAAAAATCAACTGCCCCAATCGCGCGCGCTGGCCGAGCAATTATCCGTCGCCGACCTGGCCTGGCATATTCCGACCAACAAACCGGTATTAGACCAAACCGCCGTATGGAACCGGGTCGCCCAGCAAATCAAAACGAATAGTCCCCAACCCCAGGCCGCACCTCTCGCTTCGCCCGCCTCCCGCCTGCTCTCCGGATTTTCCCTTCACATCCCCAAAACGGCCTTTGCCGGCATCATGGCGGTGATGATGCTCTGGATGGTCAACAGCGCGGCGGTCGCCGCGAGCAACAGCCTGCCTGGCCAGACACTTTACCCCGTCAAGCGTACGGTGGAAAGGATCCAACTCACGCTGACTTTGGACGACGTAAAAAAAACCGAGATCCGCATCAAGCACGCTGAAACCCGGCTGAACGAAGCTAAAACTATCGTCGACACCAGCTCTTCCACGAACGAAAAAATCATCGAACAGGCCTTAAACGACCTGAAATCCGCCACGACCCAGGTTGCCGATGAATCCAGCGACAATACGGATTTGCTGCAAAAAGTGGTAGAGCTCACCGACAAGCAGGAAAACCTCCTCCCTGCCATCCAAGATAAAGTCACGGGCGATGCCAAAAAAATAGCGGACGAGGCCTTAAGCACCGCCAAAGAGACAAAGACTACGGCCGAAAAAAATCTGGAAGAATTGAAGAACCAGGATATCCAATCCGACGACACGGCGACGACAACGCCGGATTCTTTGGAACACCCCTCAAGCACGCCGTCCCAGATCAAAGGGGGCGGCGAGGACGCGACGAGCACCGATGATACTATTTGGAAACTCGGGTCGCCTTCCGAAACCAGTACCGGAATAGAAATTCCGCCAACGGAGCAATTAGATAACGAAGAAACGACAACCCCACAAATCCTGGAATTGAAGTAAATCTTCCATGGAATTTTTCAAATGACCTCCTCCCCCGACTTCCCTGCGGTCGTCGGGGGTTTCCTTTGCTCCGCTAGACGCTCGCCTTCTGTCATTCCTGCCTGCCGGCAGGCAGGCGAAGGCGGGAATCTGAAATTGATAGCTTCAATAAAGTTCGAGCCAACCAGCCTGGGCTCGCGGAAACAGTCCTCCTCACTCCGTGAGTCGGACCACTCCTCCCCGCTTCCGTTTTCCATTCGGAAAACGAAAGCGGGGTTTCCTGTAATGTAGTAAAAACCCGCCCTCGGCTTACAGGAACGCGGGGTTTTCCGGTAGAAGCACTTCGATTTTTGGCTCCGCTGTTTGCAAAATAAGACTGGATTATTTTGAAGACCAGACCTATCAGTGGTTAGGGCTTCAGGCATCCTAGCTAAAAACAAACAGCATCGAAGTCCCCTACCAGGTTTTCTATTGTGTCGATTTTCTGGTATAATGCTGGGGTAAAATTGTAATAAACATGCGGCGGGCTTTATCCCTATGGAGGTCCCCTGCAAAAAACCCCTTCTAAACTAGCGGGCCCGCATAGTGTAAGTTGGTTTTCAGCCAAAGGCTGATCCGCCTCTGGCGGAAGCGCACCGGTCTTGTCCGCCTTCATTTGTCCAATCCAGTGAGGAGGGGTGGCCGAGTGGTTTAAGGCGACGGTCTTGAAAACCGTTATCCGTCTAAAGCGGATCGCGAGTTCGAATCTCGCCCCCTCCGCACTGGATTGAATTGCGGCTGATCCGCCGAAGCTAATTTTTTTTGGAGGTGGAAAAACCGGAACGGCTCAAAACCGTCGCGAGTTCAAATCTCGCCCCCACCGCCATCAAACTCTAAACACTTCGTTCAATTAAAACCAAAATCTATGCCGCAAAAACAAACAATCTCCTGGAAAGCGCCAGAATATACTTTTTTCCAAAAATCTTCTGCCTGGTACGTCGTTGTCGGAGTAATCGGCTTGGGCTGCCTGATATACGCCGTTTCCAACCAAGACTATGTCATGCTTATCACTTTAGGAGTGATGTTCGCAGTCGGCGCCTGGCTATCCTTCAAAAAACCGAAAACTATCACCATAACCCTCAACCAGCGCGGGGTCTCCATTTCCGGTGTTCTGTTCCCCTTTGAGACGGTTTTAAAAAAATTCTGGATCCACTATCATCCTCCCCTGCAAAAGACCTTGAATTTTGAAACCACTAATTACCTCAACCGCGATATAACCCTAGAGCTGGAAGACCAGGACCCGCTTGAGATAAGGAGTTTCCTCTTGGAACATATGAACGAGGACATAGACCGCGAGGAAACTTACTTTGATAGGCTTCTGCGCGCGCTAAAATTTTGAGAATCCTCATTATCGACGATGGACAAAACGGAAAAACCTTAAATCATCTTTCGTTCGTCGATGCCATATTTCACTAATTACCACACATAAATAACCGTCTAACACCTTCCGATATTGTTCCCCTCTCGTCGTTCAATGGATAGGACGCAAGATTGCGGATCTTGCAATGTAGGTTCGATTCCTACCGAGAGGAGAAGAGTATCGGAAACGAGAAAATGCGACTAACCGACTCAATTGAAACGCTCCCCGGGGTCGGGAAAGCTAATGCCAAGAAGCTTCACAAGCTTGGTATTTTTAATTTGAGCGATCTCGTCCGTCATTTCCCTTATCGCTACAACGACCTTTCCGTCATCACCCCCATCGCCGAAACCTCCGTCGGTGGCGCCTATACGGTTCGCGCGAAGGTGAAATCGATAAAAAGTCGCCCCGGCTTCCGTTTTCGCCGAGGCCTTGCTAGAGCGCTCATCGAAGACGGCACGGGAGCACTGGCAGTGATCTGGTTCAACCAACCCTACCTAGCGAATACCCTAAAAGTCGGCGCCACCTACCTTTTCTCCGGCCAAATCTCCTTTTACCGCAGCCTGCAGATGCAAAATCCCGTCTGGGAGCTTGATAAACGCGTCACCGTGCACACCGGCCGCATCGTGCCCGTGTACCCTTTGACTTCAGGAATTTACCCCAAGTGGCTGCGGACGCTGTTGAAAACCGCACTCGATTCGCTCCCCAGATTCCCCGAAACCTTGCCGAGCGGCATTCTAAAATCCCGCCGCCTGCTTTCCTACGATTCCGCCCTGCGCTCCATCCATTTCCCCAAATCACACAAAGAGCTGCAACTCGCCCGGAGGCGACTAAGTTTTGACGAACTTCTGCTCCACGAGCTGGCCGTGCTATCCCACCGCCTGCAGCTAAAAAAATTGCCGGCGCCGAAAATCCCTTTCGACCAGGATCTGATAAAACGGTTCGTCAGTACACTACCCTTCACGCTCACCAAATCGCAAAAACTCGCCGCCTGGCAAGTGCTGCAAGACCTTGAGTCCGGCCATCCGGCCAACCGACTGGTCGCGGGCGACGTGGGCAGCGGCAAAACCGTGGTCGCCGCCATTCCGACGCTGGAAATTCTGTCGCATGGATGGAACGTCGCTTTTATGGCGCCGACGGAAATTCTGGCCGAACAGCATTTCCGGACATTTTCCGCCTTGACTCTTTTTTCTAACCTCAAACTTGCGCTGCTGACCGCAAGCCAAGCCAAACTTCGGAAGAATAAAGCCGAGGAAAAGCTGACGAAAAAAACTCTGCTGGAAAAACTGGCCGCGACTACCGGCTGGGCGCTCTTCGGCACTCACGCTTTGATCCAAAAAAACATCGATTTTAAAGATTTGGGTCTGGTGGTAGTCGATGAACAGCACCGTTTTGGCGTACAACAGCGAGCGGCGCTGCAAAACCGCACGCGCGAAGGAACCGTCCCGCATTTTTTGTCATTGACCGCAACGCCCATCCCCAGAACCCTCGCCCTCACGCTCTACGGCGACTTGGATGTTTCGGCGATACCGGAATTGCCTTTGGGCCGCAAACCCGTGACGACTCGCATCATCGAACCGGGAAACCGCAAGACCGTTTACGCCGAAATCGAAAAAGAACTAGCATCCGGCCGGCAAGCGTTTTTTATCTGCCCGCTTATCGACCCCTCCGACAAGCTCGGCGCAAGATCCGCCACCGGACTGTACGAACTTCTTAAAACCGTATTTAAATCCCGGCGGTTGGGGCTTTTACACGGCAAACTTTCCTCAAGCGAAAAAACTGCCGTTGTTTCGGCTTTTGGCGAAAAAAAGCTCGATATCCTAGTCTCCACCACGGTCGTCGAGGTCGGCGTGGATTTTCCCAACGCCACGGTCATGGCGATCGAGGGCGCGGAACGCTTTGGATTAGCCCAATTGCACCAGCTCCGCGGCCGGGTGGGCCGGTCCGATATGCAGTCTTATTGCTACCTTTTACCGCAAAATTTGGGCGCAAAAGCCAAGGAACGCCTGGAGGCGCTCTGTCAGCACCATAACGGCCTGGAACTTGCCGAAATCGATTTAAAACTGCGCGGCCCGGGCGAAACTTACGGCAATTTGCAGTCTGGCTATCCGCAATTCGAACTGGCGAATATCTACGATCTGGAACTTTTGCAAGCCGCGCGCGAAGAGGCACAAGCGCTATTGGCTGACGATAAAAGCTTGCGCTCTCCCCTGTTTCAGGATTTGATAGTACGATCCCGAAACAAAATCCATTTGGAATAGATTTGGACAGAACCGCCTCTGCGTTTGGGCTAGCGGCTTCCCGTTTGACTTAAAATGTCCGGCCGGACATTTTAAGTATATCTATTTTTTTTGACCGTCCCGAGCGTAAAAGACTTCCCAACACACTCAGGAATATGTGTGCCTCAATAGACTCGACGCGCCCCTCTGCTCCGGAGGCTTCGTTTTGCCTCCTCGCAATGACACTTAGAGAAACTTATACACAAGCTCAATTGACAAAAACATTTTACAGGATTAAAATTGCGACAAAATCAGCAGGGGGATTTTGTTCACAAGTCATCTGGGATTTCGGTATGAAAGGGATTAACAGTGCAATTCCATGTTCACGGAGAAATGACAGTAATCTTGCTCAATGGCCGCGAACTTGGGACAATAGAGTCCCGTGGCCAATTGAACCAGTGGCTCGAAAACCAGAAGTTCCAAGAGGGTGTGAGGACGACTATTCCGACCTCGACCAATCTGGACGACCCCAAGGCCTCTCGGGAATCTTGGTTGGTCGGAACCGGCCAGTACAAGCAAACAAAAAACCGGATGGGGATCTACTACCTCGACGATGCGCGAATTGTTCTGATTCCGGTTTCAACGGTCGCGACCTTCCAGACCAACTCTCAACGACGGGCCCAGGCCACCGTACCCACACTCCAGTCCGCTCTCGCCATTACGGCCTGAACGGCCACTCGTGCCGCCGCGCGAACCACATTTCAAAACAGCCGGACGCTATCGCCTGGCTCTTTTTTTAACACCCCCTCCCGCTTAACCCTCCATTTTCCCCTCCCAGGCTTGGGGAGGGTGCCCGAAGGGCGGGAGAGGTCGAACCGCTAAATTCCCCTCACCCGTCCGCTGGCCACCTTCCCCCTCAATGGGGAAAGGAGTATAGAATGCTACGAGAGAGGAGGACAAAAATCTAGCCGATCAACTTCAACGCCTCGGATAAATCGTGCGCTGGGAGCAGTTTAAGCTTGCTTGCGGCAGTGGCGCTTGCGGCCGGGATAATCATTTTTTTAAATCCTAGTTTAGCCGCTTCTGTGATCCGCCGCTCAAGGTTCCCTACCATCCGTAATTCCCCGGTCAATCCCACCTCGCCAACCGCGATCAAATCGGCCGGCACCACGAAATCTTTGAGCGAGGACAAAATCGCGAACGCCACGGCCAGATCGCAGGCCGTCTCGTTTATTTTAAAACCGCCGGCCACGCTCACAAAAATATCCTGGTCATAAATCTTGGCCGAAAGCCGTTTCTGCAACACCGCCGAAAGCAGCAACAGCCGGTTCAGATCATAACCCGTGGCGGTCCTTTTGGGATAATTAAATTGGCTCTTACTCGTCAACGCCTGGATCTCGAGTAGCAACGGTCGCGAACCCTCCATAGTGCAGGTTACCACGGCACCGGGTTGGCGCATGACGCGTTCGGCCAAAAAGGCCCGGGAGGGATTTTCTACGGCCACCAGCCCCTGGTTTTTCATCTCAAATACCCCCACTTCGTCCGTCCGGCCGAAACGGTTTTTAACGCAGCGAAGCAACCGATAAGCTAAGAAGCGGTCGCCTTCGAGGTACAACACCACGTCCACCATATGTTCGAGCAACCGTGGCCCGGCCAGATTCCCCTCTTTGGTGACGTGCCCGATGATGAGCGTGGCGATGTCTCGCTCTTTGGCAAACTCCATCAAGCGCATGGTGGCGGCGGAAACCTGGGCCACCCCGCCGGCCACGCCCGAAGCCGATTCCGAAAACATCGTCTGGATGGAATCGATGACCAAAAATTTCGGCTTTTCCGCCTCGGCCGTCGCAAGCACGGCATCAAGATTGTTTTCGGAAACAGCCAGCATGCCAGAAAAATCGGAACTTAAACGCTCAGCCCGAAGTTTTAATTGCGGCAGCGACTCTTCGCCCGAAACATACAAAGTTTTTATCCCCCGGCCCGATAATCCTAAGGCCAGCTGCAAGGTGAGCGTGGATTTGCCGATGCCCGGGTCGCCGCCCAAAAGTACCAAAGACCCCGGTACGATACCGGACGAAGCCTGCCCGCCGAAAATCTGGTCAAGCTCCGAAATTCCCGTTTCGTAGCGTCGCCCCGTGGGTGATGCGACCGCTGCTAGCGTTTCGGCTTTTATGGCTGACGCCTTCGCCGGACCTCCCGGACCGAAGGTGAGCCCTGCCGCTTGCTGAATGAGCGTATTCCAGGCGCCGCAAGAAAGACACCGCCCGGCCCATTTCGGGAACTGCGCATCACATTGACTGCAAACGAATATAGTTTGGGGCTTCATACCCGCAAATTAAAATGTAAATATCATGTGAAAAATGACCCGTTCGATTCCGCCCAGGGTCATGGTGAGCGGGGTCGAATCCATGACAATGCAAAATTAAAAATAGCCGTTTGCTTAGCAAACTCTTAAATTTTGCATTTTGATTTTTGAATTTTAAATTACTTGAGGTTCACCCGATACAAACTGTTGTCCTTGCCGTCGCGGAAAAAAAGCATCGAATTGCCGGAGTCAATTATTGGATCCCGGATATCGAAAGTCTTATCCTCGCCGCCGAGGTCAATTCTGGTCTTGGATTTGTCCGAAAGCCGGTAAAGGTACAAATCGTCTGCGGTGACCGAAGAAATCGTCGAATCATTGGCTGAAACCGACCGGGGCTTGCCGAAATAAAAGCCGTCGCTGGAATTTTCCCACACGACTTTGGAAAGCGCGGTGGGTAAATTAAGATTTTCGAAACTTTGATTTTCGAAATTGTAAAGCCAAAGTTCGGAAAGCTTCGTATCTGAACTGACGCGGGTGAAAAGCAGTTTGTTAGAGTCGGGAGAAAGCGCCACGTCCACATTCTGACCGCGATCCAGCAGCTCCGAGAGTTTCCCGCTATTCATATCCACCATTAAAATTTTATTGGTCCCGCCCTCCGACACGGCTTTTTTCAAAAGCGCGAATTTCCCATTGCCGGCAACGCTGAGAGCATAAGCGCCGTCCAAATTGGCCACTGTTCGGTAATTTTCAGCTGTGACATTGCCAAGCTTAAGCTCCCAGTCGCCGTCGCCTCGCCGCCAAACGTAAAGGATCTGCTGACCATTGGGCATCCAGGCGACTTCCTGGATATTTGACGGCAGCGTCACGAAAGCCTGTTGAGCGGCGACGTACGACAAGTAACTGCCAATGCCTTCTGGGGCCTTTGTCCAAACGATAAAATTATTGCCCACGCTTGGCCAGTAGACTTTCTGAATGGCCGGATTGGTGCCGGTCAAATTAAACTTCTGCTCACCGCCGCCTCCCAAGGCGTTCTGATAAAGCTGGCCGTCGCGGCCAAAATACCAAATGGAGGTTTGGTCTAAGGACAATACGGCGGAAAGCACCGGGGTTTGGGTTACTGAAAGCAACTTCGGCCCGCTTTCGCCGGCCAACCCTGTGTTTGCGGCATTCCCGCCCGGAGTGACGACAGTGTTGCTAGAATCCAAAAAAAAGAAATAAACCACGACCCCGATAAGAATGGCGGCCAAAATGACTCCGAATAAAACATAGCGGCGCATGAGAGTTAGTTTAGATTTTTAAAAATATAAACTGATCCTTTATAATCCGCGCGATATTGCTTTTGTGATTCAATTCTCAAAAATTGACATGGATATTGCCGCCTGTGGCATTGGTCGGCATGCAAGCCGGAACGTATTCATCCAAGAAAGAGCGGACCGCGCCTGAAGTTTGCGCCGCCTGATAAAAAATCTGATAACAGGCGTCATGGCCGGGTAAAAGGTTAAAATCCACGCAAGTGCCGCTCTGAGACTTTTGCGGAGAATGGCAACTGGAAACGCTTGGTCCGCCGTTAACTTGGATGGAAGAAGAAATTTTTAGCGTACACCCCGTGCTCCCGGCCAAACTGTTGAAGGTGTTTATAAAAGCCTGAATTTTAGGCGCTGCGCCTGGCGAAGCCAGACAAACGCCGTTATTGCTTGAGCAATCGTGTGTCGGCGTATAAGAAGTGATGTTCACACACGAGGAAAGTTCCTGACAACCCGCGGATTGCCCCGTCCCGAATGTTTGATTGCAATTCGTGCTCGAACCGCCGCTGGGACCCCCGGTGCCCCCCAAAGCGCCCAATTGTTTGCACAAGTCACCTAACCCCCCGATGTTAAAAGTTTTCGCCACCTTCACCGTCGCCTTGGTGACTATGCCGCCGGACTCGTTGCTGCATATTGCCAAAAAAGCGCCTAAAACAAAACCTATGATAACCAGAATGATCAAGATTCCAAGAATTATCGCCGTAACAATCCAGCCCACCGGCGTGGCTTCCGTGGCCGCCGCCGCACCTGCCAAACCCTCTGCCGCCAACTTTCCGCCTTCTACAGCCGCGGCCTTTCCTAACTGTTTTCCTGCCAGTTTGGTAATTTTCTCCCCTGCTTTAAATGTTTTCCAAACTTTTCGAGCATTTTCCACGGTGCCTCCGCTAAGCTCGCCGGCACTCTTCAATTCATTGTAAGTCCTCCATATTTTTTGACCTCTCTGTGCACGGTCGTAGTAATCCATTCCTCTTCCAACCGCCCCCTTGTTTCCGCGCCCCCGAGCCGTCTCGACAGGGCCTTGAGTCACTCCAGCCGCCTCGTCAGGCAAATTATACATCCGCTCCAATTCATCTATTTCCGCCTGCCGATTTTGCTCCTGCTCCGCACGCCGCTGCCGCCGCAAAGCCGCCTCCTGACGCGCTTCCCTTTCGGCCTTTTCTTTTTCGTAACTTGAAACGGGCATAACAAAAATGCAAAACGGGAATATCAAAAATCAAAATGACACCCAATGTCATCCTGACGGAAGTCAGGATCTAGAACATTTGAATAGTAACGAGTAATATCGAATGGATCCTGAATCAAGTTCAGGATGACAAATAAATTCGACATTAATCATCGTTTAGAATAATTAGGTCAATTAGGATAATTAGGAATTCGTTCCCAGTTGCTTCTTCGCCTCCTGGATTTCCAGCAGCTGCCGCGGGTCAGTGGTGATTATCTGGTCTTCCATATACGAGGCCACCACATGAACGGCCACGTGCTTAAGGCCGGCGAAAAACAACCCTTCGCCCTGCTGGGCTTCAAGCAGCAAATACCGCTCGCCTTCCGTCAGAAAAAAGACCTTGGATATAAGATCCATGGAAGCCGGAGATTGTTTAAGCAGAATCTGGATGGAAGAGTTGGTGACGATCGGCTCGCCGTAGGGGCTCTGCAAGAAATCGGTGACATCCTGGGTGATGGTAGTCACCCCCAAATAATATTTTCGGGCGCGCTTGGCGATGGAAAACAGGAACCGTCCCGAATCCTCGTGCTGCATCATCCACCAGGCCTCGTCCACTACCAAAATGCGGCGCTTAAGCTCATTTCTGACCTCGTTCCAGATGTAATTTAAAATCGTGTGGATGGCGATGGGCCGCAGCGCATCTTCCAGATCGCGAACGGAAAACACCACCAGTTGGTTATTCATCTCAACGTTAGTGCGCTGATTGAACAAGCCGGCAAAAGTCCCGGCAGTGAATTTGGAAAGCCGGGCGGAAAGCGATTCCCCGCCCTCGATGCCGCCCAAAATTTCCACCAAATCGTCCATTACCGGCGGCTCTTTGCCGGCAAAACCCAGCTCCGGCGTGATATCCTTTTTAGCGTAAGTCTCCCACAGCGCCCGGTCCATAATAGCTTCTTCGGTGGGATCGAGCTTGCCCAGCATGACGTTCATCAAACCCATAAGATTCACGATGGCGCTGCGCAAAATATCCTCGTCAGTCTCCCCTTCCACGACCCGAGGCAAATCGAAAGGGTTCACGCGGAACTCGGAATTGAGGCTAAGGTTCAAAAACGTCCCGCCGACGCTGTCACAGAGATGTTTGTATTCCAGCTCGGGGTCAATGACGATAACGGAAGTCCCAACCATCAGCGAACGCAAAATTTCCAATTTCACGGTGTAAGACTTGCCAGCCCCCGACTTGGCGAACACCACGGAATTGGCGTTCTCCATCTGGAACCGGTCAAAAAGTATCAAACTATTATTGTGCATATTGATTCCGTACAATATGCCGTCATTGCTGGTGAGGTCGGAGGAAACGAACGGAAAAGTGGAAGATAACGGCTCGGTATTGAGATTGGCAGAAACCGCCAGCTCATCCTCGCCCAAAGGCAAAGTGGAATTAAAGCCCTGTTTGGACTGCAAAAACGCCTTCTTCACCACGATGAGTTTGGAAGAAAGCAATGTCTCCACGGCGGAAACGGACTTGTCCAGGGCGTCTTTGGATTTGGCGTACAGCGTAAAATACAGTGAGAATCGGAAATAGTGCTCAGTGCCTTGCATCAGACGGTCGCGCAGTTCTTCCACGTCACGGAACGCGGTTTCCAGCATTGGGTCGCGCACGTTGCCTTTTTCCTGCTCCATGGTAATGGAGGATTGGATCTGTCCGACTTTCATCCGCAGCTTTTTGAGGATTTCGCCGGAATCCAGAGGGTAAATGAACATGGAAATATCCATCGGCAGATCCATATCGATTATGGGGGTCAGCCAGTTGGAAGAAAGGTAGCGTGGATAAGCGAGAACGAAAAGCGAACGGGCAAAAACCCCGGCGATCTCCAGCTCGTCGGGATTCACCTTCACCGCCGGCGGCGCGATAATGTCTTTAAGGGAAGTTAGGCCTTCGGCAAAACGCCTCTCCGCCTCCAATAATTCGTGCGCAACGCTCTTTGAGGGCTTGCCAACCAATGGAATTTTCCCTTCGTATCCAGAAAACAAACGGCGCGGGGAAAAATTGGCAAAAGGTGAACTGTGCGAAATTTTAGGCGCGGAAGGTTTTGGCGGCGGCACCGGACGCGATTCTGGTTTTACGCTGCTCTCCGCCGCCGCGGGCGCCGGCGGCTCCTCGGACCGGGGAGGGGCCGGCGAAGCCGGAGAGACCGACTGGCCCATCGCCGGAACGTCCGCAAAAGGATCGTCGCTTCCTCCGGCAGGGGTATTGGAAAAAATTTTATCGACAGAAAATTTCGACATGGTGTATGTGCTAGTTGTTTATCTGCAGATCTTCGACTTTCAAAATTTGAGTTTCCACATTGGACAAATTATAGGAGTGGAACAAAAGTTCAGTAAGCTCCTGGGAGTTAAGACGCATAATATGCAGACCCATTGAAGAAAGGCTGCTTTCGATATGCCCCACCCTTTCGTTAAGGACCCGCAACTCCTGCTGGAACTTTTCATGAGAGGAATAGATCTCTTTGCCGGGATTGAAGATGCTCGACAGTTTTTTTGCGAATCCCTGGGTGGAAACCAGACTTCCGGCGTAAGGCACGATAACGTAAAAGGTCTTACTCATGATATTGCCGAATTCCAACAGCTTCCCCACGTACTCTATATACTCTTCCGTCTGAACGCGTAATAATTCGTTGGCCTGCTGCATTTCCTTCTCGCGGAGCTTACGCAAATAATTGCCGATATCCAACCGCCGGGAACGAACCAAGACCTGAATGGGAAAATCCAAAGCATTGAGGAAAGATTGATAACGGGCCAGGATGGCCTCCTGTTCTTCCGTCGACTTTAACACGAAATTGGTGGAAGAAACCGCGACGACAGCGCGAAGTCCCCCGTCAGTGGTGACGATGGTATCGGCTTTTATTTCGGAG
The DNA here is from genome assembly GCA_023485925.1 of Patescibacteria group bacterium. Lineage (GTDB taxonomy): Bacteria > Patescibacteriota > Doudnabacteria > UBA920 > 2-01-FULL-50-11 > JAMDAJ01. The sequence continues at coordinate 16,980 of JAMDAJ010000059.1, forward strand.
ATCAATAAAAAACCTTGCGTGGTAGACGACGTTTTTTTTCCGCGTTGCATCTCAAAGGCCATAGCGATTTAAATCCTAAATTCTAAACTCTAAATCCTAAACGAATCTCAAATTCGAAATCATAAATCGTAAACGTTTGGAGGTTTGTTAATTTAGACAATTTTGAAATTTGTTTAGAATTTCTAATTTATGATTTCGAATTTTTATTTCAAATGCACATACTTCTCCTTCAATAGCTGCTCTTCCTCTTTCGCGTCCTGGTCAAGAATGTAAGTCAACTTATGCAACCGGCTCAATTTTTCCTCCGGACTCAAGTCCGACGCCGCGGCTGTCTTGGGAGGCTTTTCTTGCCGTTTTACCTGCGCCAGCCCTTTCTCGCCCTTGCGGAAAACAAAGGAATTGGGTTCAGCAAAAAAACTTAAGCCAGTGACTATCAGATCGCCGAAGCTCTTGCCGTTATAACTGCCAAAAGCCGCAAAAGCGAATACCCCGACCACCGGCAAGGCAAAAATAATGAACAGTAAAAAATTGCCCGCGAAGCGGAATACAACCAACACCACGACCCCGCCGGCCAGCAAGATAAAGAACTGCCTTAGGGTCAGCGGCCCGACGATCTTGTCTTCGACGTCAGTGAATTGGGGAACGGAAAACTGCATAATCGTTCAAAACCTAAATTCTAAACTCTAAATCCTAAACAAATATCAAGGACTAAATCTTTAAATCCAAACTAATCATTTCGTCTTTCCCAGAATGGCACCGAAAATTTTCATTAATTCGTTAGTTTCTTGGACCAACGCGTCCCTTTCCGAGGATTCCGACCCTAGCGGTTCGGTGAGATATAGCCAATAGCGACTCTCCTTCGCTTCTTTCTTGGAAATTTTAACCCGGAGGATAAAGTCTTTTTTACTCAACGACTCATTGGCCTCGATATAATTGGCGCCAACCGAACTGCCCGAACGGACTAATTGCTTACCGTGCTCAATATTTGTAATGGTCTTGGGGAGCTTGAGAATGTAGCTGTTCAACCGCCTCGCGAACTTTAGGCAACGATCCTCCAAATCATAAGGTTTAGAATTTGGAGTTTGAACCATTTGGAAATTTGTTTAGAGTTTAGAATTTCTGATTTAGAATTTTTCGTCGAAAACCTATAATATTCGCATCTTTTGTACTATTTCTGTTTCAAGAATTTTCACAAAACTTGTACAAAAATTATACCACACTTCCCTGCTATAAGCAAAAAAGGCCTTTACGACCTTTTTGGTTAGAAGACAAAGGTTCCCCTTGTCGGAGGTAAGTTTCAAATTTTGACTTCCAGTTCCGAAATTTCCTTTTTTAGACTAGAAAGCGCCAGAAATTGCTCGCGTGAAAGCACTTCTTTGTGCGCGGCCTTATAATTGCCCACCACCTTTTCAAAGGCGGCTTTCTGATCCGGAGACGTGTTATCGTTCATTACCGCCACGCCCATATTCATAAATAGTTGATAGAGCGGGCTGCGATAAAAATTTTCTGCCACCTTCGTCACGGGCAGCTGATGCTCGTCGGAAAGATGCGAAATCCGCTGTTTGATCTGGGAAAGTTTCTCCGCGAAATAAACGCCGTCGGCGTCGGCAAGTCCGATCTTTTGCAACTGCTCCGGAGCGCTAATGGAAGCGATATCCAAAACTTGTCGACGGGAAAGATCGATAACGCCCGAGGGCATAACGGATTCGGGACGGATCTGCGACGGCACGGGCAGATTAGCCTGCAAAGGCGCGGAAGGCGCCCCTCTGGCCGAGAGGGTTGCCCTCTCGGAAACCGGCGGAGCTTGTTTTGGCGCAACGGATTTCTCATTTGGTAGAGCCTGCGGAGTTTCGGTTCCGGTACGCATGTTGCCGGTCGTGGTCAAACCTTGGTCAGCGTTAGCTAACGCGTGCGACAGCGACATATTGAAAAGTTTGGAGCCGGATACCAAGGTGGCCTTTTGCTCCTCCGGAGTGAGCAATGGTTGAGAGGACTGTCCTCTCCCCAAGAGGACTGTCCTCTCGGGCGCGGACGGAGCGATGGAGGCCGGCTGGCGTTTGGCCACTTCCGGCTTCAACAAATCCATCTTCGCCCGCGGCTCTGCGGCCGGACCTTGGGAAATTATCCGCGGCATGGGCGGAACAGGACGTGCGCTCACGCGTTCCGACGTTATTCTAGGAAAAATCACTGGCCTTGCAGCCGGCAGCTCTGCTGCAACAACAGATCTAACGCCGCCCAAGGGCTTATCCGGAACGATCGGACTCGCCGCCGACGTTTTTGGCGTAGGGTTTTTTGGAATTTGAACAGTCGTGGAAGGTGTGGCAGCGAGCTGATATGAAAACAGTCGGCTATAAATCGTAAGAAAATTCCGCAACTGGTCTTTCACGTCTTCCTGCAAACTTTTCGCCGTTGAATCGGTATTGATAAATGTGACTACATCTACCAGTGAAGGTGCAAAACCCCCGGAAACTTTTGCGCCCGAGCGCTGCCGGTATCGGGCTAACCAATTGCCTAAAGTGTCGCCGAATCCAGTGTTCGCTGTACTCCGGGCAAGCATGCCGGCAAAATTCCGAGCCGTCTTTTGCGCCTCCTCTGGCGGCAAAATGCTCAAAAAACCGTCCAAACCGCCCCACACGTCGAATCCTTGCTGCAGAGCGAACATAAAATCGCGGTCAAGATATTTTTCCCGACCGGCGTTACCTAAACTGGAAAAGAAAACGGTTTTCAAACGGACCAGCCAAAAATAAGCGATGTCATAACTGGTTTTCTCAGCATCGCTTGCCGGCCGGGACTGGTCCAACAAATTCTGGAGACTCGCGATGAACTTGCCGGCCGGTTCGTCGATACTTTCGATCAAATAATAAGCATATTCCTTTATCCGGTCGATATTTTCACCGCTATACAAAGCCGGCACGGTCAAACCCGCGATGAAACTTTCGGCCTTTTTTACGTAATTAGAATACGACATAGAATAAACTCGAACTTTCCAGCAATCTCATTTTAAGGCGTATTAGTTTGATTGTAGATGGCGCGGGCCAACTCGTTGGTATTGAGTTTTCTCTCAATATCCGTTTCATTCTTTAACCCGCCGATCTTTGCATCCGTAACGGAACTTACTATCGCGGTCTTGATTTCAACCATCCGCCGACCGACGGAGGCCGCCGGATGGCGGGAGGAATTGATCAAGCCCTGCCGGGCGCCTTTGGCCACTGACTCGACCAGTTTGTTCAATTCCTGCGGCGGCAGCTTCCTTATAGCTCCCGGATCGGCAACCGAATTTAACTCCTTCCCAAAATCCACTTGCCCAGTTTTCCTTTCAGCCAATTTTTCAATGTTGCCGCGGGCGATGTTCTGCGCCGTGGTTGTGTTTTTGGCCAGATCCTCGATCGCACTAACCAAGTCGCTAAACTCGGGAATAGAACCTGAAGCGCTCTTGCCTTCCAAACGCGTCTTAAGCTCATTTTGCGGCACACTTTCTTTAAGCAGCCCTTCTCTTACCGCATCCAATGCCGAAGCGCTGGCCGGCTCTGGATGCTCAGCCAGCCCTGACGCTAGCTTTGCGTTCAGCAAAGTCCGTTCCCGACCGGTGTCATCTTTTATCTTAATCCCCTCTCTTAAAGTCTTAGCTAGCCCGGCCTTGGTTGTATCCAAGCCCAGCATGCGGTTATACAATCCGGCCACGGCCTGAGAGCCCACCGGACTATGATCGAACATGGCTTGCATGGCGTTGAAAGAAGCATGATTGATCTCCATTACCCCAGTTCTTATCAGATCTTTGCCGGGAGTGGACGCCATATAATCCTGATCCTCGGTCAGTAATTTGCCAGCCGTGCGCTGCTGGGCAAAGGTCGGGTTTTCCGCCAAAGCGTTGGAAGTGGCGTCCCACAGCTGGGAATTTATTTCCCCGTCGGTACCAATACCGCGGATAGCGTGCCAGGCAATAGCAGCCTGAATACGTGACGCGAGCTTGGCCCACTCTCTGGCGGCGAACGTCGCGCCGGTATTGTTATCCCAGACGGCTTTTCCGTCTTTCACTATGAACTTGCCGGTTTGGCCGTAAGTGCCGTCATCGCGTTTCTTGCTTAATGCCATATATTCGGCATGGTTCGTCTTCTTGCCCATGGTCTCGCCTTGCTCAGCGATCATACGCCAGGAAACCTGGTCGTCGCCGAATAAGGCGCGGTAATAAGCCGTGGCCACGCCCATATTTGGGTCGTACTTGACATGCTTCCCATTTTTATCCGTATAGAACATAAAATCTTCCGCCTGCTGATCCGCTGCATCAGCCGATAACCCCGCCTGTACCATTTGTTTGGCAATTTCATTCTTCATTTTTTCCAAAAATGGAGTCATGGCTGTCACCACGCCGGCGACGTTTTCTGGAACGCGGCGGTCTAATGTGGAAGAATCGGTCACCTGGTCATCAAGAAAACCGCTACGCATCGGATTATAAATCGCGTCACCGCGAGCGACCGCCCGTTCTTCATCCGATTGGCCCAAATGCAACGCGCGCGCGCCTTCTTCCACCTGCTGGTCACGGTTATAATCGACCTTATCCTTCATGGCTTCTTTCACCTCGCGATCCTCGACATCATACATCCTATCCTTACTCACCCGACCACGGGTAAAGAGCTGCTCAAGGGCTTGTTCAGCGCCCGCTGCCGCCTTGGCGCGGCGCTCCTCGGTCAAGCGCTCGCCGCGGCTTTTAAGCCCTCGGAAGAACGACACTGGATTGGCCAAAGCAAACGCCGCCAGGCGGTCAGGCGTTATATCCCTCCCGTGCCCCAAGATCTTATTGGTTGTAAATTCGTTCCAAGCCCGGCCGGCCTTGCCTTTTGCCGCGCCCAAAGCATATCCTCCAACCACGCCGGCTCCCACCAGCGGCAGCATGGCGGCTTTTTGGCCCAAATTCGTTAAAGCGCCGGAGCCGAAAATCGAAAGCTTTTTAGCCACGAGCAGGCCCGCCAGCACGAACGCAATAACTTCCACCTGCTGCAAACCGTTAAGCACAAGCTGGGAGAACAAGCCCATTGAGGCGGCGCAGCTGGCCGTGGCATCGGTGGCTTTGAGCGCATCGCACCCGTTGGTGATCTCCCCGAAAAACGGCTTGTTCATCAGTTCGATGGCGATGCGCAGGAAGAAAAAAAGAATGGGTAAGAACATTCCGTACTTAAGAAAATTCGTCCACCAAGCCCGAGCCAGCCCGGCCGTGGCCGGTATCACAAGCAACGCCGGCCAAAACGGTGAAAGTATCAGCAAAATACGCAGGGCCACCGTGGCGATAAGCATATATACCGCCACCGCCGCCATGGCGCCGAATGCCAAAAACGACAAGCTCAAATTCATCAGCTCGGCGGCAACTACCGGGATCTGGCCGGGATTAGGCACCGCCGAATTCAACGCCAAACCGATAGCCTGCACCGTGTCCACGCCGCCCACCGAAACCATATGATAAGCTATCAATTTGTATCCCAGCCAGCCCAGTTGCGAAACCGAAGTGGGGTCCAAGAAGGTAAAACGAACAATGTCGAAAATTTTTAAAAACGCCTGAGCAATGACCAAGCTGAAATTTACGAGCAGCGCCATTATGATGAGCTTGCCTAAAAGGCGCTTGTAATTGTAGGACTGCAACCGCAAAATAGTGGCGACGCCGATGACGATCATTATCAGAATAAAAATCATGTTCACAAAATTGCGGACGATCTGCCAAGCCCCGCAAATATTGCTCAAAAAGCCCGTGCCGCCGGCGGTGCTGCAGGAGCCGACGCCGGTCTGGATTTTGCCGATGGCCACCATCAACGGGATGACCATGGTGAAATACAGCAAGAACAGGAAAGTCTGAATGGCCATAAAAAGAGGCGAAAGGATGCTGGTCACGTAGGCTCGGAACGGGTCGTCAGTGCCGCCTCCGTCGGACCCGGACGACGAACCGGTAATTTGCATTTTGCCGTCCACCATTCTGACGTTGATGTATCCGGAAGCGATAGTCGCGCCACTTGTGTCAAAGGCAAAAACCGTAATCTTTGCGCCATCGCTGGCTTGCCCGCTGGTAAAAGTGCACGCCCCCGACAATTTCGCCGTGTCCAAAAATGTATTGTTTTGCGCGGTACCGCCACCGCAGTCAATTCCCATTGCCGGCGGGGTCTTGCTGCCGGTGAATTGGGCGTCAAAAGTCACGGTCTGATTCTGTCCAAATGTACCGGTCACTGTGTTGGTAATGGTCACGGTGTCGGCGGCCCGCGCGGTCTGCGGCGCGACAAAAAACGCGAACGCCAACGACAAGCCCAAACCGAAAGTCAGGGCAAAAATCGCCGACCGTTCACGGGTTATCAATTTTGGATGTTTGAAAAGCATCAAAAAAATGAATAAAGGCTGGCGTGGATTTTACTGATTTTGAACAGTAATCGTAACGCTGTCGGTGGCAGTCTGGCCACCCGAGCCGATGCAGGTAAGCGTGTAAGTATCGTTCCCGTAAACCTGGATAGTGGCATAACCGGACGTTTGATTGTAGCCGCCGGGTGTAACCGATGCCGATGTGGCGTTCTGACAAGACCAGCTTAAAATCACGCCGTCGCCGGAGTTTGTTACGGTCAGTGGAACAGCGTTAATATCGGCGCTTAAGCTTAGCGCGCCCGCTCCCCCGCCGCTTCCGGAAGATGAGGGCAAACATTGGCCGCAGGGTCCGGGATTGGGTCCGGAATAAGTTTGGTAGACGCCGCTGTTATCTTGGCCGGCGTTGCAAGCGGGCACCGCCGGACATTCCTCAACCGCCACGGTGTTCGGGTCGTCACATTGACAGACTTGGGTGGCATTGCCACTCTCCGCGTTCGTATCGGTCAAGGCGTTGGCGTTCTTATAAGTGGTCTCGCCTAAATTGCCGGAATTCGGCGTTTGACCCAAAGCCGCGGTGTTGCTTCCAAAAATCCCGCCGGAGAAAAGCCGGAAAAAGGCCCAGGCCGAACCTTCGGTAATAGCCGCATATAGAACGTTGTTGGTCAAATAATCCCGGTTAAGCAGTCTTTGTACGGACACCTGCACTACCTTGGCAACATAACCGCCGGGGCTTCTGATCTGGCCGGAAGTGTCGCCAAGCGTAAAATTTACGGTTGCGCCGCCTGAACCAGGGTATGTCACCTTGCCGGTCTTGTAAAAATCCGACGTGCGCAAAGCGGGGTTGGTAGAAAGCTGCGCCAAGGCGGCGAGGTCGTCTTTGTTGCGGCTGCTTTTATATCCTTCCGAGTTCGCGATTTCAGAAGCCGCTGACGACTGCGCCTGATTTTTTGTCGCTATCGCGGCGCCCTGATATTTGAAATACAAAGTTTCCGGGGTCTCCTGGGCGCCCAACAAAGCCAATTGCGGATAAATACCGGGGTCCTGAAACGCGGCGCTGTTGGAACTCCCCAGAGGCGTGGCGTTGACCTTCGGCAAATTCTTTACGGCCGGCTGCTGGGTGGTGATGGTGGAAAGATCGACGTATACGCGGGAGTAATTCATGCCGCCGCGAAAAACCTCGTCATATCCCATATCCACGAGCTTGCGGTCGGTGGGATCAAGGTACTTATCAAAAAGAATGCGGTAACGGAACACCACGTCGGAAAGCGAACGGTTATAGCCGTAATAATCGGTTATCTGCAATTTTTTGTTCAGTTGACTCCCTATCCACTTGCCCATGGCAATGCCGGCGCCGTAGAGCGTGGCTGTAAAAATATTCTTAAGGACGTTGCGGGTCCCCCGATTAGGGTCGGCCGCCACCTGGATTGGCACGCAGGAACCGAATAAGCCGGGCCCAATGCCGTTCACGCCGCAATCCAATTCCATTTTGTCGCCTTCGCCCGAGAAATCAAACGCCCGGGCGGTCGGCGTCGATAGAACAAAAGCGACATTACCCAAAGGCGTAAACGCAACCAGCGCCAATACGAATATAAGCAAAAATTTGTACGCGGTGAGGGTCCGTTTTTCGTAAGCCATATTCGCGAGGGAATTAAATGCCTTAAGAAACTGCCTGAGAAGTCGCTTTCTTAGCGAAATTCCAAATTTTCGAGCGAAAGCGTTGAAGAGGAACGAAGGCGTAATAGCAGCATTACGGCGAGTTCTGATGAAACGCTTGCAGCCGAAAATCTGGAATTGCAGCAGAAATGGATCTTTTCAGACAGTTTCTTAGAGTCCGGAGCCGGAGAAATCCGCCTCAGTAAAATTCGCGTCCTCTCCGCCGACAATGGAAATGATCTTGAGCTGGTGAATTATTTCGCTCCAACCGGAAAGGTCTTCGGAATTTTCCAGCATCGCCAGTTTTTCGTCGGCGATCTTTTTCAAAGCGCCAAAAAATATCAAAGTATTTTTCTGCGTCTCCACGCTTGATTTCGGCACGCGCAATTCGCGGAGCCGTGCCAAATAACTTGCAAACTTTTCGGAAAGCGCTTTCGCATCCGACAGAGAATCAGCGCTGAAAGCCTGACCGAACGCGCTATCAATGCCTCCGCTGGAGAATTCGTTGATGATCTTGGAAACAGCCAGCTGGTATTCTTGCAAGCTCGCATCGGAATCGGGGACCAGCTTGATATCCGAGTCCGGGATGGTCGGCAGCACCGCCGCCTGGTCGAGTTTCAAAAAGTTGTTCATTTCCGCCTCGCTGTCCACGCCCTCTGCCGACAATTGATTCTTTACTTCCTCGACAAAATTATCCACCGGCGACGGTTTTGACTGGACGGCGCTTGTTACGGGACTGGCGGAATCCGTCGGGTCGGTTCCGGCTGCAACTTCCGCACCGTCGCTTAAGCCGTCGCGGTCGGTATCGGACACCATGGGGTTGGTTCCGAAAAGATACTCTTGTTTGTTGGTCAGGCCGTCCTTGTCCGGATCGGCCTCGGCCCCCGCAATGGAAACGCGAGTTATGGTCTCGTCACTGAAATACTGTTGATACCAGGATATCGGAATAACGGTTCGAGTCAACGCTTGTTTTTTGTCGCTTGCGGGCAGTAAAAAAAACGCCGCGACCAAAATCAAAAGCGCGGCGATGGCCGAATAAAAAACGAGCTTCTTTCTGCGTTGCCAAAAATTTTCAGAACTGAAACGACGTTCCAGCACGTCTTGCTTGGACATTCGGGAGTTTTATTTATTTTTGGTTTCCCCGAACTGTAGATTATATGCTCAATATTCACGGGCTTTCCCCAACTTTTCTGATTTAATTATAGCACAACCATATTCAAAAGTCAATAAAAAACCTCTGCGCTGGCTCCAGTTTTAAAAGGAATTAGCTTCTCTCTTTTTTTGAATCTCTTTTACCCTGACAAAAAGAACGAAGGATGACAAAAATCCTAAAAAGTGATATAATTAAGTCAGTAAAAACATCTTGTTCTATGAAACAAAATTTTTTTCTTAAATCCATAAGTTCTCTCCTTGTTCCGGCCGTATTGTTTTTAACCGTACCGGCGATTTTCCTCCCGTCGCACGAAGCGAACGCATTTGTTTTTAGCTTACCTAAAGGACAATTCTCGCCTTTTGGCGGGAACATTGTCACCAAAGAACTGAATGTCTGCCTACGCAGCATTCCGTTCCCTCCCTATGTACTGACAATACCTTTTTACGTATTTTTAGTTTATCAACCCAGTCCAGCCGGATTATACTGGCTCTTTGGCATCTCACAGCTGTACGAAGAATATGAATTCGAGGAAACCGCGAACAGTCTCGGCAACTATCTCATCGGCGCGGACAAGGCGTGGCGGGCTTTCTGTGATATCAACGGCGCAACACTACCCACAACCGTGAGCGGCACTACCTGGACAGGCGTTTTTTTTGAAATGCCGATAACCGGCGTGGCTTGGAAAATGGGCACCAGTTGCCGCGTCCCTCCGCAATACGTCACGGACGAGTGCCATCAAAAAGTCGCAAAGCGAACCCTTAAACAAATCGCGCCGTGATAAGTTCCCCGACGTCAGTTCTCGCCCTTCGGCGCCAAACGGAATAATCGTTTAGACAAGCCGAGCAAAAAAATTTAACGAACAAAAAAATCCCAAGCTGTCTGGCCTGGGATTTTAAAAATCGCAAAATTTATTGCCTCCCGGCCGAATACCCCGATGCTTGCTTCGGGGATGAAGACCGAACAGGAGGCGGGCCGGCGGAGCCGACACTTGGGCAACAAAGCCCCCGGATACCCCGCGGCTTGCCGCGGGGAGGCTTTATTTTTCAATCAAAACTCTCCCCTTCAGGATACCCGGCGGTGCTGCCCGCCATCACCGCTTTCGGGGAATAACCGGCGGCCAAAAATCCCGACCAGGTCTTAAAGCCGAACTTAGCCCCTTCCGAAATAAGATAGATTGTGCCGTTATCATTGACCAGCGTACCGTCGCGGTATTGCATATCAGGAAGCTTGGGCAAGCTCTCGTCCAAAGTAGTGCTGGGAAAAACCGAATCGAACGTATAGCCATAAGAGGAAAAAACTTCGGCCGAAGGGAAAGGCTTGCGGCCTTGAGCGGTGATGAGATTTATGGTGCTGGAAACATCCACCAGCGAGCCGGCGGGATGGTTCACATAAATCAGATCGAGTCCGACGGCGGCGGCTTTGGGGTATGCGTTGAGGGCGGCGGCATAATAAAAACGGCCGTCCGCTTTCAGAAAAGCCATTTCGGTCAAACTCGGAATGGGGTGAACCCCGTCGTCGAACATCAAATACATCGTCCGACCGTCAGTAGTGTCCAAAACCAAAGTGTTAGGAGCGAACTTTAAATTCGGCCCCTGCGGCAAACCCATATCAGCTTCGCTAGCCGGCAGGACCATATCAAAAGTGTAGCCGTAAGAGGAAAAAACGTCTGTCGAAGGGAAGCCTAAGCGCTGCCCGTTTTGAATTAGGTAAACGGTCCCGTCCGCTGCCACCAGCTGGCCGGGTTTATGAGCGACTTGGGCTGCGCCGGCGAACGAAAAGGGCAGAACTAGCATCAGACCCACAAAACTTATTAGATTCAGGAGTTTTTTATTTCTCATGATTTTGCCTTAATCGACATCTTCAGTATAAACGAGCGCCCCCGAAAAAGAAATCATGCCGAGCGCCCCCTCTCCCAGACTCTTAGCAACCGCGCCCAATCCGCCAAAGAGAGCTCTTGCGGCCGAACGGTTGGCGATAGCCCCGCGGACTTCACCAGCGCGGCCGCGAGGGTTTTTGGCAGGTGCAACCCCGCGGCCAAATTATTTTCCAATGTTTTACGGCGGTGGGAAAAACCGACCTTCACCAATCGGAAAAAAGATTTCTCGTCGGCCTCCACGACGAAATTTTGATACGGAACAAGTTTTAAAATTACGGAATCCACCTCCGGCGACGGGAAGAAACTTTCACGAGTGACCAAGGAAACCATCTCCGGCCGACTGTAGGCCTGCACGGCAACCGCAAGCACGCTCATCTCGCCGGGAGCGGCGCAGACCCGCTCCCCCACTTCTTTCTGGACTAAAAGTACGATAAGTTCCGGTTTCTTTTTTAAGACCAGCAAATTTTCTAAAATCCTACCGGTGAGATAATATGGAATGTTTGCCACAACCTTGAACGAAGTGAATAGCGGGTAATGGGTAGTGAGCAGGCTCGAAATGTCTAGCTTTAAAAAATCGCCATCGACGATTTCTACATTCTGGAATTTTTTCAGAACAAAACGCAGGGGCTTGATAAGCCGTCGGTCTTTTTCAATGGCGACCACTTGCCCGGAGCCTTTGCACAGGGCCTCGGTAAGCGTGCCAAAACCCGCGCCGATCTCCACGACCAGATTAGAAGGCTCAAGCGCCGCCGCGGCCACAATTTTATCGAGCGCGACCCTATCGACCAAAAAATTCTGCCCGAGTTTATCTGCTGGACGAACGTGAAGACGGGAGAGCAAAGATTTGAGAGTGTTAAGCTCGGTTAAATCCATGAAAGCAAAATTAGAAATTATTCCCCACTTATTAATTTTTCCACTTTCACCTCGATAGTGCCGGTGCCGAGAGTCGCCAATTGCTTGAAGGCCGCGGCATCAAGATCCAAGATGCGACCGGGATGAACCGCCTGGTCCGGCCCCCGGTCGTTGACCCGGACAATGATGGACTTGCCGGTCGAAAGGGCGGTCACGCGAAGCCAGCTGCCCTTGGGAAAATATGGATGCGCCGCGCAAAGACAGCCCTTGTAAACATACCAGCTGGCCCGCCCGCTTTCTTGAGTTTCCACCTCAATCCTGCTCCCCCGCCTAACAATGCGCGAGGTTGGCTCCTTGGTCACGTTGGAAGCGAGAATCTTCCGACTGACCTCCTGACCGTTACGGTACCGCACGGAATACTTAACCCGCTTTTCACCCGTGCTACCATCCCGCACCACCACCTCGCTGCCGTAAAGCGCTCCGGGGTCGTGCTCGTAGACCGTGGTAAAATCCACCGGCTCCGTTCGTTCTTCCTCCGCCACCGCCACTCGGACGATTCTCACCCGCATGCCCTGATAGACCGTCGAGGACAGATCCGGCGTAACCTCATCTTTCGGGCCAAGCGTGATTTGGAACTTATTTAAAAACTCCTCAACCGTTCCGGCGGTAGTGCTCGCAAAATTCCGCTGTCCCCCGTCATCAACACTGACCGTAACCGGCATCCGGTAATCTATCACCATGCCGGAAACGACCGGCGTTTCAGCCGGCAGCGAAAGTTCGGTTCCAGTAAGCGGAATAGCCTGCTCGGTCATAACACCGGAAACCGACGGGCTTTCCGTCAAAACTTGAAAAGCAAATCCCCGGCTTTGCAAAGTCACCACTTTCGCTACAAGAGTTTTGGCCGGCGAATGAAAGTTGAGATAAGAGCCCGCAGCCAAACCTAACAAGAGTATCGCAAGATACCTGATTTTCAATTTGAAAGATTGGGCATTATCTCTCATGAGTTACGGGGAAATTCTGGCGCATCTCTATATAACTAAAGTATACCAAATCAAACGTAAGTGTTATATATTTGTCTAATTTAAGCCAAAAAAATATGTTGTGGAAAAAATCATCCCCGGTTTTCCTCTAACTTAAGCGAAAAAATCATGATATTGGCGCCTCACCCAACCCTGAGAACATTGACCGCAAGGGCAATTTTTGGTAAACTGCAAGATGTAAAATATTCATAAAGGATCCTTGAATTTAGGCTGAATTATCTAAAAGATTTCGAGAGCCTATTTTTATTCTCAAAGGGCCTTTGACGAAACGCTCCCTCAAAAGAGGGGCCAGAGGGGTTAAACAAACGTCCGGTTGCCAAGCTAAGTTACCCAACCGACTTTGAATTCTCAACCGATCTCAATCAAAAAAATGAAGCAGCGCGAGCCGAGCTACCGCCCGGAGCGTAAACATTCGACCGGTCGTTTGCCGGTCATAAACGCTTTTTCGCAGTCGGTTGAAATCGAACCCGCTCCCGATTCACTCTCGCTTTCCAAAAATGATTTCGCGACCGAACGCGCTGAAATTGAAAAACATCGTCTCAAAAACCGCCACCACCAGCTCTCGCAGGCCGTCGAGTTACGGCACGCGATTGCGGAGCTGACTTTGATGGTGATAGCAGCCATGGTTCGAGCTATTGACTGGCTTTTCTTCCAACATTCTTTTTCCAGAGTGAAAAAGAATGTTTTTAAATACGGTTTAGAGTTAAGCATCCTCATACTGGTCCTGGCTAGCGTCGCCGTCACTTTTAGCCCGAATCCAAAAAAAGTCCTCTCCGCCGAAAACCTCTTTTTGAACTATCTTGAAAATAATCCAGGACTTAACCAGGTCGCACAAGAGCTGGCCGGAACCGAAAGTATCAGCGTGATACCGGAAAGCGCGGCCCTTGTCCCCTCGGTCCAAGCCGCCACCCTGGATCCGATGACGGCAATCGCCACTTCCCCCCTGGCGACAGTCACGGAAAGCGGAACACAAAATACGCCGGCGTTGATCATCTCCGAAGACAGCACGCTTATCAAACCCAACTACGCCACCCGCGACGCCGGTCGTAATCGCGATATCCAACAGTACACCGTTCAAGGCGGCGACACGATCAGCCAAATCGCCGAAACTTTTGGAATTTCGGTGCAGACGGTAATGTATGAGAACAAGATATCCGATACCGACTATCTCAAACCCGGACAAGTCCTTAAAATTTTACCGACCACCGGCATCAGCCACAAAGTGGCATCCGGAGAAACTTTGGAATCCATCGCCAAAAAATACCAAGTTGATCTGGAAAGCATTCTGGAATTCAACCAGATCGAGGTGCCCGACGATATTGAAGTCGGCGAAGAACTCATTATTCCCAATGGCAAAGCGCAGAGCACGCCCACCCGTCAGACGCAGATCGCTCAATACAACACCCGCAACGTTAAACAGGTGCAAGTGCCCGACGACTTTGCCGGCGGCTCCGAACTTATTTGGCCGATCGGGATCAGGAGCGTCACTCAATATTACTCCTCCCGACACAAGGCATTGGACATCTCCAATAGCCAACGGCCACAATTTTGGGCTTCCGCAGACGGCATTGTCGAACTCTCTGGCTGGGACGGCGCGTACGGCAACTCTGTCGTAATCAACCACGGCAACGGTCTAAAAACCCGCTACGCCCACGCTTCCGAGCTATACGTTACCGCCGGCGACCATGTTGTTGCGGGGCAAGTCATCGGCCGGGTGGGCAACACGGGCCGGGCTTACGGCGCCACAGGGAATCACCTGCACTTTGAGATCGTGGTTAATGGCACCAAGGTTAACCCCTTGACACATATGAAATAAATTCAGATTTTTTTCTGAAAAAAAACCGGCATCCACAGCCGGATTTTTTAAACGGAAAATTTTAAGTTCTAAAAACTCAAGTACAAATCGCCGGGCGAAGTGCCACTGATGCTGTCTCCGGTAAACCCGTCGTTGCCAGTAGCCTGCAAGGTTTTAAGCATCAGCATACCGGAAATGCGATCGGCTTCCGATGGCGTAACCTTGACCAAAAATTCAACCTGGGAGGCGCCGAACGCGGAAAGTCCGCCGACGTTCCAGCCGATCCGTCCGGAAGCCTGATTAAAATAAAAATTGGCGGAATCGCCCCAAGAATTTTCTACCACATCCACCTTCGGGATATTCACCACCGCTCCGAAACTCACATCATTGACCTCGTTAACCGTGCTCCCCACATTCAATTTCACTCGGAAAACGGTGCTCTGACCTGTCACGGGGGGCAACGGACCGGAAACGTACTCGGAACTAGCGGATAATGTCAGTTTGCTTCTCACCTTGACAGTGATTTCGTCCCCGTCTACGGGTTCAGGCAACTCATTGGATGAAATCACGACCGTGGAATGGACTTTCGGATTTCTAACGCCTGACCCGGACAAATTCCGCTTTACAGAAAAATTCAAAGTCAAATTTCCAGCTGCCCCGGGCTGCAGCAGACGAAGACCTGTCACCCCGGCAGGGTTCCAAATGATGTCCTTGCCGACCAGCGCGCCGCCGGAAGTGCTTAACGTGGAATAGTCCACCGAATTCTCGTCCAAATGCATCACGATCTTGACATTATTCATTCCCACATCGCCTGTGTTGCGGTAATTGATAGTATAGTGCAGAAAATCACCTTCATTCACGCTGTCATTGCCGGCAAGCTGTACTGAAACGGTCAAGGGTGAAGCAAGCACCTTGGTAGAGGCGAAGGTTCGGCTTTGCAGCACGAATACGCCGCTGGCATCCAGATAACCGACATCAGCCTGCAACGTTTTATCCTCGCCGGGCGAACCGGCAAGCGTCCCGGAAAGATCCAAAGCGGCTTGCGCGCCGATTTTCATGCTGCCCATCTCCCAGGTGGCGGAATCGGCGGAAGGCCGAGAGGCGGTAAGAAACTTAAAACCATTAGGATAAGTCAGACGGATCTGCACCCGATCAAGATCGGTATCGGAAATGTTCTGGAAAGTGATGGCGTAATCTATCCGCTGCTGCATCACTACCTGCGCCGGAGCGTTGATGCGCAGGTTAAAGTCCGGGGCTTCCAGACTTAAGCTGATATCGGCCGATTGGGTGAAAGCGGCAGAACTGTCGGCTTGCTGAAAAAACATTTTCCCTCGGACCATTTGCACTTCCTGCGGACTGCCGTTAAATATCCCGACGATTTTGATGACCCCGGAATCATTAACTGCAACGTCGGCTAAATTGAATTGCCGGCCCGAGCCATCGGCGCTTGCCGGCTCGCTGCTTAAGAAACGGAAGCTGTCAGGGTAAACGATTTCCACACTGGTGTTAGACAGCGCTTTGGAATCCCGATTTTCATATACCAAAGAGAGCTCCGAGGCGCTGCCGGAAGTGATAGTGCCGGAAGTAGAAAACCATAAGGCCACGTCAGGTTGTGGATTCGGGCGGCTGCGGAAAAACAGGGTCGAAGCCAAGACCGCCAACAACACAACGATGGCGACCACGATGATGACCAACCAGGACCGGGGAAAATTCAGGCGGTCCAGGAGGGTTTTGCGGCGCGGCTCTTCCTCAATGTTCTCTGGCGGAATGATAAAAGGATTGCTGTTTTGATTTTCTATCATATTTTTTGCGTATCGATGTTAGTTTTTTTGAGGATGGATTTGAAAAAAATTCCTTACCTTATCAAAATTTCACCTGTTCTGCCAAAAATTGGCGGGAATTGATCTTCCGCTCGATAACACCGCTAAGCATCTCGGAAAGCATGCGTTCGATCTTAAGCTTGAGATCCAAAGGCACGGCGCTAACCTTGCGGACGGCGGACGCAGGATCGGCTTTAAGGAAATACTCCACCACTTCCCGTTCCACCCCGGCCGCCGCCGCGTCATACTGGCCGCAGTTGCCGCAGATCAAACCCAAAAAGGTATTACTCCAGCTCGCGCCGGCGCTGCTGAAAAGACTGCCTCCACAATATCGACAGGCCGCCTGCTGAAAACCGTAACCGAGAGCCGAGAGAAAACGCAGGCGAAAATCGTTCAAAAAATCGATCCCGACCGAGGATTCCTGTTCAAGTTGCTCCAAACTTTCCCGTAGTAGGATCGAAACTTTATGGTTGGGCTCGCCCTCCATCGTGGCATGCATCACGATCTCAAAAAGATTGAACACCACCGCAAGATGCCTTAAATTCTGCAAGATCCTAGGGTAACTTCGGGTAATTCTAACCCCCACCACTACATAACGACTCGCATTCGGAACCACTTCCAGCTGTAGCCACGTTACCGGCGCCAAAACCGGCTTAAGTTTACTTGACGATTTACGCGCCGAGCGTGCCATCGCCCGCATCTTCCCCTCTTCGAATGACCACAACGTCAAAAATTCGTCTGCTTCCCGCACGGGGAAATGGCGCAACACCAGACCATTGATGATCTTATCGCTCATGTGTTTATGTTCGGCGTTTTTTTCTCCAGGCGTTTTAGTCCCAACCAGACCGTGCCCGTTTCCCCCGCGTCAAAATTCGTCTGCCAATCCACGCTTTGGCGGGAACCAATGACCCGCTCGATACCGGTTTTTCCGATATCAAAATATTCAAAGGCGTCATAGACGGCCTGATTCGACGTTTCGTAATAGAGTTCCACCCGCTCGCCCACCGAAAGGCCCGAGAGTCTCCGTAATTCCTGCACTGCCCGTTCCAGATCGCGAGCCAGCCCCTTTGAAAGAAGTTCCGGAGTCAATTCAGCATCGACATAGAGTACGTATTCGTCCGTGGACGATTCGAGTTTAGCGAAACGGGCGTCTTGCGGAGGGGTCGGAGCGATCGATAAATTGACAAAGTTCAGCTCCTCCGCCAATAGGTCAAGGTACGGCGTGAGTTCCGAGGATTTTTGCACAACGATAAGTTCGGACAGCGGCTGGCGCACTTTTAAACCGCGGGTTTTGCGGAAAGCCAGCACCGCCTCGGCGATCTTGCGCGCCTGTTCCATCATCGCAAGTTGGTCTCGATCCCCCTCGGTGAGTTCCTTCGACTGCGGCCACTCGTGCAAATGCACCGAAACCGGAAAATCAGGATGATGGAGATTCAAATATATCGCTTCGGATAAAAACGGCATGAACGGCGCCAGTAACCGCACGATATAGATCAGGAGACGATAGAGGGTGGCAAAAAAGCGTCGTCCGTTCGGCCGCGCCGAGCGACGCAGATACCACGTAGATAGATCATCGATCAGCCGCTCCAAAGATCTAGCGGAACGGAACACATCGTAATGCTCCAAATTACTCGTCACCTCGTTAACGACCTGCTGCAGTCGGGCATTGATCCATTTATCCAAAACGCGTTCGGAATCCTTACTTTGCGCCGGAGAGATTCGCGGATCAAAGGTCCAGCCACGGGTATTGGCGTAAGTGATGAAATAGTTAGAAACGTTCCAAAGGATCATCTGTAAACGCCGCTGCATTCGGGATAAATCGGCCTCCATAAATAATTTGGGACTCCCCGGCTGATTGACGGAATACATATACCAACGCACGATGTCGGCACCGTATTTTGAAAACAGGTCTTCGGGCACGACCACGTTGCCTTTGGATTTGCTCATTTTCTGTCCGCGGGCGTCCAAAATATGCCCAAGACAAATAACGTTCCTAAACGGCGGCCGAGTTTCTCCCAAAGCCGTGGACACGGCTAGAAGCGTGTAAAACCAGCCGCGCGTCTGGTCAATGGCCTCGGAAATGTAGTCGGCCGGGAACTGCTTGGTGAAAATCTCCTGATTCTCGAACGGCCAGTGCCATTGCGCGTAAGGCATCGCGCCGGAATCGAACCACACGTCCAAAACTTCCGGCACGCGCGACATTGCTTCGCCGCAATGCTCACATTTCAATTTTATCTCGTCCACATACGGCCGATGCAGGTCGAGCTTTTGGCTATCGAACTTTTGCCCTCCCTTTAACGCTTTCTGCTCCAGTTCTTCCACTGAACCCACGCAAAGATATTCTTTGCAGCTTCCGCAGCGCCAAAACGGCAGCGGCGTGCCCCAGTAACGCTCGCGCGAGATGGCCCAGTCTTTTATCTCGGACAGCCAGCCGCCGAAACGACCGTGTTTGATGTACTCCGGCACCCAAATAATCTGCTCGTTGTTGGCAAGCAGCTCGTCTTTTAGGGCACTCACCCGAACGAACCAGGAATCGCGGGCGTAATACAGCAACGGCGTCCCACAGCGCCAACAGAACGGATAATCATGACGGTATGGCAGCTCGCGAAATATCGCCCGGTGTTTGTGCAAATGATGCAATAAGTGCTTTTCAGCCTCCGGTGTCTTCGCCTCGCGGCCGGAAAGCTCGCCGAGGCCGCTTACGAACCGGCCCGACTCGTCGACGGTATGAACCTTCGGCAAACCCAACCTAGTCCCTAAACGGTAGTCATCTTCCCCGTACATCACCGCGGTATGCACGATGCCGGTGCCATCTTCCACGGTCACGAAATCCGCGGGATAAACCCGGAAGGCCTTTGGCGCGGCAAGCGGGGTAAAGGAAAACAGCGGCTCGTAATGCAGACCCACCAGATCGCGGCCGGAGACTTTCTCCAGCACCGTGAATGGCCCGGTGATAACCCGTTCTAAAAGCGCGCTGGCAAGAATATAATTGCAATCCTGGGCTTTGATGATGGAATAGCCGATGTCCTCTCCGACGGCTAAGGCAACATTGCCGGGCAGCGTCCAGGGCGTCGTGGTCCAGGACAGGAGATAGGTCGGCTGGTCCAATTTCACCACGACCTTGTGCCCCTTGCCGTCACGCGCTTCGATCTTGTCAGAGCGCAGCTTGAATTTGATATAAACGGAATTTTCCTCCACGCTCTTATAACCCTGCGCCACTTCGTGGGAAGATAGCGCGGTGCCGCAGCGCGGGCAATAAGGCAGAACCTTGTGGCCCTGATAGATTAACGACTGCTTGTTTTTTTGCCGGTCCCACAGGCGTTTCAAAATCGCCCACACGCTCTCAATATAATTCCGCTCGTAGGTGATATACGGCTGCTTCAGATCCAGCCAAAAACCCATCCGGTTGGTGAAATGCTCCCACTCATCCTTATATTTCCAAACCGACTCGCGGCAGAGGCGGTTGAATTTTTCGATACTCGCCCGAGAATCACCCGGCACCAGATTTTCGATGTCGCGCTTCCCGGAGATCTTCAGGGTTTTCTCGACTTCGATCTCCACCGGCAGGCCTTGGGTGTCCCAACCGGCTTTTCTGCCCACGAAACGCCCCCGCATGGTCTGGTAGCGCAGGATAACGTCTTTGAAAGCCCGCGCCTCCACGTGATGGAGACCGGGCCGGCCATTGGCCGTGGGCGGACCCTCAAAAAAGACGAAATGTTTTTTTCCTTTTGAATTTTCCAGCGACTTTTCGAAAATCTTCTCCGCCTGCCAAAACTTGAGGATATTTTCCTCCAGTTTTGGAAAGTTCGGCTGTGGTTCGAGGGATTTAAAAGGCATAAGAAAAAATTATCTAACGGGATCCTACTAGTTTTAGTATATCAAAAAATTCCGCTTGGTTTAACTCTGCGTGTTTACCTGCCGGTACAATTCCATCGTCTCTTGCGCGCACTTTTCCCAAGAAAACTCCGACGCTCGCTTTCGCCCGCGGGCTTTTAGATCTTCCCGCAGTTTCAGATCCCGCAAAGTCTTATGGACGGCCCGGGCCAAACCGTCGATATCCAGTGGGTCCACTAAAATGGCCGCTCCGCCGGACACTTCCGCAAGCGCCGAGGTGTTTGAAGTGACCACGGGCACGCCGGCTGAAAACGCCTCCAATATCGGCAGGCCAAAACCCTCGTAAAGCGAAGGATAAACGAACGATTCGGCCGTGGCGTAAAATTTCGGCACATCCTCGGCCGGCAAATACCCCGTAAAAACCACGCAGCTTTCCAAATGACGCGATTTCACTTCCTCGTAAATTTCCTTGTACAGCCAGCCGGGCGAACCGGCCAAAACCAGTTGATATTGTTTGAGGAACTGGGGGTCCTGTTTTGAAAGCAGATACACCGCCTCCAACAGCCGGATAAGGTTCTTCCTCGGCTCTAAAGTTCCAACAAAAAGCAGAAAAGATTTTTTTATCCGGTACTTCTGTCGCAGATATTCGCGCGTCGCGTCCGGATCCGTTTCCTGATTGAAGCGCTGATGATCAACCCCCTCATAAATCACCTGCACGCGCTCGTCCGGTATCTTGAAGAAATCCAGAACATCCTTCTTGGTTGACTCCGAGACCGCGATAACCTTGCGCGCCCGGTTGAGACTTTTCGGCACGAGGTATTTGATGGAAAATCCCTGCCGGCTGGGAAAAATGCCTGGGTCGCGATAGATGGCCAGATCGTGGATGGTCACCACGTACTTCCCCTTGTAACCTAAGGGCACCACATTTGCCGGCGAATGATAAATGTCGAGTTTTTCGGCGGTCAGATTTGACGCAGCCAGAATGTGGGAATAGAGATAGGGCAAATATTTTTTGTATTCGGAATAGGTGAAAAAACGGATGACGGTGTTTGGTTCCAAAAAATCCCGGTAAATATTCTTGGCACGGTGATCAAAGAACAGCATAAACTCGTCCGCGCGGTTCAGCCGCAAGAGCGCTTTCACCAGATGATAAGTATAGTGAGCAATGCCGGCCTTTTCGCCGGCAGAGGGATTGAGAATAGTGCGACAATCGATTCCGATACGCATAACTACTTCAGAAAAAGATCAAATGACTAAGAAATTCATGACAAAATTTTGAGTCCGGCCCCGAAGTGAACTTTGGCTTGGAATTTTTGGCGTAGCCGGCCAAAGTTCTACTGCGGAGTCGATTCCGATACGCACAACTTGATACGAATTAACAAGAAATCCTTCAACTTTCCGCCTTAGGCGGGTCGCCCGGGATGACCGCGGTTTCACCGCGGTCACATTTCTTCCGGCGCCGTGATACCTAAAAGACCAAGGCCGTTTTTTAAAACCTGCGCCACACTTTGGGTCAAAGCGACCTTGTGAGGAGAGGCGGGATCCTTTGCGTCAACGATCTGGACTTCACCGTAAAATTTGTTGAAAGCGGCCGCCAAATCCAATAAATACTTAGCGAGCAGATTGGGCGCGTATGCTTGCCCCGCTCTTTCCACGACTTCTGAAAAATGCAGCAACATCCTGGCCACTTCGACCCCTTCGGCCCGGGGAGAAATTTTCGCTTTGACCTTTGCCTGCGCGGCTTTTTTAACTACCGACCGAGCCCGCGCGTGCGTGTACTGCAGATACGGACCGGAATCGCCGGTAAAGGCCAGGGACTTATCGAAATCGAAAATAATATCGCGGCCGGTGTCTTGGCGGAGGATGGAATATTTCAAAGCGCCAATGGCAACGACCTCGGCGATATTTTCTTTTTGCGCCTCCGTTAATCCTTCTTTGGTGATTTTTCCCAACACTTTCTGCTTGATCTCGGCAAGCAGCGCCTCGGCGGTAATGACCTTGCCGGTGCGGGAGGACATTTTACCGGCGGGCAGCCGCAACATTCCGTGCGGCATATGCAAAGTTTTTTCGGAGATGTCGGGAAAAATCAGACTCATAACCTTAAGCAATACTTTAAAGTAATCTTTTATCTCGTTACCGGTGACGATGATTGACCGACTTAATTTCGGCTCGACCTCGAATTTTCTGCGATTTAAACCCAG
The DNA here is from genome assembly GCA_023485925.1 of Patescibacteria group bacterium. Taxonomy (GTDB): domain Bacteria; phylum Patescibacteriota; class Doudnabacteria; order UBA920; family 2-01-FULL-50-11; genus JAMDAJ01. The sequence goes on from JAMDAJ010000059.1 coordinate 39,537, forward strand.
CTCCTTTGCTTCGTAAGTCGGCAGGCCGTTGGAATTGATAAAAACGCGGGTATGCAAGCCATATTTTTCGCCCCGGAAGATCACGGCACCCTGGCTCTTTTCAAAAATACCGTCCTGCAAATGCGCCTCGACAATATCCTTGCCCTCGACGCCTTCTTTGCTTTCAAAAAAATAGTGGTCGAATTTCGTGCCCAAACGCCGATACATCCGTTCGAACTCACGCAAAGACACCTTGCGACCAGCGTCGTAAACCTGGTTGAGCTTTTTATCATCGCGAGCGAAAAGATGCTGGTTCATCTCCGTAATGGCCTGCTTGACCTTCTCATCCTCCTTGGCCCGGCGGGCGCCGTGAGCGTAAGCTTTACCAAGCTCAGCCGCCGTCAAAGTTTTGAGCTCCAAACTTAAATCCAGCATGCCCCAAACAGCGGTTGCCACATGAATGCCCACGTCCCCCTGCCAATTCGCTCGGACCACCTTTGCGCCGTTGGCTGCGATGATGCGAGCAACGGCCTCGCCGATGGCGTTGCTCATCAAATGCCCGACGTGGAACTCCTTAAAAGGATTGGGGTCGGTGTATTCCGCCATCACTTTTTGTCCATGGAGGACTTTCAAACTGCCATAATTGTCCCCCGCTTTCAGGATACGACCCAAATTGGCATTAAGTTCTTTTTCCGACAGGCGAAAGTTGATAAAACCGCCGGCGGGGAAAATTTCGGCAAACCGCCCGGACTTATCCAGTTTTTTTAGCTCCCCGGCCAACTCCGCAGCCACCTCGACAGGTTTCCTTTTCAAAATTTTGGCCAAAACCAAAGGCGCGCTCACCGCATAATCGCCAAAACGCGGGTCAGGCACCGTCACTGCGACCGCAGCGTTAACAAGTGCAATTTTCAGGTTGGAAAAAGCCGCTTTTAAAAGCTGCTCCAAATAACTTTTTGGGTCAAAATAAGTCACCATATCTACCTACTATTATAACACAAAAAAAGCCGACCGGCTGATAGCGGCAATCCCGGCCTTTTGGTACAATTACTCCATGAAAATACTGGCAAAAAACCGACGCGCATTTTTCGACTATGAAATTGGCGAAAAACTCGAGGCCGGTTTGGTATTATCGGGGCAGGAAGTCAAAGCCGTAAAATCGGGACAAGTAAGCTTAGCCGGCAGCTACGCCCGCGTGCATAATGGTGAAGCTGCGCTGGTCAACGCCACCATCAAACCGTACCAGTACGCGTCCAATCTTGGAAACTACGAACCGACGGGTTCCCGGCGGCTGCTTTTACATAAACACGAACTGCTAAAACTTTCCAGCCGGCTGAACGAAAAAGGCCTCACTTTAGTACCGCTGGAACTTTATACGAAAAAAGGGCTTATCAAAGTGAGTTTAGGCGTGGGCCGCTCCAAAAAGCGCGTCGACAAGCGCGAGACCATCAAACGCCGCGAACTGCAAAAACAAATCGAGCGCGCCACGAAAAAAGTAGTTCAAAAATCCTGATTCAAAAGAACAACCGACCGTCCGGACTTCTGTCGGATTTTTTTCGGCTCACAAAAAAGTCACAATATTAAAATCACTCCCGCCGCTGCCGAATAACATTGAACCGCCCGACCAATAATTATCGCCTCAATTATACGACCGTATATTTTATATGTCTGGGGCAAAACGATCAAATCTTGAAATGTTTCCGCAATATTTCCTCTCCTTCCAAAACCCTAGACTCAAAAATATACAACTGGCCGGGAGCAAGCTTGTAATGTTCGCGCAATACCTCTATCGCTTCCCTGCATGGATAGGGATGGATGTAAACGCTTTTCTGAACGTTTGAAAATCCGAGCTCCACTAATTTGTTCCTGACTAAATCCCGGCGACTGTGAAGGCTCTCGGGAACGTCGAACATCACCAGCCGCCACAATCCGTCCCAGCGCGACGGTTTTGCTATCTTTAAATCGCCCATACGGTATTTTAGCACTTGCCCTCTTCCCTTTTCCGTAAGCACTAACCGCACGACGCTTTTTTGCCTTTCGATTCTTACCATTCCCCTGCGCTGCAAATCCAAAAATGCCCTTCGGGATGTCTGGCGACGTTGGCCGACCGCCTTGTCAACCCAATCCAAAACCAATGCCATACCAGGAAAGACGATTACTGACCCCACAACGGCGGCTGCGGCAAGCGACATCAAAACCGCTTTAGCCACCGATTGAGTTTTGATTTTTGCGTCTTTTTTCATAAAATTATAGACATCTACAGTATACGACCGTATATTTTATATGTCAAAACAACTTGCCAGTCCGGTCATAAGCTGGCAGCCTCCGCAACTTTAACTCTATATGTTCGCTGTTTGCCAATGATACCAAAGAAACAAAAGACGCCGGGGGACTCGGCGTCAATCTTTCAGATCGTCCTCAGTGATGTCGCGCTCCTCAAAGGCTTGGAAATACTTACAGTAGTTCTCTAGCCATGGATCATCGATGCTCCCATTGACATGTTGCAGGACCGGGAGGATGTTAAACCGCATCCAGGGAAGCGAAGGCTCGTGGTGAGGAGCCTGAAGCAGCAAGCGGATGTGGAAAAAAATATCGTACAACAGCCAGGGGCTAAAGTAAGACAGCCGAGGCCCGAGAAGCCCTGTGACCCACGTCACCACCTTCTGTTCGTTAAGCCCGCGACGGTTGCGGGTCTTGCGGTTTCCATGGCGGCTGTCGATGACAGCCAGCACGTCCAGAGCGAGCAGTAATCTGTCGCCCGTCATAAGGAGCATTTTTTTGTGCATGGCCCCTCCTATAAATACGAAAATACAGTTTAGTTGTTTTCAGACTTTAAGTCAATAGAAAAAACCCCGACTCGTTGCAGCGCCGGGGTTTTATGCAAGCAAACGATTTTAGATTTGTATCTTGGAGAAAAGATAACTTCCCGCGGCCAAAAATATTAAGGTCACGACGGCTAAAACCGAGGTGTCCAAACCCAAGCCGAACACGCCCTGATTCAAAAGCAGCTCCCGCAGGGCATCGATGCCGTACGAAAGCGGGTCGAACTTGGTGACCAAGGATAGCGCCGCGGGCAAACCGGACAGCGGAAACAGCGCGCCGGAAAGAAAAAACAGCGGCATGACCAAAAAATTCATGATCAACTGAAAACCCTGCATATCGGAAAGCACCGAAGCGATGGCTGTGCCCAAAGCCGTGAACAACACCGCGACCAAAAACATCACCAAAACCGCCGGCAGCATCAGGGCCCAATTATAAGGCCGAAAACCCGGAATTAAGGCCAGCAAAAACACCACCACGCCCTGCAAAGTGGCGATGGTGGCGCCGCCCAGAGTGCGGCCGATCATAATGTTAAAGCGGGATACCGGCGCCACCATGGTCTCTTTTAAAAAGCCAAACTGCCGGTCCCAGATAACCTGGACGCCGGAGAAAACGGCGGTAAAAATAATGCTCATGCCCACGATGCCCGGCGCCAAAAAGTTGATGTAATTCCCCTCGCCGGCGCGCTGAAAAACCGAGCCCATGCCGTAACCTAAAGCGAGAAGAAACAATAATGGCTGCCCCAAACTCCCCACGATCCGCGATTTGGACCGCCAGTAACGCTTCAGTTCCCGCAGCCACATGATATATATAGTAGACATAAATTATTATCTCCTCCCCCTCCAAACCTGATGCCGCATGCGCATCTGGTCAGCGGCGCCGGCTTCCTCGTCGCGGATGGTGCTGCCGGTGAGTTTTAAAAACGCCTCTTCCAAAGATGTGGTCTGTGTTTCACCGAGCAGCTCTTCAAGTTTGCCGATGGCAATTATCCGGCCGTGATCGATGATGGCGATACGCTGTGCGATTTTCGCCGCCTCCTCCATATAATGCGTGGTGAAAAAAACCGTGACGCCCTCTTCTTTGTTGAGTTTCTGCAAATAAGTCCACATGCTATTTCTCGTCTGCGGGTCCAGGCCCAAGGTCGGCTCGTCCAAAAACATCACTTTGGGATGATGCAAAAGCCCGCGGGCAATCTCCAGGCGCCTTTTCATGCCGCCGGAAAACTGCTTGACCAGACTTTTGCGGCGGTCCCACAGCTCCACAAAGTTCATCAGTTCTTCGATGCGGCGCCTCCGCAATTTTTTTTCGACGCCGTAAAGTACGCCGTGAAATTCCATATTCTCCCAGGCGGTGAGCTCATCGTCTAAACTTGGGTCCTGAAACACGATGCCGAAAGACCGCCGCACCAAGCCCGGCGAGTTAACGGGGTTATAGCCGTTCAGCCGGACGCTGCCCGAGGTGGACGCAAGCAGCGTGGTCAGCATCTTGATAGTGGTGGATTTGCCGGCGCCGTTGGGCCCCAAAAAAGCAAAAATCTCACCGGGCTTCACGGTGAAAGAAATGTTGTCGACGGCGGCAAAATCGCCGAACCGTTTAGTGAGCTCTAAGACTTCTATGATGTTATCCATGTATTAGGCATCATAACAAAACTACGTCCATACGGCTAGATGCGGTGCAAAAAAGGCAACGAAGAAAAAACCACGTGATTTTAGTTCAGACCATCTAATATCCAATTTATTGACAAATCTGCCAAAATTTTATAAACTTATCCCACTGTGGGGCTGTTAAGTTTCGACAGTCGCTCCTTAAAATCTGCTGCAAGCAAGCGCCGCCGCAAGCGTTAATTGCGGCATCGAACAAATGCTAACTCATTTGTTTCAAAAGTGAAGGCGGCTTTCATGCCGGCCTTTGCTCCGGCCGTAGCTTAAATACGACTGGCGTCAAATCGCCCCACTCCGATAAGACGAGGCGACGTATCATCTTCGGACCGCGCTTTGGCTTTCCGTGAGTTGAAGTGGCGGAAGTTATCACGGATCGGACTTTCGGCATTTTGTCGGCTTTAAACTGAAGGTTCTAAACATTAAAACCGGCTAGGCTTGTAGACGCGGATTTTTTGGACCTCTGGACGCGGGTGCGATTCCCGCCAGCTCCAATTTGATATAACTTAGCACAACTTACGCTAACTTAGCATAAGTTAGCTTCCTTTAGAGGCCGATTTATTCGGCTTTTTGAGTACGGTTACAAATGGATTGCTAAGATTAACGATGATTTGACAATCATAACTATCCGCGATAATATCGAGATATGAAAAAGAAAGTTGTAAAGAAACAAATAACTTTGGACACATTGGCAGGCATGGTTGCCGGTGGTTTTTCTGATATGGACAGACGGTTTGTAAAAATTGAGGAAAGGCTTTTAAGTGTTGAACAAGGACAGGAAGAAATCAAGCTAAAGCTGGACAATGTCGCTTACCGTTTTGAAGTGCAGGAATTACAGCGCAGAGTTGCATTGCTGGAAAGGAAAGCGGGCATTTCTCGGTAATTCGAAATGTCTTTTGTCGAAGGGGCTAATGGTAAGTTGAAAAGGGGTAATAGACAAACGTGAGAGGGGAGGTAAAAAAATTATCGTTCAAGCAGTACATACCGTTTTTTTGTTTGACCGCAATAGGCGGTTTTTTGTTGCTTCCGCACCATACCCAAGCCGCCCTCACCCTTCCCGCCACCGCCTGCGACCAACAGCAGATCGACTTTCAGATCTATTACGTCAACGGCCACCTGACCGACACCAGTCAGCGGGAGGACGGTACCCGGGCCTTTGACTACGGCGCCAGCGGCCAGCCGTTCGTTTCGGCAGATGCAAACGGCGTCGTCACCTTCAATTTTCACACTTTGTTCACTGCTCCCACCAGTACCACTAGCTATGTCAAGCTGATGGGCTTTTCCGCCGACTGCGCCCCCATCTACGGCCTGGGCCCGGCTTTCACTAATCCCGTTTCTCCCGGGGATCACGCGTTAATCTACGCCGATAACGGCCACACCGTCACGCTGGACGGCGCAACTCAAATTCAATATCCCTCCGGCACCGCCCGCTACATCTGGATCGAAGCCTGGGACGGCGTCCCCGGCTCTTCCGCCGCTTCCTATTCCTATCTCGTGGACTTGCAGGATATAAAGAATCCGGTGGATGATTCCACGCCGCCCGAGCCAAGCAGTAAGCGGCCGGTATTGATTGTGCCGGGCCTGGGTGGCACTGACTTGTATTACAACGACCAGCTTTCCTGGCCGGATTTAGTGAGGATGTTTGAGTCAAACGATACTTTCCTTCTCAACGAATTATCATTAGATTCGGAGGGCCACAGCCAGGACGCGGTTAGTTTGGGGGATATAAATAGAAAGACGTCATTGTCTGTAGGTGGAATTACAATATTTGAGCAGAATATTTTTCAGGGCTTACTGGATACGTTAGAGGCCAACGGGTACGCCGCAGAAGAGACCTATTTCGTTTTCCCCTACGATTGGCGTCTAGACTTGGACAACAGCCTGGATTCATTAAACAACAAAATTGGGCAAATAAAAATTTTGACCGGTTTTGATTCCGTGGACGTTGTCGCGCACAGCATGGGCGGGCTGCTGGTCAAAGATTACCTCCAAACTTACGGCAAAGACAGCGTGAATAAGCTTATCTTTGTTGGCACTCCACACTTGGGTGCTCCGAAAGCCGGCAAAACGCTTTTGGAAGGCGATAATTTCGATATCCATATTCTCAACAATGGCGTGATGAAGGATTTGGCAGAAAATTATCCAGCGGTCTATGAACTCTTGCCAACTCAGAAATATTTCGATCAGTTCACGGGCTACATCACAAAATATGGATTTTTATCAACCCCGCCGCCTTTGGACTACGGCCAAACTAAGGAGTTTCTTTTGAATGAGAGAAATCTAAACTCAATTATGTATGCCAAAGCTGAAACCCTGTTTTCTAAAAATCTTCAGGATATGGATTTTTCCGGTCTAGACGTATACAACATTGCTGGTTGCAAAACGTCCACGCAAAGCGCTTACC
>JAMDAJ010000048.1:0-7236 GCA_023485925.1 Patescibacteria group bacterium
CTCATTATAGTCCCCGACTACCCCGGGAGCAAGTGCGTGCAAAACCGCCAGTTAAAAAATAAAAAGACCCGGGGGTGCCCCGGGCCTAATTGATCATGATATTTTCTACTCCGTGGCCTTGCCGTCGAACTCCGGACCGTTGGCTTCGGCTTCGGCCTTGGTCGCCCGCACCACGCCGTCTTTGTGATGCGCTGGAGAATAGATGGTGTAGAGTTTCAGCGGCTCCGCGTCCGAAAGATTCATGACATTATGCTCGGCGCCGGCCGGCACCACGACCGCCGAGCCGTCTGCAACTTCGTACTCGTTCCCGTCGATAATGCACTTGCCGCGGCCTTTTTCAAAACGAAAGAACTGGTCGTTATCGGGATGAACTTCCATGCCAATTTCCTCCCCTGGCTGCAAGTGCATCAAGACCAACTGGCTGTGTTTGCCGGTGTACAAGACCTTTCGGAAATTTTCGTTTTCTAAAGTAAATTTTTCAATATTCGCTGAGAAACCTTTCATAGACTTTAAGTTAATGATTAGAACTGCCGGAGTCCGAAGCTTCTAAATCACCACTTGCGACTCCCAACCGAAATTTTTAGGATCGAAACCACTACCTAAAGTGGTCTCAAGCAAAGCCACGGTCACTTGATAGGGGTCCATATTGGCTGCCGGCCGCCGGTCTTCCAAGTGGCCGTGCCCTCTTTTGTCCGTATCGAGCGGAATGCGGATGGATGCCCCGCGGTCCAGCACGCCGTAGCGGAAATCGCGGATACTGCAGGTCTCGTGCTTGCCGGTCAGGCGCTTGTCGTTGTCCGCGCCGTAAACCGCGATATGCTCTTTATGTCGACCGCCCAGTTTGTCGCAGGCCGCTTTCACCGCCGCGACCCCGCCCGCTGCCCGCATGGCCTTCGTGGAGTAATTAGTGTGCCCGCCAGCCCCGTTCCAGTCCCCGGCCATGGGCTTGGGGTCAAGCTTGGCATAGACCTCAAAATCCTCGCCGTGCCGGTACAATATCCAACGCGCCAACCACAACTGGTCGGCCGCTTCAAGCGGCGGCAGCGGTCCCACCTGAAACTCCCACTGCGCCGGCATGACCTCGGCGTTGATGCCGTAAATCAACATACCGGCTTTAAGACAATCGCGCAGATGCGCTTCCACCAAGCGGCGTCCATAAACCTCATCACAGCCGACGCCGCAGTAATACCGCCCTTGAGGATGCGGGAAACCGTGCGGCGGCCAACCCATGGGCCAGTCTTTGCGGTAAAGCGTGTATTCCTGCTCAAAACCGAATATCGGCTCTTCATTTTTGTACTTTTCGTACGCCGCCGCCAGCACCGCGCGCGTATTGCTTGAATGCGGTGTGCCGTCGGGATTGTAGACTTCGTTCATCACCAAAATATTCGGCTCGCCCCGGATGGGATCCGACACATAATAGACGGGCTTCAACACGCGGTCAGAAAAATTCCCTTCGGCCTGCTCGGTCGAAGAGCCATCAAAGCCCCAAGCGGGAATGTCCGCAAGGGAGCGGACCGGCGCGTCGATTATTTTGGTCTTGGAACGCAGTTTGGCGGTCGGCTTTTTGCCGTCCATCCAAATATACTCGGCCATAATCTTGTTGGCCATGGTTTTCCTTTCTGGCCCAAAATCCAAAGTGCGAACGCGTAATCCGGAGTTCTAGATGTTTTGAAATTTTTATCTTGATTCCGGATTTTCAGATTCGCAGCTTGAATTTGGAACGTTAATGATTTCTAAAACGAACTGCAAAACGCAACAACCTCCAAAAAACCTCGTGAATTTCGACGCTGTCGGTGGAATTGCATTTTGGCCGGAGCCAAAACTACATCGGCGCAACTGACGGGGATTTGGGAGGCAACACGAGCGCGTCGATGTCCCGGCCATGGGCCTTCATGACCTTTTTAATGAGCTCGACAAACTCCTCAAAGTCCGCCGATTTGTGAATATATTCGTCCACACCCAGGTCTTTGAAGTATTTGACGGCCTCCACCGGCAAGTCCTCGTTGGTGAGCAATATAAGCGGGATAATTTTGGTCAGCTCCTCTTTTTTGAGATAAGAGGCGACCTTAAATCCGTCCATTACCGGCATGCGGTAATCAAGCAATATCAAATCAGGCTGCATGCGCCGCGCCATCTCCCGCGCTTCATTGCCGTCGGCAGCGTAAAAAATTTCAAAACCGCGCCTTACCAAACGGCCACCCATGATTCGCCGCATGGCCGGGTCGTCGTCAGCGATAAGAATGTGGATCTTCTCAGGCATCATAAAAATTAATGACTACGTCTTTAAAGATAGTATAGCAAACAAAATTCACAACCGACAGCATCAAAGTTTTTTTGGATACAGCACCGAAAGTAATAACGACAGCCCTAAAGTCAGAATGATGATGGCAAACGAGACCAGGGAAGAAAGATGCAGGCCGAACATTCCCGCCAGCATTTTCAAACCGATAAAGACCAGAACAAAAGACACGCCTTTTTGCAGATGATGAAAAGTGTGCAGGACGTTCTCAATGAGGAAGAACAAGGCGCGCAGGCCCATGATTGCGAAGATATTGGAGGTAAAAACCAAAAACGGGTCTTGGGTGATGGCGAAAACCGCCGGGATGGAATCCACGGCGAACAAAATGTCCGTGGTCTCCACCAGCAGAATTATGGCGAAGAGCAAAGTGAATTTGAACTTGCCATTTTCCCGCACCGCGAAGCGGCCGCCATGATGGGCGGTAGTGAACGGGAGATATTTTTGGGCAAGGCGCAAAACGCGATTATTATGAAAATTCGCGTGCTCTTCCTTTTTTTCGTAAAGCAGTTTGATGCCGGTATAAACCAGGAGCGCGCCAAAGAGGTACAGCACCCAGTGGAAACGGCTGATGATGAGCGCGCCCGCGCCGATAAATACCCCGCGGAACACCAAAGCGCCCAAAATCCCCCAAAACAGCGCCCGATGATGATATTTTTCCTCCAGCCGGAAAAAACTGAAGATCAAAGTGAAGACGAAAAGGTTGTCGACCGAAAGCATCTTTTCGGTGACGTAGGCGCTCATAAAATCCGCCGCCGACTCTTTCCCCAGATACAGCATTATCAAAAACCCGAACGCCAAAGCAATGGCGAACCAAAACAGCGACTGATAGAGCGCGGATTTGAACGCGATGCTATGCGCTCGCCGGTTAAAATAGCCCAGATCGGCTATCAAAAAGACGATGATGATGCCTCCGAACAAAAAACTCAAATATGCCTCGACGGTCATGCTGGTTTTGCTGAACGGACTGAAAATTCGTTAACGCTTAGATTTTTGACCTCCCCTGGGCGCAGTTTGCCCAAAACCACCCGCCCCACTCGCACGCGCTTGAGTCTCTCGATGGTGTAGCCGAGTTCGGCTAACATCACGCGGATCTGGTGCTTTTTGCCTTCGTGCAAGATGACGGATAAAAAATGCGGATTCAAAATTTTCGCCTGGGCCGGCAGTAACATTTCGTACGGCTCAGTGCGCATGCCGCGCGCAAAAATATCGATGATGCCCGGGCGGAGTTTTTCCCGGACTTTCACCACATACTCCTTTTCCACTCCGGACTTAGGGCCCAGTATCCAGTTCGCCACCCGGCCGTCGTCGGTTAATATCAGCAGGCCCTCGGAGTCTTTGTCCAAACGCCCCACCGGAAAAAGGCCCTCCCGTGCCCACTCGGTAATCACGCTTTTTACGCCTTTTGGTGCTTGCGTGGGCAAACCGCGCGGCTTGTAATAAGCCAGATAGCGATGCGCTTTTGATTTCAGGCCGCGCACTTCCACTTTATCCCCGGCTGTTATCTGCATACCCAAAACCGCCGGTTGGCCATTGACCGAAACCTTGCCGGCTTGGATAAGTTTGTCGGCGGCTTTGCGGGTCGCGATGCCCGTTTCGCGAAGGTATTTGTTGATGCGAAGCGGATAATCCATAACGCTTTTCATCATAACATTTTGGCACTAACAAAAAAACCGCTTTCGCCGCCATTACTTAGTTGACGGCGAGCGGACTTTATGCTAAATCCTTTCTCGAAAAAGAGGGAGTATGAAAGCGCGCATTGAAGTTGAGGACCCCGCAGTAATCATTTACGGACGCGATGGCGCTTGCCTCGGAGTTGCATTCTCCCAACGGGCCGCGCTCGACCAGTTGGGAACAGCGCGTGATCACAATCAATAGGCTTGTGGGAACGGCATTGCCTGGAAAAAGACATCGGCATGCCGACCTGCCGCAGGACCTGACCCCCCTCGACGAAGCGCTGGAGGGCTTCAACCTTGAGGAAATCTGGCCGGACCGCCCTCAGAACCCCGCCGCCTGGGTGCGCCAGCTCGTTGATAAACTCCAACTCTGACCGAAGACCCCTTCGGTCTTTTTTTATGAAAAACCCGCCGAGACCGGTGCATCTAGCGGCCCTGTTTGAACCGCTGTATATAAAAACTCAGGCGTTCGGGCGGCAAGCTGGCAGCTATCGCGGCGAGCAGACCGATCGGATCTTTAAGGCCAGGTACCAAATTCGCTCGAATCTCCCTGCCTAACCAACCACCCCAATAGCTTCTGTCGCCTACATGATACAACTCGTGCGAACGGACGAACCTTTTTACGCGCGGGCTCAGGTCAGTGCGAACTTCTATCTCATTTAAAAAACTTCTCCCAAAGGCCGGTGATATCATCGCTTTCGGCACATAATTCACCTTCACGGAAATGCCGCTCACCTCTGCTTCGCCGGAATCGGTGAGTTCCGGGTCTTTTCCGCCGCCCAACGCCTGGTCCTGCGCCAGGGCATAAACCACGATAACCGCGATGATCAGCAGGAGAATTTTAATTTTTCGTTTCATTGTTTGTAAGCCGGCTTCAGTTAAAACGCCCGCCGAAGACGGCAGGCGTTTTTCTGGGAGAAATTCACATCCCCAAATATTGCATCAGCTGATAGACCAAAAAGGCCGGCCAGACCAGAGCTTTTAAAAAGCCGATGACACCCGCGCCGAACGTGGCCGCGTGCTGGATGTAATACACCGCCGCGCCCAAGAACCCCAAACCGTACGCGCCGCCCATGGCACCATTGCATTTGTGCATAATTTTTCGTTTACTCCTTTGCCATTATTCTATCAAAAAAGTTTGATTTCGGAAAAATCAAGACTATAATAAAGCTAATGAAGCATTTTAACCAAAAGCTCCTAATAATTGGCGTGGCGATCGTTTTTTTGCTGCTCGGGGTTTTTTGCCGACCGGTTTTTTCCGTTTCTAAAATCGACCAGCTTCACTGACATCTCCAAAATCCGTATCAAAGACTCGCCCTACCAGTTAGTCAAACCGCTTTTGGGGGTGGACCTCATCGGCAGCAAGAACCAATTTACCGAACTTAACAAACTGCAAAAAGAGCTGGCCCAGATCGCCCAGGACTTCCAGGTCAAGGATTCGACGGCCAAGATTGGCATCTATTTCCGAGACTTGGACAACGGGCACTGGACGGGCCTAAATGAAACGGCGACTTTCAAACCGCGGAGTCTCTTAAAAGTCCCGCTCCTCATCACCTATCTAAAAACCGCGGAGACCGACCCGATACGGCAATTTACATTATCAGGCTAATATTTGAGATATCTATTATGGGCCGCTTTTACGGCCTTTTTGTCCATACCTAGGTAGTATTTTGCGGTCGTGTCGATATTCGCATGCCCGAGTATCTGCTGGATATGCCGAATATCGCAGCCGTTATTAATCATAATGGTCGAAAAAGTATGACGGAGGGTATGCGGGGTAACTTTTTTCTGAATACCGGCGTGGCTTGCATACCGTTTGAAGACCTTGGACAGATCGTGCTTCTTCAGCCTCCCTGGGCGACCAAACGTCACAAAAAAAGCCGAGGATAGTGTATCCCCGACAAACGAAATCGATTACGCCTTGTACCGCCTATGAAACATCACTCCACCGCGGCCTGTTGCCTGTATTGCCGCATTCAGGGCATCTTGCGCGGCTCAAGCCCGAAAACTCACCACCGGTGTACTGTTGAAAGTCCGAACTTTCATCCAACCTGAACTTACAACCGCACCGACTACAAGTGATAATCTTGCCATACCAGGCCTCTCGCCGGAATGGCCATTCTGAACCGTGACTAACAGTCGGCATATACCCTCCTCACTGCTTTGATAAGTACCGTCCCGGCACTTAGCCGTGGCCTCCGCCGGTATAGTTGTACCCCTTTATTGCGACCTGATTATACACCCCCGCTATGGCTTAATCAAGCGAGTTACTTCACGCCTTAAACTGCGCACGAGGTGTTATTTTGACATTGATGATTGAATAATAACCCCAGCCGCTTGCGAGCGGCTAGACAGGCAGGAAACACAAAAAGCACCGCTTGGTGCTTTCTTTTTTGACCATTCAATAGTGACAGGAATAGTTGATGCCAAGATGTATCTCCGCCCAAGGCGGACGACACATATCGACCCTATCTGACTAATCCGATAACCGGTTGGCTAAGACTGCTCAAGGCAGGTTGGCCTATATAGCATCAGAATAATCAGCTAAGGAAAACTCCTTAGAAAGGAGGTGACCGACTGCCACAGTTTGGACTTTTTTTGCGATTCGAAGGCAATTAATGCCTACTTTTGTAAACTTTCTGTAGGAAGTTTAGGACTCCGAAAATGAAAAGTCAAACAGAAAATTTTTATTACTCTTAAAATCCGAAGTGGGACACTGAAAGTCCGACATACAAAAACAAGCCCAAAGCCGCTACGGAAGCTATGCTAAGTGTATACCAGAAGCTGACTTTTTGACCTTTATAATTAATGATCGCTGTTGCAAGGCAAGATAAGATTCCAAGAATTAACAAGCCGCTAAAAATAGAGGCTTCGTGAGTATGGCTCCAAGAAGTTCTATCTTGATCCGCAAGATATCCGTTAAAAAAAACTAAAAGCGTGGGTAGAACAGCCCCGAAGATAAAAACTAGAACGAGCTTTGTATTTGTCTTCATGTTTTTATTTAATGTTTATATCTAAATTACCTTGATCGGTTATTAACTCTAGATATTTGAAACCCGGGAACACCTCTCGTATACGCTTCTCACCCTTAAGTTTATACGTGACCACGGATTGATTCTTCTTTTTTTGGTAATTCACTCTAGCTCTTTCATCCTGCTTAATATTAATAAACTGGTCAAAATCGCGCAATTGCTCGCGTTTTTCCCGAAACTGAACGTAAAAAGTATTCTGAATCGGGTTTATTGGAGTTCCGTAATTATACGA
>JAMDAJ010000048.1:7246-12523 GCA_023485925.1 Patescibacteria group bacterium
GGTTTGATTGCCGGCGTGATCAGAAGCCGTGCAAGTACCGGAATCGCACTCTATGATGGGCTGGGGATCAAAATTATCTACAGTGGTAAAAACATACTTGTCGGAAAATTGATCGTAGGTAACGGCTATCTCGGGCGGAGTTAGGTCCTCTGCCTGCTCCCTTGAAATTTGGGAGTCCGCCGGTAACACCTGTTGGTTGACCATAATAGAGCTGTCAGCGCTAGTTTCTGATATTGGAAAAGTTATAGGCGTGCCGACAATAATAGGCACGTCGTCGTAAACATAAGTGTTGCCTGTCATGCCGTTATCGTTATTGCTGATTAACAAATCAAAAGCGCCTGTGGATTCCCCGGTAGCCTGGATCTCGTACTCCTGGCCTTCGTCAGTAGGCAGGAAAATGAACTTTTCGCCATCGATGATTTCGTAGTCCACCCCCGGGATGCTATTTTCCAGCCCCCACTCCGCGGGTCCGCTGTGTTTGCCTTGGGAATAAATATTCACAGCAACCGGACTCCTCCAGGTAAGCGTCTTGCCGGCGAAGGCACAAAAATCCGAAGAGCTGCTGACGTTGTCTGCCAAATCCGGGGCTTGACCGGTTAAAATGTCTAGAATCAATTCTTTCACGCCGGAGGCGCTGGGCAGTTTGGAGTGGTCGGCATTTTTAACGTAATATTTGCGGGTTGCAGGAATGTTCAGGTAGTCCGAGCTCGGCAAGGGCACGGTACCGTCGCCTGACGAATACCCCACCCGGCCGATGTTGCCGAAAAGACTTAACTGATAAGCGCTTTGCGTCGGTGTCTTGCAGCCGGCGATGTTATAGACGTCAAGACCCGAGAAATCCATGTCTTGAAGATCTTTGGAAAACAAATCTTCAGCTTTGGCATACACGGCCGCGTTCAGACCGTTCTCGTTTAAAAGGAAATCCTTGGTTTGACTGTAATCTAAGGGCGGCGGGGTGGATAACCACCCGAACTTTACGATATAACCCGCGAACTGCTCGAAATATTTTGGAACGGGCAAAAGCTCGTAGACCGCAGGGTAATTTTTTGACAGTTCCTTCATCACTCCGCTATTGAGGATATGAATATCAAAGTTGTCACCAGCCAATAGCGCCTTGCCGGCTTTGGGCGCGCCTAAGTGCGGCGTGCCCACAAAGATCAGCTTGTTCACGCTGGCTTTGCCGTAAGCGTTCAAGTAATCCTCAACCAGCAGGCCACCCATGCTGTGCGCGACCACATCCACGGAATCGAAGCCGGTCAGGATTTTAATGTCATTGATTTTCTTGTCCAAAGAATCCAGGCTGTCATCCAAACCCAAACGCCAGTCATAAGGAAAAACAAAATAGGTCTCGTTTTCTGTATATCCGTTTGCTTCTAATGACAAGATTAATGACGCAAAAACATCAGTATCGGGTAAAAGAGCTATATTTATTTCTTTTACTATATCCCCCAAACTCACCGGACCTTTGTTTTGTCCTCCCGAATCCAAAGGTAACTCGTTAAGCAGAAAAGTATCATTGGTCTCAAACATCCTCACTAAATCTGGCCAAGAAAGTTGATTGTTGTAAAATAAGTCAGTACCGCCGATCCCAGGCACAATCAAAACCGGCCTTTTGCCTTGCGGTTCAGGCGGCGGGCTGTTATCCGTCGGATTCTGGATATTCTGCAAATCAACGAGGTAGGAGTAGGAAGCGGCGGTGGAGCCGGATACGCCGTCCCAGGCTTCGATCCAGATATAGCGGGCGGTGCCGGAGGGATATTGGATTTGGGTTGAACCATCCAGTGTGACAGTGTGGCCGTTATCGGCATAAGTAAGGACGTGATCGCCGGGGGAAATAGGATTGGTGAAGGCTGGGCCCAGGCCAAAGATGGGAGAACAATCGGAGGCAAAGCCCAAAACTTTGACGTAGCTGGTAGTACTGGTGGGAGCGGTGAAGAGCGTGTGGAAATTGAAGGTGACGACGCCGTTTGCATCCGCCGAAACAAACGGCTGGCCATTAGCACCATAATCAAAAGCCAAGGTGCCGTCCTCGCGCTGGCTGGTATCGGTCAAATGGCCGTTGACGTAGTAGATTTGGAAATCGACTTGCTGGGCATCGCAGGCGGTGGTCGGCAAGGTCCAGGCTGCAGAAACTGGCTTGGGCGCAAACAAAGAGACGGCCACAAGGACGAGAGAAAAAACGAGAAATAATTTCCCGGATAAAAGTCTGGATGTTTTGCTTTCGGTGTACCCCATCTTACCCCTTTCTAAACTTGCCTGCATTATATAAACTCAGTTCTTGCAGTCAATATAACAAAGAAATATGAGCGGATTTTACTATACCTTTGATGCAGCGTAAAAATCCTTGCTGGCTTAGGCACTTTCAAACCAAAATATAACCGGAGGCAGGGCCCTTGCCGACCTGTTTGATCATTCCCATTTTTTTCAATTTCTGCAAATAGGACTGCGCGGTTCTTTTGGGGCAACGCAAAATATCCACTGCGTCTTGGGCCGTGATTTTACCCACTTGATCCAAGAAATCCAAAATCTGCATTTGGTCGCGATCCAGATAGACTTTGGACTGGATCTTCTCATCCACTTTTTTCAAAGACAATGAGGCTATTTTTTCCTTAACCTCGTCAATCTCCTGTTTGAAACCCTTGACGAAGTATTCCAACCAAGGGGTGAAATCAATCCCGCGCGCCTCATAATTCTTGCCGATGTTGATGGCTGCGTAATATGCCGGTCGATCCTGATTGTAATAATCTTCCAAAGCGAATAGCCGCCGAAAGTCGTAACCGCGCTCATATAAAATCAAAGTCGCCAAAGCGCGCGCGGTTCTGCCATTGCCGTCGGAGAAGGGGTGAATGGCGGCGATCTCCTGATGGACGATGCCGGCTGCGATGATCGGGTGTATCTCCTTTCCCGCGCTCTGCCGGATCCACTCTACCAAATCTTTCATCAAGCCGGGGACTTTTTTGGCATCCGGGCCTGTGTACATTACCTCCTGCGGCTGACCGTAGCGGCGGCGCACGACGTATACCGCGCCGCGACGGTAGTGCCCCGATTGCTCCTCCGGCAAGGTATCCGCAGTCACGAGCTTATGAATCTTTAGAATCGCCTTTTCTGTGGTGGATTGTTTCTTCTCGACTACCTGCTGAATATACTTTAGGGCTTTTATATAGTTTTGTACTTCAAAAACATCCCGCGAGGGCGCGTCGATTTTCTTGTGAGCCAACAAATCCTCCACCTGCCGGGTATTGAGCTGATTTCCCTCGATAGCGGTCGAGCTGTGCGTCATGCGGATCAAGGCTTGCCGGCGTAATTTGAGTTCATGCTTGGGCAGCAGCCGAGCGCGGTCAATAAGGGCCTTGGCTTCAGCGATGGAAGTCAGCCAATTCACGATTTTATTGCTGATTTTGTAGTGGGGATTAAACATACCGGCATTATATACTATCTTTCAAAATCGCGCAAGAATCGCGCAGAAAATCGCGCAAATAAAAACCGCCCTGGGCGTAGTCGAATGGGCGATTTTTCATTGACGATTGAATAGTGACAGGAAGTACGTTGATTCTCAGAAATGAATGATTTTCCTAAGAAAATGCACCCATATCGACCCTATCTGACTAAGAAATAAACCGGTTGGCTAAGACTGCTCAAGGCAGGTTGGCCTATATAGTAATTTCTTAATCAGCTAAGGAAAACTCCTTAGAAAGGAGGTGATCCATCGACAGCTTCCGCTACCGATGCCTTGTTACGACTTCACCCCAGTCATTGCGCTTACCTTAGTTTGCTCGACGAGCAAGTTTTGGGTACTCACAACTTCCATGGTGTGACGGGCGGTATCGGGATCGAATTTATACTTTCGTCCCACACCACTGGGCAAACGGCTTTCCCGTACCCTAGCGGTTCCGATAATATTTTTTGGAATAAGCCCTGATCCGGTCGCGTAATTTAAGAATTTCCTTGAATCCCCGATCTGATAAGTGTTTTTTATCTTTAATCAAGAATACAATCTTCCTAAATAACTCGTATACCAATTTTTTCTTGGCTTGAAGTGGATGAGCATCAAGGAACGGTATCAGTACTTCGGTTAATTCCTTAATACTCGCCACTTTATATTTGGCGTGCGGCTGCCAATCATACCGCTTGTAAACCAAGCGATAGACATAACCGCAGCCGATAGTTTGTTGAATTCTCTCCAGAATTTCCCTGTCGTCCTCGCGCAATTCCATTTCAAACTCTGCGCGGACATCCAGGCGGCGCTTGGTGGTTGAGTGTTTGGAAATACTCACCGAAAAGCTGCCTTCACCGTCGATGAATCCAACAACGTAATTAGGATCAAGCTTATGACCATTATCAGTTTGGTCCTTCTCCCGCCGTTGGCGGGATACTACGACCGCTGCTGACTTCTTGGCGCGCGTTTTTTGAACGTTTCCGTCCATACTTTATCGGGGTTTATTCACCCTGAATATATCAGTTTCCCGACAACGCGACAAGATCTCCTCGGGTCACCTCGCGAAACATTTTTTTCCGTCCGGGTCTTCCGATCATATTAATGGCTTTATTTTAGGTGGCTTCCGCGTGTACACGATGCGTCGCCTACCACTAATACCTATATGAAGACTCTGGCTGGAAAATGTCGCCGAGCCCTTCAGTTAATTCCTCGCGGAATCTAACCTGCTCTTTGACTTCACGCAACCTAAAATGCGTGGAAGGATTTTCACCTTCTTTTTCACGAGACTGCCGAGCGTCCCGTGTACAAAACCTGAGAACGTATTCACCGTAGCGAGGCTGATCTACGGTTACTAGCGATTCCGGCTTCATGAGGGCGAGTTGCAGCCCTCAATCCGAACTGGGGGTAGTTTTAAAGATTAGCTCCATCTTACGATCTTGCATCCTTTTGTAGCCTACCCATTGTAGCACGTGTGTAGCCCAGGGCGTAAGAGCCACGCTGATTTGACGTCATCCCCGCCTTCCTCCAGCTTGAACGCTGGCAGTTTTGTCCGACACAATAAAACGGACAATGAGGGTTGCGCTCGTTCTACCACTTAAGGCAACATCTCACGACACGAGCTGACGACAACCGTGCAGCATCTGTGTATCACCCTCGAAGGAGTCCAGGTTTCCCTGGATTTGCAGATACATGTCAAGCCCTGGTAAGGTTCCCCGCTTATCGTCGAATTGAACCACATGCTCCACCGCTTGTGCAGGTCCCCGTCAATTCCTTTGAGTTTTAGCCTTGCGGCCGTACTCCCCAGGCGGCAGACTTAACGCGTTAGCTTCGTCACTCAGGAG
>JAMDAJ010000005.1 GCA_023485925.1 Patescibacteria group bacterium
ATTTTATGATGTCGGAAATTGAAAAAGGCAACGCTTCGGGAATTTTAGCGTGGAATCCTGACAGATTAGCGAGAAATTCAATAGACGGCGGACGAGTGATTTATTTAGTTGATACTGGAAAAATCCAATCGCTAAAATTCCCAACATTTTGGTTTGAAGCGACACCGCAAGGAAAATTTATGCTTTCGGTCGCTTTCGGGCAAGCAAAATATTACACCGACAATTTAAGAGAAAACATTTTGCGGGGAATTAGACAGAAAATCAGGCGAGGCGAACTTTCGGCAAAAGCCCCGTTCGGATATTTCAACGAGCCAAGATTAAGAACGATTGAACCCGATAAAAAGACATTTAACAAAGTGAAGGAAGTTTTACGGGCTTTTGCCACCGGCGAATATACTTTAACAAAAATTCAAAGCAAAATGTTTTCTCTTGGCTTGGTTGGCAAAGACGGAAAACCGCCTCATCTTTCCACGATTCAGAAAATTTTGACCAATCCGTTTTACTACGGACATTTTCGCTATCGTGGCGAAATTCATCAAGGATCGCACAAGCCAATGATTTCAAAGAAACTTTTTGATCAAATACAAGAAGCGTTAATCACCAACGGCAAGCCCCGCAAAAAGCGAGGACCGAAAAATTTCCAATTTCTCAATTTTGCGGTTTGTGGCGAATGTGGATACGCAATCACAGCAGAACGGCACATCAAGAAAAGCGGATTAAAATTTGTATATTATCGTTGCACCCACAAAAGCAAAACGCAAAATTGCACTCAAACTCGCTTTTTGCGAGAAGAAATTTTGACCGAGCAAGTAAAAGAAAATTGTCAAAAAGTTTCTCTGCCCGATGTTTGGCGGGAAAACTATTTAGAAAAAACGAAAGAATGGGAAAACGAGAACCGCCAAACATCAGACCTTTTCGCTCAAAATCTCAAAACAGAACTTTCCGCCATAAAAACAAAAATAGACCGCTTAATGGACGGCTATCTTGAGGGCAGTTTTGAGCTAGCGGAATTTCAGGAAAAGAAAAACAAACTTATGGCGGAAAAGAAAGATATTGAGGAAAAATTATCGGATTTTGAGCGAAAAGGAAATCATTGGCTCGAACTCACAAGAAACTGGATTTTAGAAGCCAACCAAGCCAAAAATCTCATTTTGTCTGAAAATTTTTCGGAAATGAAAAATTTTCTCAAAACCATCGGCTCGAACCGCCGCCTTGCGGCGGGAAAATTGGCGATTGATTTCAAAAACCCTTGGCATTTCCTTGCGGAAATGCCCGCCGAAGCGAGGGGCGAAGCCCCGAGCGAGGCAAATTCCGCTGTAAATAAACTTTGGTGGTCGCACCTGGACTCGAACCAGGGGCCTCGCCGATGTGAACGGCGCGCTCTAACCAACTGAGCTATGCGACCACGAAATATTTAACGGGGCAAGCCGGGCTAATTGCCCAAAAAGTCTAACAGGATAAAAATACAGCGCCTGCCTGCCGGTAGGCAGGCTCTACCGCTCTGGCTAACCGCCCAAAATCCTGTTCTATCCCATAACTTACCAGAAAATAGCCGAGTAAATCAAGCCCTGTAGAAGCATTTCGATTTTCTGAACTTTCTGTTTTGGTCCTATCGGGACTAGAATTTTGCACGAACAGCTTTTTTAGGTTAACTGGCCTATGAGGCAGAAAAAAACAGAATCGTAGACCTCTACCGGCAAGTCTGCTGATCGCTACCTCCCGTCTCGAAAATCTGATATAATTCAAGCTACTTCGACCGAAATTTTACTTCACCATTTTTTGTTATGTTCGAAGAGGACACTCAATCCCTCCGGCTCGATGCTATCAGACTCCGTCGCAAACCGATCGAAGCCAAAACCGCCAGCCGCGTGGTAAAAGCGCCCACATTCCCCTCCCCGCCCGAAGTCCAGATTACCCGGGAAAAATTTTCCGATCTAAAAGAGCTGGTGGCCCCGACCGAAAAGCGTCTCCACCAGACCCGACCGCGGGTAAAACCATTCTGGATGAAAAAGAAACTCTGGCTTTGGATCGCAGCCGCGGCCGCGATCGCAGGCCTTGCTTTTGGGACCTATAAATTCGCCCAATTCGGACAAAAAATTTTCGCCGGGAAATCCCCCTTATCATTCCTAGCCAGTTTCGGCCAGCTATTCACCTCATCGGACCGCAAACTGGCGGGCGAAGACAAAGGCGCGGTCAATATCTTGCTTTTAGGCATAGGCGGCGAAGGGCATGACGGAGCCAATCTTACCGACACGATTATACTGGCCAGTATCAAACCCGGCGCAACTGAAGCCGAAGCCCAAATCGCTTTGCTCTCTATCCCGCGCGACCTTGTCGCGAAACTGCCCGACAACCTCGGCTGGCGGAAAATCAATTCCGCTTACGCTTACGGCGAATTCAAAAAACCAGGGCTAGGCGCGACCTGGATAACCAATATCATGCAGAACCTCTCGGGGGAGGCCATCCCCTACTACGGGGTCATCGACTTCTCCGGATTCAAGCAGGCCATCGACGATCTCGGCGGCATCGACGTGAATGTAGAGCGAAGTTTCCAGGATTCGGCCTACCCCGATTACAAAGGCGGGTACCTTCCAACAATCAAATTTGAAACCGGATTACAACATATGAATGGCGAACGCGCCCTGCAATTCGCCCGTTCACGACACGGGACCAACGGTGAGGGCTCGGACTTTGCCCGGTCGCGCCGGCAACAAAAAATCCTCGTAGCCACGCGCGACAAGGCTGGTAAGCTGAAATTAAGCTCACTTTCCACCATCAGTAAGCTACTCAATAATTTCGCCGATCACTTCAAAACCAACCTGGAACCCTGGGGCATCAAACGCCTCTACGACCTGATCCATAACGTAAAAGACGAGAACATCGTGTCCTTGTCGCTCGACCCCACCGGCGGCATCATCTGCAACATGATAGATGAAAATACCGGCGCTTACATCCTGTCCTACTGTACCGGCAAAAGTTCGGCCGACCTCAAAACTTTCATCGCCGACCGTTTCACCTTGGGAGTGCTATTTAAAGAAACCCCGAAAGTCGAATTCCAGAACAGCACCAAGGTGAATGGCCTGGCGCAAAAGGCCGAAACGGTGGTCGGCCGCTACAATATGGAAACCACGACCGCCAACTTCCCCGACTCGGCAGTCTACAGTCTGACCACTATCTACGATCTGACCGGCGGCAAAAAACCCCGGACCTTGCAATACCTCACCGACACCTTAGGCTCTTACGTGGCCACCGGGCCCTATCCTCATTTGGATAAACTGCCCGAACCAAAACCCGATTTCGTGGTGGTGTTAGGCGCTGATTCGCCAAGCAAGATCGAAACGCTTTACCAAGATATGTTAAAACGCAAACCGGCGGCAGAACCATTCTTCTCCGAACCTATAACGCCCTAAATTATGAAAATCGTCGTGGGATTAGGCAATCCCGGAAAAAAATATGAACACACGCGGCATAATGCGGGATTTTTAATTTTAGATGGAATCGTTAATGTTTTACAAGTCGATCCGCGCTGGGAAAAAAAATTCGACGCGGAGATTTTGAGTTCGGGGAAAGACCTGTTCGTCAAACCCTACGCTTTTATGAACGATTCGGGCAAGGCTGTTAAGGCCATATGTGATTTCTATAAACTCGACGCCACAAAAGCTCTGCTGGTCATCCACGACGATACCGACTTACCCTTAGGCACCGTCCGGACCACCGAGTCCTCTTCCGCCGCGGGGCACAACGGTGTGCAGAGTATCATCGATAAACTGGGCACACAGGACTTTTATCGCATCCGCATCGGCGTGGAAACGCGCGCCTCCCGGGACGTTCTGCCCACCGAGGATTTTGTCCTGCACCCATTCACAGATGCTGAAATGACAAAACTGCGAAAGGATTCATTCCCGCAGGCAATGTTAACTGTTTCGAGATTCATCGAAGCATAATTATCCCCGCTAAAAATTGCGTAAACTAAACCCCCACACCAAGTTTTGATGCGGGGGTTATTGCGCTTCCTACTATCTGCGAGCGTTAGACCAAGAGCTGAATTAAATCAGAATTAGTTTAACCTTACCGATTACTCGCGTGTAATTAGGAGGGATGATTACAACGTTTTCGTCACTCGCAGATAGGAGGAAACGCACAGGGCCTTACAAAGGGCGAAATAAAAACCCTCCAAAAGCCTGTAAGATATGATATCATATAATAATCATCTTGTCAATCCCCGGCAAAAATCCAAAAAAAACAAATGGAAAATCTCAAATTTTACAATGCTTTCAACCAAATCCCACAGGTGGGGTCAGTGAGGTTTTCCAAACTTTTAAGCTACTTTCCGGATTTGGAACAGGCCTGGTGCGCCCCGCTTTCCGAGCTTCTCGCGGCCGGCATTGAACAGCCCATCGCCGAAATCCTGGCCATCAAGCGCGCGCAAATCGATGTTGACGGCGAGATGGAAAAGATCGCAAGGTTCGGCGTGCAAATCATCATAGAAACCGATCCGAACTACCCGCCTCTGTTAAAACAGATCCATAACCCGCCGGCGCTTTTATATGTCCGCGGCGACCCCAAAACGCTTGCTTCCGAATTCTCGCTCGCCGTGGTCGGTACCCGCCGCATCTCCGCCTACGGCAAGCAAGTCGTCCCCCATTTAATTCGCGACCTCGCTGCCTCCGGCATCAGTATTGTCTCCGGCCTAGCCTTGGGGGTGGACGAACTTGCCCACCGCAGTGCGCTTGATGCCAACGGCAAAACCGTCGCGGTCTTGGGTTGTGGCATCGACGACGGCAGCATTTATCCCTCCAGCAACCGCGTCATCGCCCAAAGAATCGCAAACGGCGGCGGCGCGGTAATCTCCGAACTCCCCTTAGGCGCCGCGCCCTTGAAAATGCACTTCCCCCACCGCAACCGCATCATCTCCGGCATGTCTTTGGGCACGCTGGTCGTGGAAGCCGATCTTGGGAGCGGCTCGTTAATTACGGCGAGGCTGGCGCTGGAGCAAAACCGCCAAGTCTTCGCCGTTCCGGGCCACATCTTCAACCAATATTCGGCAGGACCCAATAATCTTTTGAAACTCGGGGCAAAAGCGGTGACCGCCGCTTCCGACATTACCGAGGAATTGAACTTGAATTTAGTCACCGAGCAGTTGGCCGCTCGGGAGGTTATCCCTTCCACGCCGACGGAAGAAAAGCTCCTCAACATCTTATCGAACGAACCCCAGCACATCGATCTTTTGATCAAAGGTTCCGGCTTGCCGGCCTCCGACGTTTCCGCGGCCCTCACCATGATGGAGATCAAGGGCAAGGTGCGGAACCTGGGCGCGATGCAATATGTTAAAGCGCGATAAAAATTTGATCTTTTTTGATTTCGACGGGGTCATCGCCGATACTTTTGAAATCGCATACAGCATCATGCATAAGAAATTCCCTTCGCTCCCCAAAGAGAAATACCGCGAGGGTTCCGAAATGAACATCAACGAAGCGATTAAAGTGTGGAAGAAACACGGACTGGCGACCAAACAACTTCCGGCTTTTGATTTTTTTAAAGAATACACCCCGCGGACGCTTCGACTTAACCCCATTCCCGGCGTACCGCAAGCTATCCGTCTGCTCCAGAATGATTTCAAATTATTGATAATCTCTTCCACCATCAGCTCATCCATCCGCCGGTTTTTGAAAAAACACCGGCTGGACGGATATTTCGGGAGGATTTACGGCAATGAAATTCAGGCGAGCAAAATCAAAAAATTCCGGCTGGCGATGCATACTTACCATGTGAGGCCACAAAACTGTATCTTCATCACCGACACGCTTGGCGACATCAATGAGGCAAGACGAGTGAGCGTGAGCTCACTGGCTGTGACGTGGGGCTACCACTCCCCCGCGACGCTGAAAAAAGGGTCGCCTTATAAACTCCTTTCCAAACCGTCGCAACTGAGAAAAGCCGTAAACCGATTCTTCGCAAAACCTTCATGACCAAACGCGGCCTTGTCCTGATTACACTCCTCCTCGCTTGCGCCGTCGGCGGCATAGGTTTGTATTTGCGGCTGACGCGTCCATCCCTGCCCGAACGTCCATTTGTGGACCAACTGTTGGGCGAAAGCTCGGTGAAAGTCCAGCCGCCGGACCGGATCGAGTTAATTCTGGTGGGCGACATCATGCTTTCGCGCAACGTCGGCGCGGCCATCAGAAAATCCGGCGACCCCAACCTGCCCTTTGCCAAACTCAAAAATTATCTTGCCTCTTCTGCCTTGAACTTCGGGAACCTTGAATCCCCGTTCTCCGGCAGCGACTTCCTGCCTCAAACCGGCAATCTGGTCTTTAATGTGCCAAGCGCGTACATTAAGGGTCTGGCCGAAAACAACTTTCGGGTTTTAAGCCTGGCCAATAATCACACGCTCGACCAGGGTGCGCAGGGACTTTCATTCACCCAAGCGCTGCTTGCGAATAACAATATCACCGGCGTCGGGGCGGGTAATGATTTGGAGCAGGCCTGGGCGCCGGCCGAACTTACTATTAAAAATACCAAACTCTGTTTTCTCGCCACCTCATACGCCTCGGCGAACGATGGCGGCAAATCGCGCAATGACTACGTAGCCCGAACGGACAATCTAGACCGACTGCGGACGAGCCTGGCGCAAATGAAAACCGACGGCTGCGAAATCATTATCGCCAGCATGCATGCGGGCACCGAATATACGCGAACACCCAACAAAACCCAAACCGGGTTCGCGCGCGCCGCGATCGACTTTGGCGCCGATGTGGTGGTGGGCAGCCACCCCCACTGGGTCCAGCCGATAGAAAGATATGGGAAAGGACTGATTTTCTATAGTTTAGGCAACTTCATCTTTGACCAGGAATGGTCAAAAGCAACCAAGCAGGGCCTAACCGTGAAACTGACGATCGAGGGCAAACGACTGATTTCCGCGGAGCTAGTGCCGATCACGATTGAAAATTACTGCTGCGCACGACTCGCGGATGAAAACGAATCTCGAGAAATCCTGAATGATATCAACGCCACCTCGACTGAAATCAAGCTGTAAAAAAACCGCATTCGCGCAGGCTATAAAAATACTAACCAAACTCCCAAACCCTGCCTAAACTTCTCCCATTCCTCGACCCGCGAGCTTGACAAAAGCCACGCGGGTTATTTACACTCCCAACCATGAGTGACAAAAAACAACTGGTGATAGTCGAATCCCCCACCAAGGCCAAGACCATCTCCCGCTTTTTGGGCAGCGGTTTTGACGTGACCTCCTCCATGGGGCACATCCGCGACCTGCCAAAAAGCAAGCTGGGGGTGGATGTGGAAAAGAATTTTGAACCCAAATACATCATCCCTCCGAAAGCCAAAGAAACCGTGGCCTTACTTAAGAAGAAAGCGAAATCCGCCGCTTCGGTCATCTTGGCAACTGATGAGGACCGCGAAGGCGAGGCCATCTCCTGGCATCTGGTGCAGGCCCTCGGCCTCGGTGACGCCAAAGACATCAAAAACGGCGAGGAAGACAAGCGCATCAAGCGCATCGTTTTTCACGAGATCACGAAATCGGCCATTGAACAAGCGCTCGCCCATCCCCGCGATATTGATTTGAATCTGGTCGACGCCCAGCAGGCCAGGCGAATTTTGGACCGACTCGTGGGCTACGAACTGTCTCCGTTTTTGTGGCGCAAGATCCGCTATGGACTATCCGCAGGAAGAGTGCAAAGCGTGGCTGTCCGATTGGTGGTGGAGCGCGAACGCGAAATCCAAAAATTCAAGGCGGAAGAGTACTGGAGCATAGAAGCGAAGCTGTCGAAACACGACTCGGACCATACTTTTGTGGCGAAGCTTCACTCCATCGATGACAAGACCGTGGGCAAGATGGATATCGGCAATGAAGCGGCGGCAAAAAAACTGGTTGCCGAAATCGATCACGGCAATTTCGTCGTCTCCGACATCAACCAAAAAGAAGTCACCCGCACACCCGCGCCGCCTTTTACCACTTCCACTCTGCAGCAGGAGGCCTCCCGCAAACTCGGCTTTTCGGCCAAACAAACCATGCTGCTGGCGCAGCAACTTTACGAAGGCTTGGAACTGGGCAGTCGGGGCGGCATGGGGTTAATTACCTATATGCGCACCGACAGCGTCAACCTGGCGCAAGTGGCGTTAGCGCAGGCCCGCGAAGTCATTACCGCGCATTTCGGCAAATCTTACGCACTCGCCGCTCCCCGCTACTATAAAAACCACAGCCGCGGCGCCCAGGAAGCCCACGAGGCCATCCGGCCCACCGACCTGTCGCTTCTGCCCAAAGATGCAGCTCAGCACTTGAACCGCAATCAAGCCAGACTTTATGAACTCATCTGGAAACGGGCGCTGGCTTGCCAGATGCAGCCGGCGATTTTGGAGCAAACCGCCGTTGATATCAAAACCCAAACAGAAAACACCGCCTACATTTTCCGCGCCAATGGGCAGGTGGTAAAATTCGACGGCTTCATCCGCGCCTACACCGAAGGCCGCGATGAAGACGCTGAAGAAGAGATTGAAGGGGTGCTGCCGGAACTTGCTAAATCCGAGAAATTGAAACTGCACGAAATTTTGCCTTTGCAGCATTTTACCATTCCGCCACCCCGCTATACCGACGCCACCTTGGTCAAAGCCCTGGAAGCCCACGGCATCGGCCGGCCTTCGACTTACGCGCCGACCCTGGCCACCATCCAGGACCGTGAATACGTGGAGAAGGTGGAGAAAAAGTACCAGCCCACGGAGATCGGCTTTTTGGTCAACGACCTCTTGGTAGAGCATTTCCCCGAGATCGTCGACATCAACTTTACCTCGCATATCGAAGAGGAACTGGACGACATCGCGGAAGGCAAGACCGGCTGGCGGGAAGTAACGCACGAATTTTACGACCCGTTCAAAAAACATCTGGTGGAAAAGGAAAAATCGGTCGAAAAACAGATCGAAGTCTCCACCACGCCCTGCCCGCACTGCGGGAAAATGATGATCATCCGCTTCGGCCGCATGGGCAAGTTCCTGGCCTGTCCCGATCCGGAATCCAAAATCACCCAACCCATGCCGGAGGAAGCCGCCAAAATCAAAGAACTGGAAGAAAAAACCAAGGACGAGCGCTGCCCACTCTGCGGGAGACCGATGGAGGTCAAGCGCGGCCGCTTCGGATTTTTCCTGGGCTGCACCGACTATCCCAAATGCAAAGGCATCTCCAAAATTTGGAACAAAACCGGCTTCAAGTGCCCCGCGTGTCGAGAGAAACGAGAGGGTGAGCAAGGTCGAACCCCCGACAGTTCCCGCCCCTCGATAGACTCGGGGCAATCAGATAAACTGATTGGCGATATCGTCGAGAAGAAATCCCGCGGGCGGCGCGTACCGTTTTACGCCTGCACCCGCTATCCCGATTGTACCTTCGCCATGAACAAGAAACCGGAAGCGGAAGCCGACGTTGCCGCCGGACTCGCGGCCTGGAAAAGCAACGGACAAAAACAAACCAAAAAACCGCATAAGAAAAAAACCGCCTAAAACCCGAGGCGGTTTTTTTAAACAAAACTTATTTCACCAAATTCGCGGGGCGGCCCTTATGCCAAGCCCGAATGTTTTCCACGGTGGTCAAGAAAATCCGATGGATGGCTTCTTCGCTGTTAAAAGCGTTATGTGGGGTGACGACCGTATTCGGCAAACCGATAAGCTGGCGGCTTTGAATGACCACCGCTAAATCGTCACGGCCGACCTGGGAAGAAATCAGAGCATCCTCGCCGGTAACCACGCCTTCCTCTTCCAAAACGTCCAGACCCGCGCCTGAAAGCGCGCCTTTCTTAAGGGCGGCCAGCAGCGCGGCGGTTTCGATGAGCGCGCCGCGGGAGGTGTTGAGCAAAACCGCGCCCTTTTTCATCAATCGGATATTCTTGGCGTTGATGAGATGATGGGTATGCGAATTGTAAGGCGCGTGCAGGCTGACGACGTCCGACTCGCGGAGCAACCGCTCCAGTGTCACGTACTTCAAAGGATAATGGTTTTCCAAACTTCTATCCGGACGGATGTCAAAAGCCAAAATTTTCATCTCAAAACCATGCGCCATGCGGATGACGTGCCGGCCGATGTTGCCGGTGCCCACCACGCCGATGGTCCGGCCCTTGAGGTCAAAACCGCGCAGCCCTTCACGGCTAAAGTTGCCTAAGCGCGTTCGGTTCACCGATTCCACGATTTTCCGGGTCACCGAAAGCAATAAGGCAAAAGTATGCTCGGCCACCGTGTTTTCTCCGTAAGTCGGCACGTTGCTGACAAAAATGCCGCGCTGGCGGCAGACTGCGAGGTCGATGTGGTCGAACCCGGTAGTGTTAGTGGCGATGAATTTGAGCTTCGGCAGTTTCTGCAAAAGCGCAGCCGTGATCTTTGAGCGGATGAAAATCGAGAGCACGTTGCAATCGCGATAGCGAGAAGCACTAGCGGGCGTCATCGGTCCGGGATTGAAGATTAGGATATATTTGGACGCGGGCAAAGAATCGGTCAGTAATTTTTTCTGCCAGGCCTCTCGAATCTCAAAAAAAGCGGTTTTGGTTTTTCTCATAACGGAACTTATTTGATAAGCTGTAAATACATACTAACAAACCACGACGAAAATAAGCAAACAGCCATTGAATTTTTTTTCAAATCGTGCTAATCTGTCTCAAGTTCGGGGCGTTAGCTCAGCCGGTAGAGCAGCTCCCTTTTAAGGAGATGGTCGCAGGTTCGATTCCTGCACGCCCCACCAGTATTAAACTTTCAGGAATTTTGCCGATTGATTCAGCCGCGCGAAGCGCGGAAAGGTATGGAAACACTGGCTCGCCGCGCACGGCGCGGCTCGCCAAGCGCAGGTTCGAGCCAAAGATTTCTTTGGCAGCAACCTTTTTCTCCAAAAGGTTGCTATCCCTTGCGATTTTGACGAGGTTTGAAGCGACTTTTATCCATTCTTTCATCGGTTCGAGCCAATCATTCTGCTTTTGTTCAATCCGCGCCATTTTCTCGTCCAGCGACTTCTTTTCCAAAAGGAGTTTTGTTTTTTGTTCGCGGTATATTTCTCGCTCAATATCCTGCTCTAAATAGCCGTCTAAAAGTCGCTGGAGTTTTTCGTTTATGGCGCGGATTTTGATTTGACTTTCCTGAACAAAAGCAGAAACGGATTGGGCGGATTTCTCTTTGTCCGTTTCTGCCATTTCCAAAAGTTTTTCCGCCCAATCCGCACGCAAAGAAAATTTTTGAAGCAGAGAGGAAACTTGCTTGTCCAGTTCCTCTTGGCGAATACAGGGTTCGAGACATTTGATTGATTTGTTTTTCTTGGTGCAATGGTAGTAAATATAATTGTGGAGGTTTCCATTTTTTTGCTTTTTCACCCTGTATTCGCCAGTGATAGACATTCCGCAAATACCGCATTTCAACATTCCACAAAAATCTTGCGGTTCATATTTTGTTTTGTGGTGCGGCCTTCCTCTCTGCTTCAAAACTTCTTGGACTTTATCAAAAATTTTCTTTGCGATGATTGGCTCGTGCTTGCCTTCGTGCAATTCTTTGGAGTAGCGAAATAATCCAGTATAAAATGGATTTGAAAGGATAAAAGTCGCCCTCGTCTTGTGGATTCTCTTTCCGCCGCGGGACATAATCCCGCGTTGCGCCAAAAAGTCGGAAATATCTTCCAACCGAGCGTTGCCGGTGGCGTAATACTCAAATGCGGCTTTGATAACTTTCGCTTTCTTGCGGTCAACCACAATACTTTTTGTCCGCACATCGTTGATATAGCCAATCGGCGCAACGCTCGGATATTCGCCTCTACGGACTTTTTGGCGCAAACCACGCCTCGTGTTTTCGGAAAGAGAATCCACATAGTATTTGCTTTGCCCAAAGACAATGTTCAACATAAATTTTCCTTGCGGCGTATTTTCAAACCATAGCGTCGGAAATTTCAACGCCGTAATACGCTCGCAATCCAAAAGATAAATTATTTTTCCACCATCAACAGAATTGCGCGCCAACCTGTCCGCGTGCCAAGCCAAAATTCCGTCTGCCTCGCCGTCCTCAATTCTTTTCAACATTTCGCCAAATATCGGTCTGCCCGGAATTTTGGCACTCTGTTTTTCAATCAAAACATCAATGACATTCAGATTTTCTTGTTTTGCAAAGGCGCGCAATTCTGCGATCTGATCTTCAATAGAACGCACTTGTTTATCCTCAACATCGGTGGACTTGCGGGCGTAGAGAAAGTATTTGTTGTTCATAAATTTATGTTGTTAGTTTTTAATTGGGCAAAGCAAATACTTAAAATCGCAAGGGATTTCGAACCTGCGCTTGGCGAGCCGCGCCGTGCGCGGCGAGCCTGTTGTTCCATACCTTTCCGCGCTTCGCGCGGCCGAATCGGTCGGGCAA
>JAMDAJ010000033.1 GCA_023485925.1 Patescibacteria group bacterium
TGTGGACGGTGAACAAAGTTTTTGTCTTGGAAAAAGCCGGCCGGTCTTTTTGCGCCATAAGTACTGCAGCCGCGCTCGTCCAATCATTAACGTGCAGGACGTTAACTCGGCTTTTCGTTTTTTTAAGTGCACCGCTTCCACGATCAAGCTTACGCCTTTTTGCTCGGCGAGTCGGGTGATAACGCTATAGATTGGCAAGTCCCCGTCCCTTTTTAACCCAAGAGTTTTTTGCAGCGCCGTTTTGTTCAGACGCTTCCGGTCCAATTTTTTGGCGTCATAGCCAGCAGCGATGTACGGGTCACTCAAAGGATCGAAATATTCGGTATCGATGCCGTTGAGTATGCCGATGAAATGCGACTTGCGGGCTTGGAAAATTTTTTCGAGCCCCCGGGCGAACTCCGGTTTTAAAAGTTCTTTGGCGTAGGTTGGGGAAACCGTGTTTATGGCATCGGCACAAAGCAAACTTTCGGCGAAAATGTCAAAATACCGCAGGTTGCCCGCGCTTTGCGAAAGTCGCGAAAAATTTTGTGTGGACAGATCGACCAGCCGCAGCAGACGCTCATCAACGAATCCACCATGGGTGATATTGTGGACGGTGAACAAAGTTTTTGTCTTGGAAAAAGCCGGCCGGTCTTTTTGCGCCATAAGTACTGCAGCCGCGCTCGTCCAATCATTAACGTGCAGGACGTTAACTCGGCTTTTCGTTTTTTTAAGATAGTCAATGACAGCGCGGCTCAAAAACAAAAAACGCTTCGTGAGGTAATGCGGGTCGGTTATGCCGGGTGGCGCTTCGTAAATTTCCCCGCGGGAAAGCCAGTGTTCCTCTTCAAACAAAACAGCCGACACTTTGGATTTCGGTAGCCACACTTCGTGGGTTTTTGTCGGATAAGCCCGTCCCCCGAATTTCACAATAAGCTCGGAGGTTTTTTTGACTTTCAGTTTTTTCAGGTCCGTCTGCTGATATTTCCCGGAAAAGACAGTGACATCCGCTCCCAGCTCAAAAAGATATTTCGGCAGACTGCCGGCCACGTCGCCCAGCCCCCCGACCTTGGCGAACGGGCCGATTTCCGAAGATAAGAACGCAACTTGAATTTTTGGCATTTTAATATTTAATACGGAATGTCGTATGGTTTTTCAAGTACTCGGCAAAAGCGTCATAAATGGCCGGTGGGGTCTTCAAAAAGCCTAGAGGAGTGACGATGGGAATATCGTGTTCGTGGAAGTCTTCGTGGTAATTACTGCCGACGGTGATGGTCATTTGCAGCCGTTCTGCCAACACTTCGTAATGGACGATCTGGTCCCAATTGTGTTTAGGCGTGAATACCTCGATTGCATCCAGACCGCAAGCGGCCAATTGTTCAATCAGTAGGTCTTCCTTGTAACTTAAATGGGAGCCGGGGTGGGCGATGGAGATAATACCGCCGCAAGATTTCACGAGTTTTATGACTTTTACCGCCGGCAGGTAGTCTTCCGGCACGTAGGCCTCTCGGGCCTGGGAGAAGTAATGGTTGATGATTGCGAAGAGGTCAGCGCTGCCGACTTCTTTTAAGATCCGCTGTTTTTCAGCCGGCTTATTCAAAAGCGCGTGAATGATATGCGTCAGGCCGTAATATTCGGTGGGGAGTGCGCGGAGCTGGGAGTCGGCAATATCAAATCCCAGCTGCCGGAGTTTTTTGGTGATCAAAAATATCCCCTGTCGCCGACGTCCTTTGATCTCGGAAAGCATCGTACGCAATTCTCGATTCTTGTAGTCAAAGCCGTAGCCCAAGAGGTGGATGTGATGGCCCTCGTAGACCGCGGAGAACTCGACCCCAGGTAATAGATTAAGGTTTAACCGATCGGCAATTTCCAGCTCTTCGGGTATATGAGAGCAAGTGTTGTGGTCCACAATTGAAACCAGTTTCAGATTGTTTTCTTTAGCGCGCACCAAAACCATCTTGGGCGAATCCTTGCCGTCTGAATAATAAGTATGAAGATGCAGGTCAAACTGCTTTTCGTACATACATTTCAATTTCCCTTAGGATCTCCGAGCCCAATTGATGATTGGTCAGGATCTTGATGCGCAATAGCGTCTTGGCCGTGAACAAGGCGATTTTCTTTTCGACCAGAGTGCTGTGTCGGAT
Source organism: Patescibacteria group bacterium (assembly GCA_023485925.1). Taxonomy (GTDB): domain Bacteria; phylum Patescibacteriota; class Doudnabacteria; order UBA920; family 2-01-FULL-50-11; genus JAMDAJ01. Next base: position 2,124 of record JAMDAJ010000033.1, read on the forward strand.
TTTGCGGAGTTTTAGATAATTTTTTACGGCGGAATCGACGCTTGTTTCCAGTCCGGACATCCTCCGGTGTCTTAGCATATACAGCGTTTGCACTTGGAAATATATCAGGTCGAAAAGTTCATCGTAGAAAAATGCATCATTGAAGTCAATGACCGAGGTCACGCCGTTTGCCGCCAGGATATTGTTGGGTTGAAAGTCACCGTGGGCGAGGACAAACTCCTGGGGTCGGAAGAGTTTCTTCTCGGTTTCCGCTAAAGTGTCCGCCGCTTGGGAGATCCGTTTTTGCGGGTCCCCGAATTTAGTGACCAGATCGGTTTTTAATTTTTGAAATTTCTTAATTTCGTTACCCCAGTCATAATAGATCCGCGGCAGGCTCGGAAGTTCGGTTTGGTGGAATTTTGCCAGCCACTCGATGCCCTTCGCGATTTTTTCGGAGCAATCGGGCGCGTTTTTGTCGAAATCCTGCATTAGCGACGGGCCGGGAAAATTTTCATAGAGAAGGAAATGATACTCTTCAAAGTAGCCAAGAGGTTTTTGGACCTGGAACGGCCCTTGATCGAACCCGGCCTGCCGCAGCGCCTGCAGGATGAAATAGGATTTCCGCCGGTTTTGGCTGGGGTCGCTGGAGCCGCGCAAGGTAAAGGACCGGGAGCTACCATCTGTCATTTCTGCCGTGATTTCATACTTGGCTAATACGGCAGTTTGGGAAATGACTAACGATGGATCATGCCGGAAGATCTTGATGCTGGAAATTCCTCGCGCCCCCCCGAATATTTCCAGATGTTCGGCGAAGAATTTTTTCATCACATTTTCGTCTGTGATGGGATTGGATGCCACGTTATTTGCGTTTAAGGTTGAGTGCGATATGGTAAAGCTCCAGATATTTTTTGGCGGGCAATTCCCAGGAAAAAGATTGCTTCATGGCGCGATAGACCAGCCGGTTCCAGCTTTGCTTATACTTGTAGCTTTCGCAGGCCCGGGAGATGGCCATTAAAAGTTCGCCTTCTTCGTAGTTTTGAAAAACGAAACCGTTACCCGTATCGGTTGCGGGGTCGAAATCCTCAATGGTGTCATGCAGCCCACCGACGCCGTGAACCACCGGGATGGAACCGTAGCGCAAGCTTACCAGTTGTGAAAGTCCGCAGGGCTCGTAACGCGACGGCATCAAGTATATGTCGGAACCGGCATAGATATGCGAAGCGGTCTTTTGATCGAAAGGCGAAGAAATACTCACTCTTTCCGGATTTTTTTTGGCCACCTCCCGAAAGAATTTTAGATAATCCGCTTGCCCACTGCCCACGACGGCCAGTTGCAAATTCGTTTTCAGCATGGTGGGCATGATGTTCATGATGAGTTCAAAACCTTTTTGTTCGGTCAGGCGGTTCACCACCCCGATTAGCGGCACATTTTCGTCGACTTTCAGACCCAGTTCTTTTTGAAGTTCTATTTTGTTCTTGAGTTTTTTCGGCAGGGAATTCACGTCGTATTTCACCATTACGTTAGGATCGAAGGCCGGATTAACAACCTCATAATCGATGCCGTTAATGACGCCAAAAACCCGGTCGGCCCGGCGTTTGAGAAAGGGGTCCAACCCGCACCCGAATTTCGGGGTCAAAATCTCTTCCGCGTAGCGTTCTGAAACGGTAGTTATGGCGTGGGCAAAAAGGATGCCGCGTTTGGTGAAGTTTATCCATCGGCGGAAGTTCCTCTGTTCCGGCGGCTCCCCTATCCCCTTATCCAGGCGCTCCGGCGTCACAATCTGCCAGAAAAAGGTTCCCTGGTGCATCAGATTGTGGATTGTAAAGACCGTGGCGGTGGGTTCAAAGAAGGGATCCTGTTTGTAAAGGGTGCCGAGGTAATTCGGGATCAACCCTGCGTGCCATTCGTGGCAATGGAGGATATCCGGACGAAAATTTATGATGCGCAAAAGCTCTAGCACCGCGCGGGCAAAAAAAATCCAGCGCAACGCCTCGTCTTCAATGACGCGATAGACCCCTTGGTGCCCGCCAAAAAATTCTTCATTGACGACGAAATAGATAGGGATACCATCCGGCGAGATGTGCTTATAAAAACTCACCGGATAGACCGCCCCGGCGCAGTCCACTTTGAAATTTCCCTCGATTTTTTCCCGGGGCACGTTAAGAGTCCGGACGCAGCCGTAATAAGGAGTCACGATAACAACTTCATGGCCCAGCCGATGGATGGCTTTCGGGAGCGCGTAACCGACATCGCCTAACCCGCCCACTTTGGAGTAAGGCGAGACTTCGGCCACGGCGTGGACGATTTTGTACTTTTTAGAAAATATCATCGGTTTGGATATTTTACACTGCCGCAGATCGCGAGGGCCAAGGCATCGGCGGCGTCGTCGGGCGCGGGCAGAGTTTTCAAATTCAGCAGGGTTTTAACCATGGTTTGAACCTGGTGTTTTGATGCCTTGCCATAGGTGGTGATCCGTTGTTTGACCTGTAAAGGAGTGAGCTCCTTTATCGGAACATCCTGTTTTTGCAAGGCCAGCAAAATGACGCCGCGGGCGTGGGCGACAGCGATAGCCGTCTTGGTGTTCTTGGCGAAAAATATCGTTTCCACGACCGCCATATCGGGTCGGAATTTTTTCAATAACATTCCTAAATCGGTTGCAACGATCTCAAGACGCTCTGCCAGGGGGAGTTGGGCTGGTGTTGCGATCACGCCCCATTCTTTTGGCAAGATGCGCCTGTCTTTTTTTTCGATGATCCCGTAACCGGTGGTGGCTACGCCCGGATCCAGACCAAGAATTAACATTAGAGCTTCTTAGTTTCTTAGCTTTTTAGGGTATTATCTAATGAGCTAAAAAGCCACTAGCTAACTAGCTAGTTAGAGGTCGGCGTTAGTGTGAACTGCGATAACATCTTCATCTTCGGAGAGCGCATCGTAAAGTCGGGAGGCAGCCGCTTTTTGGGTTTCGTCCAAAATCGCTTTTTGCCTTGATGCCTTGATAATGTCGGAACTGACAACTTTTGCTCCACTTGCGGTCAGGCCTTCTTTGATTTTTTGCAGGTCCAAAGGCAGAGTGAAAATTTCCAGGCCTTCCGGCGACTCTTTTACATCCTCGGCGCCGAGGTCGATAGCGGTAAGTTCCAGTTCGGAAAGGTCTTTCTCCGCACGCTCGACTAAAATTTGCCCTCGGGTTTCGAATTGCCAGGCGACCGAACCGATTCCGCCGAGGGAGCCGTCATTTTTTGAGAAAATGTGTTTAATCGCGCTGGTCGTGCGGTTGGGATTGTCAGTTGCCGCTTCGACCAAAAAAGCGCATCCTCCCGGGCCATAACCTTCATAAACCACTTCGGCGATGGCGCTGGCCCCTGCCCCGGCTGCTGATTTTATAGCTCGCTCAATATTGTCGTTGGGCAGGCCGTGGGATTTGGCGTATTCGATAGCACTTTTGAGTTTGTAGTTCGTCTCCGGGTTGCCGCCACCGCCCTCCTTTACGCTCACTCCGATTTTTTTGGAGAGTTTGGAAAATAGCAGCCCGCGTTTGCTGTCGGTCGCCGCTTTGGCGTGTTTTATCTGGGCCCATTTGGAATGTCCGGACATAGCGTTAGTCGCTGTCTTCGCTTAGGGTGTCTTTGAATTTCAGTTTTATCGTTTCGATGCGATTTTCGATCTCGCTCAAGCGGGTTTTGAGTTGCTCCGAAAGTTTTAACCCCCGCTCGAATTTTTCGATCGCGGCTTCTAAATCCAAATCTTGCGACGAAAGTTCCGTAGTGATTTTTTCCAGCTGTTCGAAAGTTTTTCCCAGGTCAAGTTTGTCTTCTTTTTTGGGCATTGTGGTTAACCGGTTAATCATTAGTGATTTTTTCAACCCCGGCCGTAAGCGCGCCGCGGGCGAACTGGATATCCAGCTTGTCCCCAATTTTGATATCTTGGGTGTCTTTGAGTATTTTACCAGATTTCTTGACAATGCTGTATCCGCGGGCCAGGACGTTTTGCGGCGCCAGCGAGATCAAAAATATTTTCAGACCTTTAGCTCGTTGCTGCAAAAGTTCAAGGTGGCTTACAAGTTGGGGGAAGGCCGCCTGGATTTTTTCAAAGACCATTCGGAGTCCTCGGGTTTTCTCGCTGATTTGTGCTAAGAGTTCCTGGGTTGAAAAATTGAGTTGGTGTTTTAGCGTTTGCAAACGCTTAGTGAGTTTTAGTTTGCAGGTTGTATTGATATTGGATAGTTCTGAAAGCAGTTCCTGCCGGTCTGCGACCGCGAGTTGCGCGGCGGCGGTGGGGGTGGCGGCACGGACATCGGCTGAAAGCTCGCAAAGTGTCACGTCGCGTTCGTGACCGATCGCGCAGATCACGGGGCTTGCGCTTCCGAAGACCGCGCGAACGATTTCTTCTGAGTTAAAATATTGTAAGTCTTCCAAACTGCCACCACCACGGGTGAGCACTACCACATCCGGCCGGTTTTTTGACCGGTTAAAATAGTCAAACGCCGCAACTACTTCGCGGACGGTTGTTTTGCCTTGGACTGCGACTGGTATGAAAATGATTTCAAGTCCGCCGAGCCGGGCCGAGAGATGTTTTAGAAAGTCAGTGTAAGCCGCCGCACCCTCGGAGGTTATCAGCCCGATGGTTTTCGGAAAGCGCGGGAGAACGCGTTTTCGCTCGATCGCAAACAACCCTTCTTTTTCAAGCCTGGCTTTTAGGAGCAAAAAGGATTTTTGGATGCTCCCTTCTCCGGAAAGTTCCAGATATTCCGTATCGAAGACGAAACTCCCCGATTTTCCAAAGATTTTTGGCCGGCCATGCACCTTGACCCGCATCCCTACTTCCACTGGCATACGGATGCGATAGGTGAGACTGAAACCTTTAAGCGACTGCTTTTCGTCTTTGAGGGTGAACCAGACCAAATTTCCGCGGCTCACCTTCCATTCCGAAATTTCGCCTTCGATCGTTACAACGAGCGGCGTCAAAATGTCGTTTACGAAATTGTTGAATTCCGAAACGCTGAAAACTTTATTTTCAATTAAATTTCGAACATCCATGTAAAGCTCGTCATCCTGAACTTGATTCAGGATCCATCCTTTATAGCAGTAGATTCCGGATCAAGTCCGGAATGACATCATATAGTGTATAGCGATTCCCGCAGCAACTGCCACATTTAACGATTCTTTCTGTCCCCGCATGGGGATCTCCACTATATTGTCGCAGTATCCTAAATAATCTTTTTTTATGCCTCTAACTTCTTCGCCCAAGAGTAAGGCCAGCGGGAATTTTGGGCGGAATTTGGTCAGTGGTATGGTGTTGGGCACGTTGTTTTCCAGCGCCACGACCCTGACGCGTTGTTGTCGGAGCTTGTCGAAGACCCGTTTAAGCTGTCTGTGATATTCCCAAGGCACCGATTTTTCCGCGCCCAAAGCGGTTTTTTGAAGTCGGAAATTTTTTGGCGTGCCGGTATAGCCGGTCAAAAAAATTTTGGTGACGCCAAAAGCGTCGGCAGTACGGAAGAACGAACCGACGTTGTAAAGCGAACGGATGTTATGGGAGATGAGGAAAAAATCATTTGGCATTTTTTTCGATTTGGGTTTTCCAGATGCCCTTAAAGACCTCCCGCATATCGTGGGCCAAAACCGCGTCGTGGATTTCCACCAAATAGCGCGGTCTTTGAGAGGTCGAGATCATCACTACATAATCTCCCAAGATCCAGGTCGTGGCCTGGAAGTCGTGGCTTTCCTGCCAGAACCGAATTTCCCGTCGGGAAAATTTTTTCTTCTTGATCTGCTCGGCCGCCTCGTTAGACAAAAGTTTCAGCTTGGTTTGTGGCTTGCTTCCCGTTTCCCAGTACCAGTCGATCCAGTCTTCGTAGTGCTGGACAAAAGTCTGGTCCTGAAAGCCCCACCAGATGCCATCATATTGCAGGATGCTTTCATCCCATTTGGGTGTGGCTTTGTATAAGTGGTTCTCCACTTCCTCTTCCTGCACGAAGGTGATTTTTGGAATGGGGTACTTGGCGGTTTTGGCGATGCCCTGCAGCTCTTTTACCGCCCGTTTGACGATTTCTCTTTTTTCTTCCAATTTTCGTTCTTCTTTCTTTATAAGTGATTCCAGATCCTGTGTCGGTTTGGCCACCAGATACAGCTGCGGCCCGCCCAGATCTTCGCCGATCACCCCCATTGCCGAAAGTTCTTTGGTGACACTGTAAACCGTGGTGCGGTTGAGTTTGGTTATATCGGCCAGCATAGAGGGAGTGATTTTGCCGTATTTGAGCACGGCCAAATAAACCGTGCTCTGTTTTTTATTGAAGTCCAGTTTATTAAGCAAATCCTCGATCATAATTGTTGTTGAAGATATTTCAACAGTAGTATAGCAGTTTGTAAAAAGTTAGTCAACAGATATTTTTAGCTCAAATAAGCTAATAAACATTATTTTTGATTTTTTGTAAGGTATATGCGTTGACAAATTGTTGAAAATATGTTAACATATCTTTTCAAAATAAAATTTTTGAAAGTTCTTAGGAGGGAATCATGAAGTACTCAAGCACGAAAGCTGAAATCGTTTTGAGAGCGGCGGCGTTGATTCTTGGTCTGCTCTTTGCCCGAAACCTGTTTGCCCAAACCTGGGTCGAGGAAAGGACGTTTGTCTCCCCCGGCCAAACCACGGTACGCATCAACGGGTTGGTGACCGGCGGGGTCATAAAAAAATTTGGCGGGTTCGTCTGGTTTCAGACTCAGAAAGGTTATAGTGAGGCTTACGGCGGAGCAACCTACTCCCCCAAACCCTGGCTGCGGTTGGCCTTGGGCGCGGGCGTCGAAGAAGCCAAGAACCCTGCCCGAGCCGGTGGCTTTGTCTGGATGGGTAATAGCAAGCAGTATTTGCTGTTTATCCCGGAATACGGCGGCAGCGGATTTTGGTGGAAATTGGAAGGGAGCCGCAAAATCAATAAGACGGTTGGCGTCGGTTTCTTAACCGAACGCCTTAAGGGCTCCGGCCCGCGTGTCGAATACGCCATCCCTCACACCCCGCTGAAAGTTTGGGCCGCGCCGATGTTCGAGCGTAAGCGCATGAACGCGCTCATCGGTATCCGCTGGACGCTTTAGACCGATCGAAGTTGTAAGGGAAGGATCAATCATCCTTCCCTTTTTTTATTTTCCTCATCCCGCAATAGCGGAGGGAGGAGGGAAGGCGAGGGATCACCCCCCCCCCCCTTACCAAGGGGGAAAAAAGGGGGTCCAAAAAATCCCGATTGCTCGGGATTATTTTTGGGTAAGTTTTGGTAATTTGAGGAACCAAGTAGTGATCGCGGCTCAAGTTGCAAACTTTAGCGCAATCTGCCCTGCGAATTAGCAGGGTGTAATTTACACCTGCCAAAAAGCACGTGTTGATTTTGTTTTGGTTTTGGTTTCTAAATCCCGACATTTAGTCGGGATCCCATTCCTTACATTACTAGTATAGCACACCTAAAAAAAAATTGCAACTCCGCCTTCAGTCAAAGGCAGGGCGGGAGCCGTCAAAAAAATTGAGGTTTAATGTTTGCCTAGAATGTAAGTGCCGTCGTGATTGCGTTTGAGCACTAGGTGCACGCCCGGGCGGGGTGAGTAGTAAGCGTCACCGGAAGTTTTGGCCTCGTGAAAAAGGTCCCGTCGTTCTTGAGGTTTTAGCGAAGCCAAATGATGGAGATGATGTTCCATGCCTTTCTCGAATTTTACCAAATGTTCGCCAAAGTCATGTGTTTCCAAATGTTCATCGGACATAGATTTGTTTTAATGTTCCTAAGAATATTTTAGGCGATGCGTAAAAAGAAAGCAAAGCGCTGGATAAAAAAAGACACCCGCAAAATCAGGTGTCGGTGAGGGGGCTCGAGAAGCAGATCGGGCTAGGCCGTCGCCAGGTAGTCCTTGATCTCCTGGCAAGTTGCTTCGTTGATGCGCCCGCTCGCCACGAGCGTATCCAGAAGCTCGGTAAGTGTGAACAGCGCGAAGAACGGGTAGCCCGCCTTGCGCAGTTCGTCGGCTCCGCCCTGCTCGCGATCCACGAGCACTATCACACCCGCGATTTCGAGACCGGTCTGTTCCAGCACCCGAATGGCTTCGAGCTTGGAATCGGCCTTGGTGATGAGGTCATCGATGACCAATACCCATTCGCCGGCAGTGTAGACACCAGATTGGATGCCGAGGATTTGGCGTTTGCCGTCATCGGCAGTTTGCTTGCCGAGGCGGAGGAACCGAATACTTCTCCGCCCACTGTCGATTGCCGCTGCCATGAAAGCGTCAGTGAACGGATCGCCGGCGTTCGGCACGCCGGCCACAAGGTTGTACGACGGGCCCGCTTCATCGATCCAGTCGAGCATGAGTTGGCCGATCTGGGCGAGGATTTCGCGGGTTAACGGGCCGGGCTTGGGGTTGTCCGGCGTGCGCAGGTTGAGGTAGACCGGCGAAAGCGGAGCGTCCGGATGCTGTTCATGAAGCTTGAGCCGGAAGCCCTTGCCTTCGGGCGATTTGGACTTGTCCTTGAAGGCCCCGCAGTCGTAAATCGCGAGGGCCAGTTTGGTCAGTTTCTGGTTCATGGTGTCCTTTCAGAACGGCCAGGTCAGGCCGTCACCTGCTCGATTTCCTCGCAGATGAGCTTGACGGCATGCTCCGTCGATCCGACTTCGGCCGGGGGTTTGAGAATCGGCCGTCCGATGACCAGGTAGTCGGCGCCGGCCTTGATGGCGTCGCTGGGCGTGGTGGGGCGCTTCTGATCGCCCACAGCGGCCCACAACGGACGGATAGCCGGCGTGACGATGAGGAAGTCGGGCCCGCAAGCCTTGCGGATTGCGGCAGCCTCTTGGGCCGAGGCGATGACGCCGTCGAGCCCGCACTCCAGGGCGTTCTCGGCGCGTCTCACCACCACGCGCTCGATCTCCTGCTTTTCACGCAAGATGTCCACGTTGGGGATAGTGAGGTCGATTTCGAAGCGCTTCTCGACGGGGTCGAAGACCCCATCGTCCTCGAAATCCCTGTAGTTGAGACTGGTCAGCACCGTGACCGCCAACAGTTTGGGCCGGTGGCCGTCGGGGGAGGGGTGTTCGGCCAGGAATTTTTCGCGCGCCTCGTAGGCGGCCAGCATCATTTTCTTGCCGCCGTTGGCGTGGAGATTGAGGAACTTGGGCTTGAGGCGCATCGCCTGGCCTACGGCCTTTTTCACCGTTTCCG
>JAMDAJ010000046.1 GCA_023485925.1 Patescibacteria group bacterium
GAACACGTTGGGCGAACGTATGCCCGCTTTTCTTAGCTCGGGCTTGGGCTGGATAACGATCTTGTCATCCGAATCTTTTTTATACTTGATCGTTTTTGACTCGCTCCACGCGCCGTTTCTCAACCATTTTCCGCCGTGCAAAATCCAAGTCCTCTCTGCCCAGTAAAGTTCGGCCTTGCGATCGGCGTAAAGTTCGGTTTTCAAAGCCTTTGCCCCGAATGTTATGCCTGCGATATCAACGAGCCATTTTCTCTGCCGTTTTAATTCGTCGAGCCGGTAATAAGGCCCCGATCCGACTCCGGTTTTATCAATACACACGGCGGTCGCCCGGTGAGCAATGATCGCTTTCACCACCAAGGCCACCAGCACCATCGGGTCTTTGAGTTTTTGGTTGAAAATTACCTCTTGGCAAGTGTCGGTTTTTTTAACGATCACAGATTCATCGCCGCCTTCGCCGACATCGACTCCCAAAACAACGTTGCCGGAATGGGCGTTAATGTCGATAAAAGCGTTGTTTATTTCCGGATCGGTCAGCAAACGCAGATATCCGTGAATATCCATCACCTGCTCGAACGCATCCCAACGTCCCTGCATATAAGCTGCCTGCTCTTCTGGGCTCATGCTTTGCAGCTGCAACAGATACTTTGTCGACAAATGCGGGTTGTCGGTCGGCAGAGAGGGAATGAAATAAAACTGGTCAGCCTCGCGCTCTTCGATCGGGAATATCCGGTCGATCCATGTATCCTTCACCCACGATTCGCCACCCGGGTTGGCCGTGGCTGCAAACCGCAACTCCGAGGCCAGCTGATCGGTCAAAAGCCTATTTGGCAAGCTCCATCGTAGTCGCCGGCGCAAAACCTTGAAAGTGTTGTAAGGGTTTTTATGGATCTCATCGACCCCGATAAAAGCGAATTCGGTAGAGTCGTACTTTGACGGCTTATCGAGATTGCGGAATGAAAGCACCCACGAGCCGTATTCCGGATGCGCCACGAATTCATGATCGCCTTCTTTCCATTCGCCGAGCCACGCAGGAAACAAATCGCTGTCATCGCCGCCCGGGCGAATTTTGGAAACCTGCCGGTCGTCCAATGCCGGATAATCCTCGCAGAAAATCCCGCCACGCAAACCTTTCAACTCATACTTGAGCGTCAGATAAGTCAGCCATGCCATGCCGGCACGGCGCAGAAACGCGCTCTTCCCTCCTCCCATGGCTCCGCCGAAAAGCAGATACTTGTAAAGCTTCAAAGCCTCCCATGCCATTTTTTGCTTGGGGAAAAAATTGCACAGTTGGGCAATGGAAACTTCCTCGATCTGGCTCATAGGTCGAATTTCAGTAGACGCTTGACCTTGCCGATTTCAGCGACCATCTTATCAGGAAAAGCTTTGCTGAACATTACTGTCTGCGCGCGCACGTCCCCTAGCAGAGCCCGCCGTTGTAAAGCCTGCAGCACGTTGAACTTTTTGCTGTTATCGGTGATCAGCTGTTGCAATTCTTTCTTGCTATATTCCTCCGTTAGCAGACTCCATAAAAGATCGGCGTTCGCTTTTTCCCAATAAGCAGATTTTCGGCCGGAACGGCCTTTGACGCCTTTTGCGACAGGCGCCTGTCCCTTGCGTAATGGCATTTGAAATAAAACATATTGACGTTATATATTCGGGCGAATTCGTGCCTCTGCGTGGGTAAATGCGTGTTGTCGACCTAGAAATTATTAAACTGCTCATTCGCTTTCTGCGCTTTCCTCTTTCTGCGACATGTCGGGCAACGCCGTGGCGACATCAAGCCTCTTTCCGTAAAGAATTTTTGCTCGCCGGCGGTAAAAGTAAATTCTTCCTTGCAGTCAATGCACACTAGCGTTTTATCAGCACCTTCGTAATTCATTTTTTTATTGCTCTTCTAACTCTTCGTAGCTTTCACCTTCAACCCAATTCTCATCAGGCGAAGGATAGCTACAAACAGCCATGTTAATTATATCCTCTTCATCGGGTGTCATCGAATATTGCTTGTGACTTTTTCCACGCCCTTAATTTTCTTGGCGTTTTTCGAGGCGTGGAAAACCTGCTTGCCCTTTTTGGCGCCGTAGGTTTTCTTCATGGACTTCATGATCTTTTTGCCTTTTTTAGTCATCGGCATTTTTATCACCTCCTAACACCTTCAAAAAAGCTTCCTCGCGTTGATCCGTTATCTTTTCGAGGTCGCGGTTAATGTTTACCCACTCCTGTTGCTTTTTCAAACGTGCCTGTCGCAGCTGCTCGTTAGTGATAAGCTCCTCCAAACTTTTCTTCCAGCCTTCCACGGTGTGTTCGCAAGTCCAATCATCCTGCATTTCGTCAGAATAAGGCGGAACCCGAGAGGCAAGCGTCACCACTCCGGCCTTGGCGTATTCGTAGAATTTGATGCACGATTTCAAATCGTTGAAAACTGTCTGTTCAAGCGGGCAGACGCCGATGTCAAAGTTCATTTCCATAAGCCGGTGGTAGTAATACTCGATCGAAACCAACGGCTCAAACCTCACCTGTTTGCATTTCTGCCATGATTTGTCGAATCTCTCCAATGCTTTCAAAAAAGGATGATCCGTCCGGTTCACAAGCGCCGCGCGATTTTTATTGATCCAATCCGCAACCGACGTGCCCGTTGCAAAACCAAAAATCACAAACTCGAAATCCAAATATTTCTGCAACTGCGCCACCGCTTCCAAAAGCGGAATCACGTCGAGAATATGGCTGTTCGATCCGGACAGCCCCACTCTCACTTTGACATTTTTTTTGCGTTCTTTCACATGCACAGTATCGTTCCAAAGTTCGGGATCAATGCAATTAGGTAAAATCTCAATCGGAGAAGAAGTGAACTTGCGCAGATGCTCGGCCAGTCTCGGCGTAGTGCAGGTAACCAGATCGGCAAGACGCAAAAGTGAGTAATATGACGGCAGCATTAACATGATCGCCTCATACACGGTATTCTCCGGTTGCACTAGATCGATAGCGTCATCTGTGTCGAAAACCACTTTGATGCCGTTGGTTTTGGCCGTCATTACAATTTCCTGAATGTTGCCCTGATAAGCCCGCGCCGTGCACAGCAGATCGTAAAGTTTCAAATTCAAAGGGTTTCCTTTTCCCGAAGCCTGATAATAATCGTGTCCGCGTCTTTTTAGCGCGTCAAAAGGAATCTTGGTTCGATACCACCAGCAGCCGGTCGTGGCAGTGTCAATCGTCAAAAGTTTCATTTGGGTAGTCATGTTCGGTAAATCAATTAAAATCTACTATTATCATCTGATGGGCAAAATATACTATAGCTTCCAATTTTGTATTTGGATCTACCTTTCCCCATAATTTAACGTGCGGCACGTTACCATCATATCTGAGAAAGACAAGGTATCTACCGAACCGAGATAAACGATTGAAACAATGAGCTGAATCTATGGGTTTCATTTTTGTTGAATAAATTGCCAAAATTCAGTAGTGCCGTGCTTTTTCATCATTCGCGCTTGCTCTGCTGATTCATGTTCAGTCTGTTTAGTCTTACGATAACAATAACCTTCGGTCGGATGCTCCACTATCACATTGGTCGTCCGGAATATTCTGAAACCCGATTTTTTCGCCCTGATCCACCAATCCTGATCACCGTAGCGGTATTTGAGCTCTTCATCATAAGGTCCCACTTCATTCCATACCCAGCGGGGCACCATCCAAAGCGCCCCCCATACTTGATCCGCTACTAGCTTGTCGGGTTCGTCCGGCCGATCAAACGGCATGATTGCTCCATTGTCGCCAAAACTCGCGAGATCTTTAAGAAGCGATTGCAACCAATTCTGATTCACAAACACGTCAGCCGAAAGAAAACAGAGATACTCGCCATCCGCCAAAGCCGCTCCAATATTTATCGCCATGCCGTAACCGATGCCTTCCGACTTTCTAACGTAAATATCCGCCGCGCTTTGCATTTTTGCAGTGCTATACGTCGAGCCGTTGTCCACGATAATCAGCTGATACATTTCTCTCGGCGTATGCTGTTTCAGCCTCTCAAGACACAAGATCAACTGATCGCGTAAATGTTCATCGATTATGCATGCGGGTATAATGATCGATACCATTCGATTGTCCTCTTGATACCCTCCTCCAAGGGCGTAAATTTAATTTCTCCGAGCGGCGCAAGCGTGGCAGTATCCGCCAATACCACTGATCCGGAGGGCTCACCCGGGCGCATTGGCGCAAAATTCAAACTGCCTGATCCGATTTGCCGAATCACCTCCTCGGCAATTTCTTTGACTGTTGTCGGTCTGCCGGTGCCCGCATCGAAAACCCGGTCATATACTCCATGCTCCAAAAGCAACGCCCGCACCAAAATCTCTGCTAGATCCTCGACATAGATCATGTCCATCACCTGTGTGCCATCGCCGTAAATCGTGATTGCCTCGCCTTTCAATGCCGGCATGATGAAATTCGGTGTGATCTTTCTCACAGGGCCGATTTTCTGCCTAGGTCCGTAAGCGTTGAGCCCCCGCACCACTGCAATTTTAGTCCCGCGCTCCCGATTGAACATAAATGCGAATCTCTCCGCAGTCGTCTTGGTGATGGAATAGGAATTGTTCATCCAGTGGTTGCCGACCGCGATATATACGGCTTTTTTCCCATAATGCTCACAAGCCTTGAAAATATTAAGGCTACCTAAAATATTGGTTTCAACTGCCGGCAACGGCTCCTTGATAGTTTCCTGTGTTCCTAAAATTCCGGCAAGGTGAATTACGCCGTCAACGACTGCCACGGCCTCGGACACTGCCGTGTAATCTCGCACATCGCCCAAAAATTGGTCTTCACCATCAAAATTAACATTCAATAGGTGATGGTCGAAGGACAAAACCTCGATACCTCTTGCCCTCAAATTGTCAGCCACGTGGGACCCGATAAACCCCCGGCCTCCTGTAATTAGAATCTTCATATTTTTATCATCTCCGCCCAATATCGGCTCTGTTGATCTTTGTCGACCCTTTCCACAAATTCAAAATCCGTCTTAAAAATATTCATTTGTTTTAACGCGTTAATTTTCTCGTTATCCCAAAGTTCATAATGCGGTGCCAGTAAATGATCGTCGAAATTAACTTCAAAATACAGCTTGCCGCCGGGTTTTAGTACCCGAAAAATTTCACGCATCAGCCTTTTTGGATCTTTGGTATGGTCAACAACATTAACACAGAATACCCAGTCAAAGTTTTCATCGCGGAAAGGTATCGTATCAGGATCAAATTGTTTCTCGTAAGCCACCATTCGCTTAAAAACCGGAACGATTTTATCATATTCATCCAGCAGTGGATCGATGGCGATAAACGATTTGCCGGAAAATTCCAATACTGAAATCAATCCGCAACCCAAGTCAAGACCAAAACCATCCTGTGATTTGAAATGGGGAAAATTTTTCGTTTCTGCATGATAGTCGCCCTTACGGTGCTGCTCGTAATTTTCTCCCTTTTCTTCCGCCAAATTCTTCCAAAATTTTATTTCCTCGATTTGCTGTGTCTCTAAGTTCATAGAATTGATTTATAAAGATCGATAAACCGATCCGCGACTGCCATCGAATCATACTGCTTCATTTCCTCATCCGGCGGGACCAAGGCGATCATCCGTCCGTTAAGCATGCCGTCCGAAGTCACGTCGTAAACCCATGAAGGCTTTCCGCAAGCCAGCGACTCAATCGTCATCTTGCCGAATTTTACCCCGGCGGTTTCGTCAGCTACCGCCAAAAATCTCTCAATGTCCCACACCGCATCAAACCATTTCACCTGAGCCGGCAGCGGAAAATTCAAATAATGGTCAAGCTTTGCCCCCACGATCCATAAATCAAATCCCTCCTCAAACGAGCGGTGAATCAAATCGAATATGCACTGCCGGCGCAGCCAGTCCACGGTCATCGGAGAAATCACCAGCTTCCTTCCCTGCGGTTTTCTGATCTTGGAAGTAATGCCAGGGTGAAACCGCTCAAAGTCAACCGGAATCGGAATCATCTCGATCATTTCCTCGGCAATGCCATCGCGCTGGATAATCGCTTCTTTGGCCGCCTTTTTTACGCACACATATTTTTTTATCGACTCCGCTTTGAACGGCTGCTCAAAAATCAGTTCGGAATGCACGGTCACCACAGCCGGAATGTTTGGGAATACACTCACAAATTCCTTGGTAGGCTCCAAATGCTGCAGGTGCAAAATGTCCGGTTTGAATTTGCCATCATATTCCTTAAAATCCAAAAGATCAATGCCGGCCGATTTCGTCCGGGTGTGCAACTCGGTCATTACGTCCGAAAGATTAGAAACGATCATGACTTCGTGCCCTTTTTTCACTAAAGCTCGGGCAAGTTCGTATGTGTAAAGCTCGCTACCTGTTAAAGTCCGGTAAGCCATCAAAGAGATTATAACTTTCATTTTTTGAGTTTAATTTTTTCCGCCTTTTTGCCAGTGAACTTTTCGTACCGCTGAATAATTACGTCGCAATATTTAGGATCTAGCTCCATGACATAACACTTCCTACCCATTTGCTCACATCCGATAAGAGTACTGCCCGAGCCTCCGAATAAATCCACCACCACGCCACTGGCCGAGGAATTTTTGCGCAACGCTCGTTCGGCGAGCCTAACTGGTTTTTGCGTCGGGTGCAGATACTGATTCGTGGTATCGCGCCTTTGAAACCAGACATCCAGCATGTCAGAAAATTGTTCGACATCCTCCAGCTCCATTACGTCTTTGAAATTCGCGTACTGTTTATTGGTGAAATGATGCTGGCCTTTTTTCCAGCCGAACATGCACGGCTCGTAACAGCGATGATAATCCTGACCTTGTGAAAATATCATCGAGTTTTTAAGCCAGATCACGATTTGCGACATCATCCAGCCCGATTCTTCCCAAGCCTGCCTGTTGATTTTGTTGTTGCGGTTGGCAAACCACCAGTAAAGGGAAACGTCTTTTTCCGAAAAATCGTAAAGATTTTTAAGAACAGATTTATAGAACTGCAAGGCCTTCTCTTCAGACAGATTGTCATTGAAAATTTTGCGTCCGGTGCCACCGTATTTTTTACTGTTGTAGGATTTTCCTCCCGGTGATTTGTAATCCACCATGTAAGGAGGATCTGTAAAAATCAATTGGGCTCGCCCCCCCCCCCCGTTGGGTTTGAAACATCATCGCGGCTAGTCGAATCGCCACACATCAGCCGATGGTCTCCCAATCTGTAAACATCACCGCGCTGTGATTGTGCTTTTCTTATCGCATTGTAAGCCGCCTGCGCGTCAAAATCGTCCTCTTTGAGCGAAACATCGAAAATCCGATCCAGCTCGCGCTTATTAAAACCTACAAAATCCAGCAGTCCGCGGTCAAAGTTTTTCAAAAGCTCCAAATCCCAGTCTGCGACATTTTTATTGGAGCGAAGGTTATACTCCTCGAATTCCTCGCGGGTAAGTTTTCTGTTCGGGACCCGAACATCGATCGTTTCCTTCCCGCGCCCCAGCATCTGCATGATTTTCAACCGCTGGTGTCCGGCGATGATAGTTCCGTCTTTGTCGATTGCGGGAATTTCCACCAAATCAAAGCGCTCGATCGACTGCTTCAAAAGCTTAATCTGCTCGTCGCTGATTTTTCGCGGATTTTTCTCAAACGGCGCCAGCTGATCGATCCGGCGTTTTTCGGTTTTCCATTTTAAGTTTTCACGAGCCATAATCCCAAAGATTTATATTGCTTAATATTTCCGAAAGTCCTGTAGAATTCCGGCAGCTGCTCTCCGATTACGATGATGAAACAATCCATGATGTAGACTTTCCGATCGTGCAAGGTTTTGGCAAGCTCGGAATACTTGTCGGCCATGTCCGGTGCGTGCATCAAGATTAAATCGTACTGGCTGGAGGTATCCGGCAGTTTTCCGTCGGGTGAGGTGAAAATCTTGTAATTGCTATATCCGGCTTTAGCAAAGATGCCTTTGGTGTTTCTTTCTTTCTGTCCCGAAAATTCCACGATATGATGCCGAAAGTTCTTAGCGATGCCGTCCCTGACGGCAAGTCCCGTAAGTCCGTTGGAAGACCCAACCTCAAGGACGGCATCGATGTATTTGGAGGCGGCCAGAATCTCGAGCGCATCGATGCATCCTCGCCGCAAATCTCCGTTCAATTTTTTTTCAAAAAACCATTCAACAATGTTAGACATAAATTTTCAGTTTTGGGTATTTTTTCAAATCCTCTTTTGTCGCCCGCGCTAGCGCGATGCGATGGTTAATTTTCTTGTTTAACAATTTTCCCAAGTGATGGTTTTCGCATAAAGGAATGATCGCCCATTTTTCGTTGATCTGCCGGCCGGCGTAAGTGAAAGCGTGCTCCCATGTGATCCGACCAGAGCAGTTTTCGTCACGGCGCGAGCAAATCTGGTAATATTCGTCACCGGCCAATTCCTGCCGTAACTTTGGCGGTATTGGGCGCATTTTTTATAATTTTGTAATAAGTCGCCAGACTGATGACATATTTCGAGCAGATATCTTTAGCGCTTAGCCCTCTCTCGCGTTCCATGAGAATTGCTTCCTTGGCTTGGGGTCCCAAAACCGTGCGTTGTTTTCGTTCGGTTATTGCTTTCTTCCTGACCTTTTGCCTTTTTGCTTTATACGCGCGCTTAATTTTTTCCCCCCCCCCCCCCCCCGGCTCTCTAAAATTTCCTCGATCTGCCGGTCGATCGCCTTTTTTGCCTAGAAAAGTTCGTACAACTTTTCAATTTTTTGTTTGGTTTCCATATTCACTTCTTAATTTTTTTATCGCCATTCTCCATACTCGACTTCGTTAGGCAACGGTATATGAATATTCAGTTCCGCCGCCGCCCACGTGCGCACCTTGGTCATCAGATCCTCGAATTCGGAGGTAGAAAGCGAGGTGGTCGACCGCGTCATGGAAAACGGCACCTCGGCATTCTTGATTTTTACGAAAGCATCGCGCCGCAAAAACTTCCATTTGATCGCCTCATGCACCTCATCCGGATTAATGCCCAGCTCATCTGATATCAGCTGCACAACCACGCCCCAATAATAAGAATTTTCATCGGTCGATCGCGGCTTGCCTTTTTTCCGCACGGTAAGATTAATGTCGCCCTCCACAGTGAAAAGGTACCGCTTGTAGCTATCCGGGTTTTCAAGAACCAGCCGCCCGCGGCTGACCCTACCTCTGAAGATTGGCGTTATTTTCGTCGACATCGTCCATAAGCGTTAAAACTTTTTGCGGGTAATCTGGATGTGGATTGTATGATCGGAGTTTGCCAAGTGTAGTTCGTCCGCCATAGTACCGGCCGGAGCCAAGCTGTCCAGCAACGAAATCAATTCCTTCATCAACCGATCCAAATCCGGTGGCAGCGGAATTCCAACCCCACCAATTGGAAAACCTTTGATGCTTGCCGCATTGACTTTCGATGATGGAAATAGCCGGGAGGAGTCGCCAGTCGATTCCGTTTTTGTCGGATGCGGCCAAGTAATGTTCAGCGTAATTCGGCTGTTTACAATGATATTCATCAAAGAATTTGTTTAGCTTTTCTAACCTCGGATCAAGCAATTTCACTCCCGCGACGGGCGGTTCGACTTTTGCTTCCTGCGGCGAAACCCGCGAGACCGGACGGAACATCAGGGCCCCGAGTAACATCGAGAACAGGAAAATTTTTAGGAACTTCATGGTCGGAAACTCCAGCGTTGTAGTTTGGAGTGCTCTCCGCAACTTCCTGCGCCAAGTTTTCCACGCTTTAGTTTTTTCTTTTAAGCAGCGAGATAATTTGGAACCACGTTGGAACGTCCGTATTGCCCGTCGTGGTCGATCATGTGGCTTAACTCTGGGAATTGTCCGATCGATACGTATTTAGAGTCGATTATTTCGTTGGTGATTTGATTCAAAGTGATTTCCACCGGGATCTGGCGCTGGCCGGAAAAAAACTCCTTTGCCCGAGCCATGTTGATTCCAAACCACCCTTTGCGCGTTTTTCCGTCATCATCTTTCGGTTTATAAACGAGACCGCCGAACCTAACCAGGTCTCCGAATCGAGCGTATTCGTTCTTGCCCATCAAATGCCGAACATCCTTCGTGTCGAATTCGTGCCGTTCTTTTTCCCCGCACCAACAATACACCCGGTACAGAGTTCCGATCAGCTCCTCGAAAATAGTCACTTTGCGGTCGGCAATGCTGGAATTGCAAAGCGGGCACCGCTGCACGCGGTTCCTCAAATCCCTGTCAGTAATCAATTTTTGTTTATATTCTTCCAGCGTCATGATATTGATTTTTGCGCGACCAATTGTGCTTTTTGCTGCCGTAATTTGTCCAAAGTCTCCGGGCTTACCGGTTTTGTATTTTCCATTTCCTGCAAACGTTTCCGGCTTTCTGATTTTTCCTGATCAAGTTTGCGCTGCGCAATAATCGCTTCGTCCGGTTTGGTGTTGGAAAGCCAGTTGGAAAACGCCGATATCGCTTTTGGCAAACGTTTCTTTTTAGCCAGATACCAATCGCACATCAGAGAGAATTGCAAACCCTGCAATTTTTCAAATAGCTGATGACTGAAAAATTTATTTTTTAACTTTTCAACATCGTTATCAACAACCTTTGCTGTCTTACTGTTATTGTCTACTGGTAATTCCGTAGGAATTACTGTCTTATTAGATTCCGCATTTCTGCGGTCGTGATTCCGCATTTCTGCGGATACAGATTCCGCATTTTCGCGGATTCTCTTTTTCCATTTCTTGTAAGCCTTAAAAACCTTAAAAACGATTCCGCGAGGCGTTCTGGTCGTTGCGATATACGGATATTCGGACAATTTGTCAATCCACCGGGTATAAGTGTCCGGGCTCATCCCGAGATCCTCGCGCACTTCCTCGAATCTTATCGGCCGGCCTCCCCTCACGATCCCAATGCCTTCCTCGGTAATCGAAGTCATGCCGTCAATCAGCCATATATACAGCCACACAGCCTGACCCATTCCGTCAACATGCTTCGGATCTAAAAGGTTGTTTTTAATTTCAATCCCGAAACCTTTCATAATTTGTTTTTAGCTTCCAGTTACTGTACCCCTGCAACGAGTCGGTTAGGCTCCCGCTCTCGCGGGGAGCGCTGCAGAGATACAGGATCGAGAGCTAATCTTCTTCCACAACAATACCTAACGCCTTGTGAAATTCTTCCACCTGTGATTTCTTGATTTTGGTTGTTCCGCCTCGACCGTAAAATTTCGTCTGATAAAAGTCCGCGCCTCTAAGGTCCGCGCCTCCAAGGTTCGCGTCTCCAAGGTTCGCGCCTCTAAGGTTCGCGTCTCC
>JAMDAJ010000027.1 GCA_023485925.1 Patescibacteria group bacterium
CGCTACAACGCCAGTCGCAGATGTCGGAGGCGGAATATGCGAGCGTCGCCGCCGCCATGGAGCGAAGTCTTGTGCGTTTGAAAGTGGCCCGCAAGCACGCTCATCGCAAAGCGCCGATAACAGGCGAAGGTGTTTTTCACGAGTAAAACTTCACTAAAAACGGTTGACACAATCGCGTGATTGATGTATTATCATGCGAATGCGGTAACCGTTTTTATTTTTCAAACACAAGGAGCGACTTGAATGAATAAATCCGTCGAAGTCCCGGACTTTCTCCGGGCCACTTTCCGGCGCTGGAGGAATACGCCCTCGCAAGGTGAGATTCCTATCTTGCGTAAAGTGAGGCCGCGCGGCGCTCACATCATCGCTATCGTCTGCGGTGACGACCGGCTGCATTGCCAGACCGAGTCTCACCTCATCTCCCTCTGCGAAGGCGGAGCGTTCTGGCCTGTCAGTATCGCTGGCGGGGCGCTGGACCTCACTCACCAAAATTCGGTGTTGCCGGCCTACGAGATCATGCTGCAGCGCGAGGTCGAGAAGTTCCTTTCGGCCAAGCATGTGCCGGAAGACGCTCCGGTGGACATCCTGGCCCTGGGCCACGTTGACTGCGGGTTTGCCCGCGTCAACAGCCTCAGCCCGCTCCAACAGTTTCGGACTCTCCTTGCGGCTAAATGGGTTTTGCAGGAGCTGTTCTTTGGTCCCCGTTTCGAGGTCCGTGCCGGCTTCCACGTCGTCTGGGGCGATCAGCAGCAGCGGACGTACGAATTGGACGTACCGGCCGCCATCAACGACCTCGAAGTCCACCCTCTGCCGCCCGAGCCGGCGGCACTGAAACCCGCGGCGGGCAAGGGCAAACTTCCTCACGCCTGGTCGATGGGCTAGCAGGCTCTTACTCTCATCAGCCGAAGTCTTTGACTTCGGCGCTTTTTTTTAGTACACTTTTGTCATTGCGAGGAGCGTAGCGGCGAAGCTATCCCATGTTTTGATGGCGGGATCGCTACTCCGCCTTCAGCGGATCGCGACGATATCTCCGGTGTTTATAATTATTTTTTTATGTCCCACACTTGCGACGCTTTCGTTCTGGCCTGTATGGATTTTCGCTTTCATCAAAAGATTTCTGAACCGTTGAAAAAAATGCAGATAAATTCCTACGATTTAAAGTGCGACGCCGGCGGCGCCAAATTTTTGGCCTCTTCGGAAAAACCGGCGGTGCGCGACTGGATTTTTGAAAATATCAAAATTTCCATGCGTCTGCACGGCGTCAAAAAAGTCGTGCTGGTCAATCACTATGATTGCGGCGCCTACGGCGGCAATAAAACCTGGACAAACGACGAAGCGCAATTAAATTTCCACCGCGAGCAGCTCACACAGGCCAAAGCGCGGGTGGCAGAAAAGTTCCCGGGCCTGGAAGTTGTCACGGTCTTTGCCAAACCGGAAGGCGAGAAGCTCGATCTGCTGCCGCTTTGATTTTTCAATCAAAAACCGCCCCTTTTCCCGGGGCGGTTTTGATATAACTGGCTTAATATTGGAATTGTTCGCCAAAGACGTCGTCGCAGGTTTTGTTATCCGTCGTGATTTTGCCTTCGACGCTATCGCCGGTGGTTCCCTGGAACATCACCGTGTCTTTGCCGTCGAATTGGCCGGCGACGCCGGTATCTGCCGAGCCGAAATCTTGCTCCCCGAAAATCGGTTCGTGATTTTCAGTCATGCCGATCAATACTTTCGCTTTCACCGTGCCTTTGGTCAAGCCTTCGAATTCGCCGCCTCTGCCGGGGAGATAAAATTTAATGGCCGGATCGAAATATTGCTGGGCCACATCCACCTCGATGCTCGAATATTGTTTGCCCTGCCACTGGTCGTCCACGAAGCCGCAGACTTTGGCGTTGAATTTATCCGTGACCTTGCCGCCATTCATCATGGCAGAGGCTTCGGCCTTGACTTTGTATTCCGTCGCACATTGCTTCATGGTTTGGAGGGTTTTTTGCGTGAGCGCTTCGTCGAATCTTTCCGTGAACTGGAGAATTTCAATAAAGTCCGCGCGTCGAACTTCGATCTGCTTGCCGCTGTCGCATTTGCATTTTATATCGTCCACCATGCGCGAGACGCAGGATTTAATGCCGGTTGCAGTCGTCCCCCAAACGTCTTCTTCGCCGCCGAGTGCTTGCTGCATCTGCATCAATTCTAAGAGTTCTTTGATAGTATCAAAATCACATTGCGCCGTGTCGGCGGAGCATTTGTTAGCAGTTGAATCGTCTTTTCCGCTTTTATCGCCGCCCTCTCCATTGTCCGGCGAATTATCGTCCGTTCCGTTTTTATTGGATGTGTCGGCGGTCCCGTCGCTGCTTTGTTTGCCGAAATCCTCGGCTTTTTTGGCGTCCGGTTCGTCGGGTGAGTACGAGCCGCCGGAAGAAACGGAGCCGCTTATCGCGCTTCCGCTTTCGGTCCGGCCCGATGGGGCGATGCCGGTTTGGCCGGTTTTACTGTTGGCAGAGATGATGACCCCGGGCTGCATCATCCACTCGGGAAAAGATTTTAGGTATTTCAAAGTTTTTAGCTTTGCGTATTTCACTATCCGCAGGCCTAAAACTTCGCCCTCGGTGATTCGCGCGGCTGCCGCCACCTTTTGGTCCGTTCCGGTGAAACCCGGGAGCACGCCGAACGGTTTTGGCGAGTTTTTTTCGCCGGGCGAAAATTCAAAAGTCAAAATCGCCGGGTCTTTGAATTTTAAAGTTTCCGGCTCGATAAGCACGCCGTTGCCTAAAGTGGAAACGTACCCTTGAATCGGCACTTCTTGCAGCGGCGACATAGTGATGGTCGTATCCGAGGCCAAGCTCCCGGGAAAAACAAAAAGCGTCGTTTCTACGCCTTTGTCGTCGGTCAATTTAAGCTCGCCGCCTTTGCTGGCCGAAATGTTTTTGGTCACCGCTAGTTCAGCAATGGGTTTGGGGGCGACTGTTTTATAGATCTGCAGCCGGGCGGACTTGGCGCCCGACTGGCCCAGATTCCGTAAGTCTATGAGCGGATAGCCCAGAAAAAGATGGGTGGTAGCGTTGATAATAACGAACAAGCCGACTATCACACCCAGCACGCGCATGATATTTTTGAGCATATTTTTGTTTCAAGCCCCTTTATTTTACCTCTGGCTTTACTCTAGGAAGAATCTGGGTTTCTGTCAACAAGCCGACGGTGTTCGTTTTTGCCGTGAATTTGCTATAATTGGCAGTGAGGGAGGAAAGAAACGCCAGTTTCCTTTTCGACCGAGCGAACCAATTACTTCGCAAGATATAATTGGCAGTGAGGGAGGAAAGAAACGCCAGTTTCCTTTTCGACCGAGCGAACCAATTACTTCGGGAGATATAATTGGCAGTGAGGGAGGAAAGAAACGACAGTTTCCTTTCCGACCGCAGCGACTGGATTACTTCGGGAGATATAATAAACGCATGGCAGGAGACACTATTGCGACCAAACTTAACTGGACACCCAAAAATCGGCAGGAGAAGCTGGCTTTTTCGCTGATAAAATTTTTACATGCCGCCGGTTTTGTTAAAACCTTCATCGTCGGCGGTTATGTGCGCGATTTGCTCTTGCGGCGGCCGACCGACCCGATGCTTGATATCGCAACCGAAGCCCGCCCGGAACAGGTGCAGAAACTTTTCTCAAAGAAAGGTTTCCGCGTCATCCCCACCGGTCTAAAGCATGGTACGGTCACGGTGAGAAAAAACGGCCAGCAGGCGGAAATCACCACGTTCCGCACGGAAGGCAAGTACGAGGATTTTCGCCGGCCGAAAACGGTGAAATATGTCAACTCGCCCAAACTCGACGCCGGTCGGCGTGATTTTACCATCAACGCTTTGTATTTTGATCCGATATCGGGGGAACTTTGGGATTATTTTGGGGGGTTAAAAGATCTCAAAGCCAAGCGGCTGCGGTTCATCGGTTCGGCCAAAGCCCGGATAACCGAAGACGCCCTGCGGCTGATGCGCGCCGTGCGTTTCGCCGTCGTGTTGGGTTTTACGCTTTCGCCTAAGGACCGGCAGGCAATTAGACGTTCGGCGAAACTCATTAAAAATATTTCCGGGGAGCGCGTCAAGCAAGAATTGGATAAAATGATGTTATCAAGTCGCCGTACCTTTGGGTTGAAATTGATGCACTTAACCGGGCTTTTGGAGCAGGTCCTGCCGGAGATCGAAAATCTGGCGAAAACGCCGCAGTCGAAAAACTATCACAGCGAGGGCAATGTTTTTGTCCACACGCTTTTGGCTTTGGATAAGCTGGAAGCCGGCACCGACCTGCCTACGATCTACGCCATGCTTTTGCATGATGTGGGGAAAGGCCATACTGCCGTCAAAACCCGCAAGCGCGGCCGTCAGCACATCTCTTTCCACGGGCATCAAGAACAAGGCGAGGCGCTTGCTAAACAGATTTTGTCCCGCCTGCGGTTTTCCAGAAAAGACGTCGAGGATATCAGCTGGTACGTCCGGCATCACCACGCACCCGTGGACATTCCCAAAATGCGCGTGGTCAAACAGCGCCGCTGGCTGTTGGAGCCGCGTTTTTGCAATCTCCTCAAAATTTTCAGAGCCGACTCCGCCGCGTCCATTCCAACCAACAGCCGCGGCAAGACTTTGCCTGCCGATATGCGCCTGTATCAGCAGGCGCTCAAGCTTTATCAAAAAGTCTCGAGGCAGCCGGTTTTACGCAAACGCCTGGTCGGTGGCAGGGAAGTGATGAAGATCCTCAAGATAAAAGAAGGACCGAAAGTCGGGCAGATCTTAGAGCGGGTCCGCGAGAAACAGCTGGAAGGGAAGATAAAGAGCAAAAAGGACGCGCTCAATTTCCTCAAAAAGTTCCAACAAAAAACCTCCTAAAGTAAGGGGGTTTTTTGGCGGGCCCGAGCATTAATGTTTTGGAAGGTTTAATTGTTTTTCCGGTCTTGCCAAAAAATTAGAAACATGATATTATCTAACTCACAAAGCGGACAGATTGCCCATTTCGAGGTGACAGCAAGAAATTCCGGGAATCTGTTTTAAAATGCCTCCGCTTCGCAGAGGGCGCCAAAAATTTTGGGTTTCTTCTGCGGAGTAGAGCAATTGGCAGCTCGCAAGGCTCATAACCTTGAGGTTGGGGGTTCAAGTCCCCCCTCCGCAACCAATTTGCGCGAAAAGGATTTTCTTTGGCGCAAGCTGGTTATAGTGCCAGGGTAGCTCAGTCGGTTAGAGCGAGGGACTCATAAGCCCTAGGTCGTCGGTTCGATTCCGACCCCTGGCAGAAATTATAAAATGGGTCCGTGGTGTAGCCCGGTCTAACACGTCTCCCTGTCACGGAGAAGATCGCCGGTTCAAATCCGGTCGGACCCGCCACAAAGAACATCTCTTAATCGAGCTGTTTTTTGTCTGTCAAAAAGTTTCCTAAATTGATATACTAAACCCATGACGAAATGGAAATGGATTTTTGCTTGCGTTTTTATTTGCAGTTTGGTGTTATTTTTTGCGCCCATCCCGGCCGGGCCAGGCGGCAGCTGGGGTTTGGATAAAATCGTTCATCTCGGAATTTTCGCCGCGCTGCTATTTTCTGGTTTCATCGCTTTCCGCAATAGTCGAGCGCCGCTTCTGTTCGCTCTGCTGCTTTACGGCCCCTTGGTCGAAGTTTTGCAGCGGTACGTTTTTACTTACCGGTCCTTTGACTATCGCGATATGTTGTTTGATTTCAGCGGTTTAGCCGCCGGCTACTTAATTTACCGCGCGGGAAAATCTCAGCTCTAAAATATGAGGAAAGCTAAATGGGAAGAGTTCGCAAATGAATACGTGGTCTCGCTGTTCCCGGTTTTTATGCTGCCGGCCGGCTGTTATCTCGGTTCAAAAAAATTGTTCGGGCTGCCGGCCGAGATCAGTTTCAAAATCGAAAACCGCGCGGTCACTTGGTATTCCCATCCTGAAAATTGGGGGAAAGCGCATTTGCGCTTGGTCGAGAAAATCAAACGCGATCCGGAATTTTTGACGATGATTTATAGGGAGATGCTTGTCCGCGGTCGCGCGCAAGTGAGTTTTGCCAGACAAGCCGCCTCCGCCTCTGCCCGTGCCGACAATTCCAAACTATTCGGATTATATGAGCACTTTTGCCGGATGAATGTGGAAACTTATAAATACGGGTTGATGCTGCCGCTTTTGGATTATCAGGACCAGACTTTTTTGACTGACGAGCTTACGCGCATCTTGCGGTCGAGGAAAGCGGAAAAGCTGTTCAATTTTTTGACCATTCCGGTAACCCCCAGCCTGGTCAAACAGCAGGAGCTTGGGCTTTTGCGTTTGGCCGGTCAAATTCAACGTCGGAATGCTCTACGTAATATGCTTATCAGAGCGTCGGCGGCCGAAGCCCTAGATTTGCTCAGAATCAAAGCTTTGCCAATTTATCGCAGTTTGCAGGGACATTCCCGCAAATTTGCGGCGGCTTATTATGTCTACGAAGGGCCGGCGGCAACCCTCGAGTATTTTGTGGAGCTACTGCAGGATATTTTAAAGCGGCGGTTTGACCCGGGCAAAAGCATCAAACTTTTCCAGCGAGAGAGTCGGGAAGTGCCAGCCCGGCAGCGAGCATTCTACAAACGTTTGGGCTTGAATAAGTATGAGCGGCGCATAGCGGAGTTGGCGCGCGACGGCGTATACGTCAAAGCCGTAAGGCGCGAATTGCAAAGTAAATCTTACTATCTTCTGGAACCGGTGCAGCGGGAAATCGGCCGGCGGCTGGGTTTGAGTTTGTCGCAGGTGCGGCAGATGTTGCCGGCCGAAGTTGAGCGCGGCTTGATTTCGGGAAAAGTCCAGACGGAAGAGTTGAACCGGCGCAGCCGTTTGCTCTTTTATCATTTTCTCGGTGGCAAGGGGCGGATTTTTTCCGACGATGCGGCCAGGGTGTACATTTCAAAAAATTGTTTGCAACATAAGGTCGATAAAGCCGTCAAAGTTTTCAGCGGCGCGGTCGCTTATCCCGGCAAGGTGAAGGGCAAAGTCAAGGTCATCAATGCGCCGGATGAGATGTCCAAGATGAAGCCGGGGGACATTTTGGTGGCGCAAACCACCAATCCCAATTTGATGCCGGCCATCCGCCAAGCCGCCGCCATTGTCACCGACGAAGGCGGGCTGACGTGCCATGCGGCTATTGTTAGTCGAGAGTTGAAAATCCCTTGCGTGGTCGGTACGAAATTCGCAAGCAAGGTTCTCCACGACGGCGATATGGTCGAAGTCGACGCGAGCAAGGGCATCGTCAAAAAAATCTCTAAAAATTGACCGACTATAAAAACTCTAATACACTAGTGTAATAGAGTGAGTAAGATTATTGCAATGACCAAAGTTTCAAAAAAAACTCTGCCCGAAAATAAAATCGGTTTGTATGTGGATGAATTTTGGAGAGCCGTGACTTTATTGGAGAGTAAGGATGAGGTCAGGGCATTTTTTCGTGATATTATAACCTCGACCGAAAGGGTCATGCTTGCAAAAAGACTGCAGATCGCAAAGCGGTTATACAACGGTGATAGTTATTTTTCGATAAAAAAAGAACTGAACGTCACGGCAGCGACCATCGCCAGTGTCTCTCGCTGGCTCGATTCGTTTGGCGCAGGGTATCGGACGGTCATTCCTCGATTGGAAGCAGCCAGTCACAAAAAGCGGTTGGCTAATGCGTGGCGAGGGAATTCTGGGGCAAAACTATTGGCCGGGGCTACTGCTTTGGGAGCTTCGGCGATACATAAAAAGATTGTTGCAAGTCGCAAGCGGCGTTCAGCTCAATTAAATCAATTAGTATAATACACTAGTGTATTATACTAGTGCTAAAATGAGTATGAAATATCTCAAAGACAAAGACCCCTGGATGCTGGCCGAGGATATTCCGGATATTGACCTATTTTTTTCGCGCGTTTGGATGTGGTGTTTCACCAATTTATTTCAACGGCAAACCGGCCGAGCTTACAAAAAAGTCCTGTCTATTTACCGCGGATATCACCAATGGTTTTATTTCGGCGAGAACGATTCTTTTGAGGTAGGTGAGGCGGTCGCCAAAAAATTTTTAAAGACTCCCAAATTCACTAAACGAGTCAATCAGGAAAGCATGGCTTGGTATAAGGCCATGATGGCTCTGGGAAAACAGATAAAGGAGGCGTCACTTGAAGGGCTTTCCAACGCGCAGCTATTAAAGCTCTATCAAGAGCACACCCGCGTGCACATCGGCCGGTACGAGTGGGGCTGGATACCGGTTGCAGGGGACATGTTCCACAATAATCTCACAAATCGGCTCAAGGCACACCTGCGCAAACTGGGCGTTTTGGAAGACGATGTAAACCCATGTTTGGTCGAGCTCACGAGTCCGATGAACAAAACTCCGATTCAGATCGAACAGGAAGAATTGCTCAAGATCGCGGAACTCGCGGAAAAATCGGGGAAGAAAATCACCGCGGTTGTTAAGAAACGATTAGTGGCTCATTATCGAAAGTTTTTTTGGACGAAGTATCTGTTTTTGGGGACGCAAGGAGTTTACGAGCTCAAATATTATGAGGCGGAATTGCGCCGAGTGCTTTCTGAGGGCTCTCCAAAAAAACAGTTATCAGAAATCAAAGCCAAGGACCGAATTAATCATTCGAAACGGCTAGCGCTGATAAAAAAACTCAAAATAACCGAACCCTGGAAAACCATTTTGGATCAATGGGGCGAGTTTATGGTGACCAAGATATGGCGCCGTTACGGGCAGATTTACCTGTTGTATAAAATGGAATTCGTGCTGAAAGAGATCGCGAGGCGTTTTGGGCTTACTTTAATGCAGATGCGTTTTATGTTACCGTCCGAAGTTGAAAAATTGATAAAAACCGGAAAAGCGCCTGTTGATGTTCAAACGCGGACTCGTTTCTGCGTTTATTACACCGAAAAGGGGTTTGAAAAGGTCTACACCGGCTCCGTGGCCGAAAGACTGGCCAAGCAAACGGAAAACCGGGTTGAGCACAATGTTTCGGAACTTGCCGGGCAGACCGGCTGTCCGGGTTACGGGAAGGGTCGAGTAAAGATTGTCATTCGAGCTGCTGACATGCGCGGTTTTGAGAAAGGAGATATCCTCGTTTCGATCGCAACCGATCCGGATATAGTGCCGGCCATGAAGAAAGCCGCGGCCATCGTCACCGAGCAAGGCGGAATCACTTCGCACGCGGCCATAGTCAGCCGCGAACTGGGCGTGCCGTGCATCATAGGCACGAAAATTGCGACGAAAGTTTTCAAAGACGGCGATATGGTGGAAGTGGACGCGACAAAGGGGGTAGTCAGAAAGATATGAAAATCCCTTTTAAAAAAACATGGATTTTGCTCGAAAAAGAAGATTACGCCAATTACCTTTTTGTTTCGGCTACCTGGGAAGGTTATACCACTATGGCCAAGCAGTGGGGTTTTGAGAACGGCCGGTTTATGGGCGCGGAGTATATTAATTCGGCGTGCAATCTGTTTCAGGAAAAAAGCGCCTACGATATCGCTAACAAAAAGCATTTCGAGATGCTGTTCACCAAGCCGCAGGTCTGGGAAAGATTACATCAAACAACGGAGAAAAATTCCCGAGCGCTGTTTGCGTTCGGTCGAAAAGTGAGAGAATTAAACCCGGCTAGTTTGAGCGATCGTGGACTTGTGGAATGGATAGAGCGTTTTCAAACCGGGCAGGGCATGGTTCATTGTCCGCGCGGGCCGATGTTTCTGCTCGAAACTCCGAATAATTTGGTGACCTCGTATCTACAAAATTATTTACGCGAGAAATATCAAAACGCCGGTCGGCCAAAGATTCACCCCAACGAAGCTTTTCAGATCCTCACTACGCCGCTTGAGAAAAGCATTTGGGCTTCCGAGCGTGAAAGTTTGGCGAGAATTAAGTTAATGAGCAGCCTTCGACAGGCTCAGGCGATAAAGATTCATGCTAAAAAATATGAGTGGCTGGAGTATGGTTTGCAGGGTAAAATTTTAAGCTTAGAACATTTCGCTTCGCAGCTTAGGCAACTACCGAAAAGTGAAGCGCAAAAATTATTAAATCACAACAAACAATCAGTAGAGATCAAACGTCAGCAGACACGGATTTTTGCCGTCTATAAGATCCATCCCGAGCATCGGAGGATTTTTAAAATCGTCCAGGAAGCGTTTTATACGCGCCTGTTGAGTAAAGACTCGCAATTCTTCGGCTATTACAGCATGGAGTCGTTGTTTTT
Source organism: Patescibacteria group bacterium (assembly GCA_023485925.1). GTDB lineage: Bacteria > Patescibacteriota > Doudnabacteria > UBA920 > 2-01-FULL-50-11 > JAMDAJ01. The sequence continues at coordinate 10,217 of JAMDAJ010000027.1, forward strand.
GGAATTCGGGCGACGTGTCGGTTTAAGTCTGGAACAGGTTCGTTATCTGCACCATCGGGAATTTCGAGAAGTGTTGATGAAAAAAATAGATTATTCTGCGTTGACTTCAGCGCGTCAGAAGTACAGTTTGTTCGTCTGCGACCGTGGCCAAACCGCAAGTTATGTAGGGGCTCCGGCAAAAAAGATTAGAAAGCAGTTGAAATTTTATGAAAGCGCCAAAAAACTCGACAAAACCTCAGAACTAAAAGGCCAGCCGGCGTTTAAAGGGAAGGCAAAAGGTCGGGTTAAGATAATCAACACCGTGCAGGAAATGGCCAAGATGCATCTCGGCAATATTTTGGTTTCTCATATGACGAACCCCGGCATTGTGCCGGCAATGAAGCAGGCGGCTGCTATTGTCACGGATTTGGGTGGTATTACTTGCCATGCCGCGATCGTTGCCAGAGAGCTCAAAAAGCCCTGCGTTATTGGTACTCACCACGCTACTGAAGTTTTGCTTGATGGTGATATGGTGGAGGTAGATGCGAATAAGGGAATTGTGAAAAAAATATGAGAGCGCACACGGTAAAAATTTTGGTCAAAGAATCGAACGTCAATTTTCTCAATTGGTATACTTTGGCCGAGGGGTTCCATCAGCCGGTGTTCAAAAAATACGTCGGCCGGGTCTTGTCGAATTGGCTCATCTATATCAAAAACGATAGTGGTTTGTGGGGCGTGCCGGAAAAGGAGTGGATTTTAGCAGGCGAATCGTTCGCGCGTCGTTTTCAAGCCGGCAAAATCGATATTCATGAGATC
>JAMDAJ010000051.1:0-1447 GCA_023485925.1 Patescibacteria group bacterium
AGCCCGTGCCGAAGGCGAGGAGGTATTCACCGCCGCGCGCCGGATTGTCCGGTCCCACGATGGAGCCGTCCAGCTTCACGAAGCGCACGTAGCGGTAGCCGGCGACTAAGTCGCTGACAAAGTCGAGCTTGCTCGGAACAATGTCGATTGTGAGCGGATTGCTCGTCCCTTTGGCGTTAGCGACGACCAGGTTGTAGCTGCCTTTGCTCACCTTGGCCGGCAGCTGGATGTTAAGCTGGAAGTCGCTGGCGTAGTAGAACGTAGCTTGGGTGGCCAAGCCGAGGCGGCCTTGCAGCGAAACCGTGCAGCCGCCGAGCGATTTCACCTTGCCCAAAGATGTGCCGCTGCAGCCGAAGTTCTGGCCGAACAGTGATACGATTTGGCCGGCAGAGAACTCCGTCGCCGGCTCGAAATCGAACACGTTCGCAGCGGCCAGGATCTTGGGCAGGATCAGGGGCGGGGGAGGCGGCGGGGGAACGACGATGTTGAGCGTGATGGCGAATTTTATCCCGCCCGTGCCGCCAACTTCCAGGGTGCAGCCATTACTGCCCGCTGGAAAATCGGTGGACGCGGGAACGGTGAACACAAGGTCGCTTCCGACCGAAATCCCTTTGCCGTTGCTGCAGCTGAGAGTCGGCGGAATGACGGTCTTGCCGTCAACAGCCAGCGGGGCTAAGTCGCTGCCTTCGAGCTTCAGCTTGTCGCCGCGGTTGCCGCTGTAGTCCGTCTTAGAAGGCGCGGGCTGGTACAGGGCGTAACTTGCGAACGAGTTGGTGCCGAAGGGCACCTGGAAGTAAATTCGTCCTCCGGCTTTGAAGGCAAACCCCGCGCCGTAGGGCGGGTCGGTTGGCCGGACGAGCGTGGTCGCCACACCCTTGACCACCTGGAACAGTCCGCCGATGGCTGGAGCGACGAGCAGGGTTCCGTCGTCTGCCACAGTCACCTTGTCGTTGTCGGAGAGCGACATTCCTTCGAATGTCGAGGCCGAGTACAGGACAGTCTCCTGCGTCCCTCCGTAGGGGAGCAGGGCGTAAGTCCGATTGCCGGCGGCGTCCTTGGTGACGTAGCTGACGCCAGAGGATGAGCAGGAAAAGCTCGGCTCAACGAAATCTGCCAGGCCTCCGACTTGAACTGCCGAGCCGGCGTTCATACTTACCCTATATAACTTTAAACCTTGCAGTTCAGTGGGTCTGTAGAGGATAAAGTAAACGCCGTCACTTGCACACACACTTTCCGAGACTCTGCCCTGTGCCCATGGTAGCGGCACCGCGGTCCATTCTCCATTCTCATAGACGATCAAAGAAATTCTCGTCTTATCTGGAGTGGTTGTGGTCAGTTCTGCTAACGCGTGCACCTCTCCCCGGTTTACGGAAACGGAATGCAGCGTAAGGAAAAGATATTGGCCGACAGAAGTAGACGCCGGATAGGGAGCTAGGATTTTCTTAAC
>JAMDAJ010000051.1:1457-8426 GCA_023485925.1 Patescibacteria group bacterium
CCTCCACCGGTCAAGTACTTGAGGTAAAGATGGTAGGAAGGGACGCCCGGCCTTATTGACCAGTTCGGGTCCTTGGCCGCAAAGACCACAACCCCGGCGGTCTTGTCGTAGGTGTAGAACCTTTTGAGCGTGGCGTAGTCGCCAACAGGAAAAGTGTTGCCTCCCAGCTCCGATTCCTTGGCGATGATTGTGGCGACGTTGCCGCGCCACAGAGTAATGGTGCCATTTGCGACAGAGAGCGTTTCGTCCCCGTAGGCCGTGGCAAAGTTTACGTTGCCGAGCGGGGAACCCGTCGCCAGCCTGCCCGCGCTGGTTACGTAGATGGCGGCTTCGAGCGGACTCGCGGCGAACGCGAGCGCGACGTAAAACAACAAACACAGACGCAGATCTTTCATGATGAACCCTCCCTTTTGATTGCTTTTGGGTGCGTGCCTGAGGGGCAAGGTTTCGACCCCTTAAGGTGCAGCTTCATCCTACAATCGAGAGGCTGAATGTGTCAAAAATATAATGATTGCAAAAATGGCTTAAATAAGATAAAAAAATCCAAAAAAATCGGAAAAAATAAATTTTGGCATTTAAAAGACTCTTAAACCGGATTTTGTTGATAAGTTATTTGGCAGTTTTGATGGGAATGTTGTATAATATTTTTGCTAGTAAGTTGATTTTAGAAACAAATTTTCAGTCAAAATAAGTTTTCTTCGAAATAAAAAGCACTACTTTTTGAGATTATGCTGAACTACAGATTTCGGACAGCCATTATTTTGGTGATAATATTTTTTTTGGTCATCGCGGTTTCGGGAACCGTCTTCATCTATTGGCGCCTCGCTTTTAATCGCGCCGGGAATTTGGACGACGGACAAAAAACGGCTGAAGAGGGGGAAAACGTAAAAACCTACGAGCTTGAAAACCTCACGCTAAAAAATTGCCCAGCGGGCATGCCGGATGGAATACCGCCGGAAAGCGGCATCGAGATTATAAGGAGCCAAAGCGGGCAAGGGACCCTCTCCGAGCAGGATCAGTCGCTTTCTCAAACGCATATTTTGTGCACCTATAAATCCAAGCTTGATTTTGAGGCGGCGGCGGAACAGTATAAAAAATATTTTAGCAGCCGCAAAGTCACTCCGACGGTGTTGGCGGATACGCCTAAATTGAACTCGAGCGAAGGCCGACTCGATATGGGGACGCTCAACGTGTCCGTGCTGCAGGCCAACAGGGACACCGTTATGGTTTCTTTGGATTTCATGCCGGTCGCGAAATAAAGTTTTACTATTTTTTATGCCGACGCCCGTTTCAATAAACTTAAAGCCCGTTTCGGTGGAGGCAATCCCAAACGTACCGAAACCAAAATCTTCGAAGGGGAAGATGTGGGTTCTGATTTTTATCACCATCGTCGTCGCTTTAGGCGCGTGGTTTGTTTATCGCTTCCGGCCGCAATTGCCTGATAACGGCGGCAGGAACGAGTCGAAGGTTGAAGCTATGGAATTGGGCGACGTGAGCGCCGCAACCGCCGCTAGCAATTTGCCTAAGAGTTTTCCCCTTTTCGGTCAAATTAGAATTTCGTATAGCGGCGCCACTTCCACCCGTTCAAGTGTTCTGGTCACTCACGTTTTTGAGCGATTCGGACGTCGGGGCGAATTTTTACGCCTATGAGAAATTTTTCAAAGCCGACGGTTGGACCATAGATTCCTTTCGTAATCTGGTGGACCGCAATCAGTACGGATTCATCGAATCAAGCAAGGGCGGGGAGAAAATTACTCTGGCCGTGAACATTCCGCCTTTGGCCGCGGGAAAGTATATTCCTGTCAACTCGACTCCGGGGTTGGTGGTTTTTAAGGGATACAGTTTTGTGACAATCACTTATACAAGGTGAGGCTATGAAGACAAAAGCGATTTTGGAAAAAATAGCGGTGTTTTCCGTTATCGGTTTGGCGATTTTGGTTACTGTCTTCGCTTTATTAGAATATAGAATCCTGACGGTATCTGCGGATATTCCTACCGATAGTCCCTACGCTCCGCTTTATTATGGTACAGGAACGACAATTTACGGCCCCGCAGCACCAAATGGCAATCCGATTTACACCCAGCAATTTGTTTTCTCACTTAGCTATGGTGGTTATTCTGCCGGCGATTTGGCGAATTTAGTCTTAGCAGGACGGGACCCCGCTTATTCTCTAGGTTCATTAGTTCTTGGATCAAATGGTACGATAATATTCAATGACCAGAGCGGCAACGTTGAATATACTTGTGTCGGGGCGGCTTGCTCCGCATATAATACTGTAATTAAGGATGGTGAAGGAAACACCGTGAGTAGCACTTGCGGAGTAGCTTGCAGTTGTGTCGGCGGCGGCCAAGCTTTGTATGCTGCTAATTCAGCCGCTTGTATGGGAGCAACAGGCGGGGACGTGGGACCTATTTCCTGCGACACCGGAGCCGGAGAAGTGACCTGCGGCGGAATAAACACCGGCCAGCAGATTTGCTGTCAATTGGACAACTGCTGTGTACGAGATGGCGACGGTAACGAGACTTGTGGAATCCCGGGAGGAGATTATTGCAAGGAACCGGTGTGTCCAAATTCGGTGGACGTCTGGTTTCCGGGAACTACGTCTTTATCGGGAGGGCAAGGTTCAGTAATTACGTTTCCTCTAGAAATCGATGCCACGACTTTGGATGTGCCTTATGTCCGGCTTACCGCTTCTTGTCCCAACGGCGCCATATGTTTGCTAGGTACCGATATTTTTGGCAATGCGCCGAACCATGTTTCTCTTGGCGACAGAGGAGTCACTTCAAATACGGTCAATTACACTATTTGGTGGTATAAACAGGCCCCCAATATGAGCTTTTCCGTGCAGGCCTGGGTAGGTACCGATTACGACTCCACCAGCATATGCTGCGGCAAGGAATGCTATGCCACCCGCTCTGTCTACGGTATGAGCGGCGGCGTTCCGGTAGTCAACGGCGCCTGCGGATTATACGGCGGAGAGATCGCGCCATACACCGACCCTTACGGCCTCGTTTTTGACCAGCCGAATTACACCGTGGGCGGAGTTGTGGGGCAAAGGAACCGCATGTGCGACAACGGTTATAACATTTGGGATCCTATGTACTTTTGGGGTTATCCTTCCGATTTATATCCGTTTTCCGACGCCAGCGGCTGGTGGTGGTATTGTTACGGCCAAGGGGGAGGAGATAACGCGTTGTGTAGCGCCAACAAAGCGCCGGTGAACGCAAGCTGCGGCACTGCCGCCAGAACCTATTCTATTTTTGACACCTCTTACGGTTCGGATACATTTTGCGCGACCGGCACGCTTGATGGTTCAACCCCAAGTTTTCCGGCCAATCCCGGCGATACCGTTACTTGGAATTGCTCAGGGCTTTACGGCGGCGCCCCCACCTCGTGTTCGGCCAGCCAAGGGGTGGTAGCTTGCCCTGCTACTCCTTCGTCATATCCGACGGATAGCTGGGATCGGGTTTGGTGCGACCATTCCTTCAATATGAAATTGGCCGACGTTCCTGACGAGCCCATCGAACAGTTCAATACCGACTGGGGGACCGGGTTGGTCGGGGGGATAAGGTCAGATGATATAGGGTTCCGTTCCGGCAGAACCATTAATATTCCCGCATTGGGTACTTACATTTTTTCTGTCGGCTCTGACGACGGCGTCCGCGTCTGGATTGACGGCAATCTCGTCGATGACCACTGGTATGATCGCGGGTATATTGTGGATACATTCAGCGCCACGCTCACCGCCGGCAATCATCAGGTGAGAATGGATTACTATGAAAACGGAGGCGGCGCTCATGCCAGTTTCAGTTATACGGCCACGCCCCCGCAAGCGCCGTCTTTGGCCTTGAATTCAGGCGCCACCGGCTGCGTTGGCGGTTTGCCCCAGATCGCCCTCAACTATGGCGCCAACATCCCCCCCGCTGTGTCCAGAATAGAGCTTTACCGCGATGGCAGCTTGGTTTCTACTGACAACAGTCCTACCGCGAGCCCCGGTTCAGAAATCTACACCGATGACGGCGTTGTCAGCGGGCAAAGTTATACATACAGCGCGCGGGCTTATACGTCTGCGGGGGCATCTTCGCCGCTTACCTCAACGGGTCCTTACGTCGCCGCGAATTGTTTGCCGAATTTGTCGGTGAATACGCAATTGCGGGCGGTTAACGGCTCGACCACCTTTAAGCTTCGCGATATCAAGGACGGCGACATCCTCAGTTTCCGCATCACTTTTTTGAACAACGGCACCGCTCCGGCCACTCTCGTGGATAATACCACCACGCTTACTTCCAATTTGTCTTATATTGGAAACTCATATTCCTGCGCTTCCAAAACCAGTCTCGGACAGAACATGCACTGTGTGCCTAACGCGATCGGCACTCCCGGCGCCTCCTCTCTGGTCTTCCGCACCAATGACCCCTTGAACGCGGGGGACAGCTTCACCGCTGATTTCCGAGCCGAAGTGGTAACTTTTACCACTCAGCTGAAAGAGTTGATGACCATTCGCTCGCAGGGAACTTACCTGCCTGGCAGTTCGTCCTTTGACGTGATTTATTCCCTATTAGCCACTCCTAGTTCCGAGTATCGGCCTAACTTCCATGAAATTGCGCCGTGACAGGACGCAAATCGAATTTCGTTAATTTTCTAAATCCAATGAAAAAACCAGAAATCAAGGTTCCCGTCAACAGTCCGGAAGAAATCGAGCAGAAGCCCCAAATCCGTCCGGCTTCATCAGGTTCGTGGCAAAGCGTATCGCTACCGCTGAGCATTTTGGCCGCTGGACTTATTATTACTGCCGGTATATTTTTTAATGCCGCCTTGATAATCAGACATTTTGACGCGCAAAGCACCGGTAAGCCGGATGCGCAAACTGCGGGCGTTGCCGCCGGGCAAAACGCCGCGCCCGCCGAGCCGGTGAATATCCAACTACCCGAGAACGCGCCTTCGCTTGGCTTGTCCAAGGCCCCCGTGCTTGTAGTGGAGTATGCCGATTACCAGTGTCCGTTCTGCGAAAAGTTCTATACCAGCATTATGCCCCAGTTAAAAAAGGATTACATCGACAAGGGCAAGGTGCGATTCGTGTATCAGGATTATGCCTTTTTAGGTCCTGATTCCGGCACGGCGGCGGAAGCTGCTCGTTGCGCCGCCGATCAGGGGAAGTTCTGGGAATATCACGATTATCTGTTTACTCACCAGGGCCAGGAAAATTCCGGCTGGGCTTCATCTGATAAACAAAAAGGTTTCGCCAAATCCTTGGGCTTGAACGTTTCCCAGTTCGGCAAATGTCTGGACGATCACAAATACAGCGTTGAAGTTCAGAACGAATCGAAAGCGGCTTTAGGTTACGGCGTCAGCGGTACGCCTACCGTTTTTGTGAACGGAGTCAGGATAGTGGGCGCCCAGTCGTATGCCACTTTCCAGCAGGCTATCGAAACGGCATTGAAGTAGGATCGCAGTTTTGCCCTAACAATGAAGGACCAGGAATCGGCCGCGGCCGGCCAGGTCTTTTATTATTTGGACAACCGCTGCGGGAAAGTCCCGGCGGCATTGCCGCTGTAGCAGCGGTGCGCTTTTGGGGTCAATCTCCAAGAAAATTTTAGCGTTGGCCGCTACGTGTGCGGAAAGTTGTGCCAAGAATTTTTTGTAGGTTTTCCAGTTAACGGTTCCGTCCGTGATTGCGATTCGGGGTTCAAAACGCAGGTTAGATTTGTGTTTTCCGTATTCATCGGCCGGCACATAGGGCAGGTTCGCCACGATAAAATCAAATTTTCCCGGCAGTTTATCGAACAGGTCGCTCTTGACGAAGTTTATTTTAACACCGTGACGGCGGGAATTTTTTTTTGCGACTAAAAGCGCAGGCGCGGAAACATCGGAGGCGTGCAGGATAGCTGGTAGCTTGTGGCTGGTAGCTTGTAGGGCTTTGGCAAAGCTGATGATGATGCAGCCGGAACCAGTGCCGAGGTCGAGGATCTTTAACCTTTTGTCTGTATGCGTTGACAAAATATTTTTTAAAGCCAGCTCAATCAGTCCTTCCGTTTCCGGGCGGGGGATAAGTACGCGCTGATCGACAAAAAATCTTAGGCCGAAAAAATCCTTATAGCCTAAGATGTAAGCGATCGGCTCGCTTTTTCGCCTCCTCCGAATCAACTTCAATACACTAGTGTATTGAGGTGGGGCTAATTTGTGTTCCGGGTGCGCGAACAAAAACTCCTTCGGCTTTTTTAAAACATGCGCCAAAAGGAGTTCAATTTCGATGTCGCGGTACTGGTTTAAAATTTCGCCGACGGTCATCACTTATTTTCCGCGTAAGCCGCTCTTTTGAGTTCCAGGTCTTTTTCCTGCAGGGCCGCGATAAGCGGGTCGAGCTTGCCGTCCAAGACCAGCGGGATTTGGTTGAAATTTTGGTTTATACGGTGATCGGTGATGCGGTCCTGGGGAAAATTGTAGGTGCGGATCTTTTCACTTCGGTCGCCGGTGCCGATTTGGGAGCGGCGTTTTTGCGTGAGCGCCTTTTGTTTTTTCTCCAGCTCATAAGCATAAACCCTAGCGGTGATGACTTCCAGGGCTTTGGCGCGGTTTTGGATCTGGCTGCGTTCGTCTTGCGATTGCGCCGTGATGCCGGTCGGCAGATGGGTGATTTTGATGGCGGAGTAAGTAGTATTCACCGATTGCCCGCCGGCGCCGCGGGAGGTGGAAGTCTCGATCTTCAAGTCCGAAGGTGCGATCTTGAAATCGCTTTCTTCAAGTTTCGGCAGCACCGCCACGGTGACTGTGGAGGTATGCACGCGGCCGGATTTTTCGGTTTCGGGTACCCGTTGCACTCGATGTACGCCCGATTCGAACTTTAAATGGCCGTAAGCCGGCCGCCCCTTGATTTCAAAAATTATTTCTTTGAACCCCCCCGCTTCGCTTTTGGATGAAGAAATAATGTGCGCTTTCCAACCTTGACCCTCGGCGTAGCGGAAATACAT
>JAMDAJ010000051.1:8436-11017 GCA_023485925.1 Patescibacteria group bacterium
AAAGCTCGGCCGCGAACAGGGTGGATTCGTCGCCGCCCGCGCCGGCTCGGATTTCCATAATGCAGTCATTTTCGTCCAACGGGTCGCGCGGGAGGAGCGCGTCTTCGATCTCTGATTTCAGGTTCGAGATCTCAGACCTCAACTTGGTAGTATCTAATTCGGCTAAAGCTCGAATTTGCTCATCCGGATCTTGCAAAAGTTTTTGGTTTTCCTCTAAAGACAAATTTTTTCCTCGTAAAATTGTGATTTTGTTATAAATAGGCAATAGTTCAGCATGCCTCCGGGCTTTTTCGACACGGTTAAAACTTTCGCCGGACGATAATTCCCGGTTAAGCGTTTCGAATTCCCCGACGATATTTTGATAGTCGTTCATGGCTTAGAAGATCCAATCTCTCGATAATATTATACAACAGAAGACCGCCCGTGATAACTTAGGGCGGTCTTTAGGTAGAAATTTGATAAATTTACGCCTTGGCTTTGGCGGTTTTTCGGGCAGCTCTTATAGCCGTGGTCTTGGCGGCGCGCTTTTTGAATTTGTCCAGTTTGCCGGCGGTGTCGAGGAATTTTTGCTTGCCGGTATAAAACGGATGGCACGCCGAACACGTATCCACGTGCATTTCGGCAAGCGTGGAGCCGGTGGTGTAAGTGGCGCCGCAAGCGCACACGATTTTGGCGTCGTGCTGATAGGTTGGATGGATGGCGGTTTTCATGGGTCGAAATTAATACTCGGACAGTGTAGCACGGAAACCGCGGATTGGCAAGCCCGGTAGAGGACTTCGATACTGTTTGCTTTTTGGCGCATTTAGCAAAGTACTATATGTTATCGAGAGATTGGATCTTCTAAGCCTGTACGATTTATCTCTGCAAACAGTCTGGCTAAAAAAAACCGAAGTGTTTCTACCGGGCAAGGGCGCGAATAAAAAAGCGCCGCAGAAGCGACGCACTAGCAGTGGGGCTTGAGGAGCGTGTGCAGACCGGCCATGCGCACCAGCAGGTTGTTGTGCAGTTGCGAGGTGAGATAGACCGCTCGCGGGTCATCGTCGACCTCCGGCGCAAGTTCCTTGTTGCTGGGCAGGGGGTGCATGATGAGCCCGGTTTCTTTGATCCCGTCTAGGTTGCCGGCGTTGAGCTGGAAGGCAAGCTGATATTCCTCGAAGCGGTCAAGGTCGGAACCGGCCAGGTCTTCCCGCTGGATTCTCGTCATGTACACTACGTCGGCCTGGCGCAGGACTTCGGGGAAATCTTTGGGCTCGAAGGTTTCTTCGTAGACGAAGCCGTGCCGTGAAAGGTATTCCTTGATGTCCGGCATCATCGCCAGGGTGATGGGGGAGGCGAAGATGATTTTCGTTTCGGGGAACACCCGCGGCGCAAGGTAGGAAAGCGACCGGACCGTGCGGCCGTTGCGCAGGTCGCCGACCATGGCGATCACGGGCCTTTTTAAGCCGGGCCGCTCTCGCCGGATGGTGAGCACGTCGCCCAAGGTCTGAGTGACGTGTTGGCCATCGGATTTGCCGCAGCCGGCGTTGATGATGTGGGCGCCGGGCGAGTACTGGGCGAATTCCTGCATGGCCTTGAAATTGCCATGCCGCAGCACGATGACGATCTTGCGCGGGTCGTGGCAGTACTGCGAATGGACCCGTACGGTGTGGCGGGGGACTTCGCCCTTGCTCTCGGAGGAAAAATCCTTGGCGTTCTCCGAGTCGAACGCGATATTGACGCCCAGGTAATACTGAGCCCACCGGAACGAAGCGTGGGTGCGCGTGGAAGGCTGGGAAAACAGGTTGACCGCGTGGGCGCCCTTGAGAATGCTTGGGTCGCCGCCGCTTTCAAAGATGTGCTCCATGTCGATGGCGAGCCGGTAGAAATCGTCCAGACCATCCAGGTCTGCGGCGAATTGTTGAGATTCAAGTATATGGGCAAGTTCCATCAGTTCTCTCCTTGTTTCTTTTCGGGGTACATTTGGGCACGGACAGAGGCACGATGTTTTCCGCGCCTCGGTTGATGCCGAAAAGCTCCGCTTAAAAAAATATCCCCCTTTCGGGAGGACTAGGAAACAATCATTGAGCCGCAAGTTTGTGCGGCAAGTTCGGCAAAGCTCCGGATTTTTGGTCGCGTGATATTCATACCTTCCAAAATATTCTATCTTCGGGCAGTTTTCTTGTCAAACGTTTGTTCTAGCCCTGACTCTTGTCAAAATGTAAAAGCTTAGGTATAATCAAAAAGAACCATTAATCAAGCACTTTTTCCGAATATTCTTTCGGCCCTGCCTTGATGCCCGCCGCGGCGGCGTCTGAGGTCCCGTGGGAATTTGAAGAAAAAGGAAGCCCAAAAGGGATAAATGTCAGATATCACGCTAGAGGAGCTTTTAAAATCGGGAGCCCACTTTGGACACAAGGCCTCGCGCTGGAATCCGAAGATGGCCCCGTACATTTTTACCGTGCGAAATAAATTCCACATCATCGATCTGGAAAAGACGCATGCAAAAATCAAAGAAGCGCAAAAATTCGTCAAAGACACAGTGAAGTCCGGCGGCACCGTGCTGTTCGTGGGTACGAAAAGACAGGCCCGAGCGACGGTTAAA
>JAMDAJ010000066.1 GCA_023485925.1 Patescibacteria group bacterium
TTGCCGGACGTTTCCTCGTTCAAAGCAGGCCAGACGCTTTCGGCCTCTGATTTTACCGCCGGTGAAGTTGTCGATTTAAGCGGCGTGATGAAAGGCCGGGGTTTTACCGGCGCGGTCAAGCGGCACGGCTTCCACGGCGCGCCGGCCACTCACGGTCACGACCATCCAAAAGCAGTGGGCAGTATCGGCAGCCGCTACCCCCAACACACTTTAAAAGGCACGCGCATGGCCGGGCGAATGGGCGGGCATAACGTGACCGTCAAGAATTTGAGCATTATCGATATTGACCCGGAGAAAAATTACCTTATCGTTTACGGCGCCGTACCGGGCGCATCCGGCGGATTGGTGAGGGTAAAAGCTACCGGCAGAAGCGCAAAATCCGTCATCAAACTTTTTCAGCCGTCGGTAGTTTCAGTCAAAGCGGAAGCGAAAGCGGTCGAAGCGGAAAGTCAGCCGCAGGCCGAACAACCGGCGGTTAAGACGGATGAGGCCGCCAAACCCCGTTAGAGATTCGTCTTTAACCGGGATAAATATTTTAAATCGATTTTAATCAAGTAGAATTAATCTCTAACGGGGTGAAGGTCAAGGTTTACAATTTGAATTCTGACGCCGCAGTCGAAACGGAACTTTCCGAGAAGATTTTTAAAGTCGCGCCGAGTGCTTCGCTTATTCACCAGGCGGTCGTGGCCGAAATGGCCAATACCCGCAATACCGTAGCCCACACCAAGACGCGCGGCGAAGTGCGCGGTGGCGGGAAAAAGCCGTGGAAGCAAAAGGGCACGGGCCGCGCCCGCGCCGGCTCTATCCGGAGTCCGATTTGGAAAGGCGGCGGCGTGACCTTTGGCCCGCGATCGAATCGCAATTTCAAGCAGTCCCTAAATCGCAGTCAGTTCCGCAAAGGCTTGTTCTCGGTTTTAAGCCAGAAACTTTCGGCTAAAAAATTATTCGTTATCGAGGATTTCAAGCTTTCCGCGATCAAAACCAAGGAATTTCGGGCGCAGATCGTAAAAATTCGCGAAGGTCTGAAGTTGCCCGAAGGCGCCATCAATCTGGTTATTTCCGGACGCGACCACACCCTAGAATATAGTGCGCGCAATCTGCCCGAGGTCACGGTTTTGCGGGTTGCGCAAATCACGCCTTATCTGCTTTTGAAGCAGCCGGTCACCTTGATCTTTAAATCCGCGTTGCCGGTCATTGAGAAAACTTTCTCTAAATGACGCGTTAGCGTCATCCTGACCCGCCTTAGGCGGAGAAGGATCTCATCGCAGACAAGTACGAGATCCTTCGCTCCGCTCAGGATGACATAATATTCATTGATATATGGGACTTTTCGACAAGTTCAAATTCAAGAAGGGTCAGCGGCCGGAAAAGAAATTTTCCGGAAAGAAGAAAAGCGAAACGGAATCTTCCGAGAATGTTTTGGATATGGTGAAGGAAGAGGCGCCGGCGGCGGAGAAAGCCAAGAAGCCCGTGGCGCTGAAAGCCTCGACCGGTCGGGCCTTCCGCGTGCTTGTCCGCCCGGAGTTTTCCGAAAAAGCCCGAATGCTATCGCGAGAGAGCAAATACGTTTTTGTGGTGGACGACCGCGCCAATAAGCCGGAAGTGAAGAAAGCGGTGGAAAAGGTTTATGACGTGCATGTCAATGACGTGAATATTTTGAGGTTTGCCGGCAAAGCCCGCCGTTATGGCCGGGCGACCGGGCGCACGCGGTCCTGGAAAAAGGCTATCGTGAGCCTGCGCGAGGGCGAGAAGATCGAAGGATTAATCGATAACATTTAAAATGGCGTTCAAGCTTTACAAACCGACTACTCCCGCCCGACGGAAAACCTCGGTGATTGAGTATGCCAAAGTTTTGAAGAAAAACGTCGCAACTCCCAAAGGATTGTTGATGGCACAGGCAAAAACCGCCGGCCGCAATCATTCCGGGAAAATCACCGTGCGGCATCGCGGCGGGGGTGCTAGAAAAATCGTCCGCGAAGTGGATTTTAGGCGCGAGAAACTCGGCATTCCGGCCAAAGTGCAGACCATTGAATATGACCCGAACCGCAGCGCTTTTATTTCGCTTGTCGCCTATGCTGACGGGGAGAAACGTTTTATTACAGCCACCGAAGGGTTAAAAGTCGGCGACAAGGTGATCACGGCAACCGATGCCCCCATCAAGCCCGGCAACCGTCTGCCCTTGTCCCTTGTCCCCGTGGGAACTTTTGTGCACGACGTAGAGTTGTTTCCCGGAGGCGGGGCAAAACTAGCCCGTGGTGCCGGCGCGTACGTGGTGGTGGCGGCGGTGGAAGGCGGCATGGCCAACTTGAAATTGCCTTCCGGGGAAATCCGCAAAGTGCCCGCCTCGGCCTGGGGTACCATCGGCTCGGTATCGAATTCCGACAACATCAACGTCCGCATCGGGAAAGCCGGCCGGATGCGCCACATGGGTTTTCGGCCCACGGTGCGCGGCAAGGCGATGAACCCGGTGGATCACCCGCATGGCGGCGGCGAAGGTCATAACCCCATCGGGATGAAGTATCCAAAAACCCCCTGGGGCAAGCACGCCTTTGGCGTCAAAACTCGTAAGCAGCATAAGTACAGCGATAAATTCATTTTGCAGCGCAGAAAATAATCATCTTTTATGTCCCGCTCACTTAAAAAAAATCCGTTCATCGAGCCGAAACTTTTGAAGAAGATGTCCAAAGTGCGGCCGGGTGAAGGCAAGCCCATTAAAACCTGGTCGCGCGACTCGACCGTCTCTCCGGAAATGGTGGGCTTTTCCTTTGACGTGCATAACGGCCGGACTTTTACCACGGTGAAGATCGTGGAAGAGATGGTGGGGCATAAGCTGGGTGAATTCGCCGCGACGCGCAAGTTCCTCCGCCACGGCGGCCGTATGGCTAAAGAGCAGGAAGCGGCAGCGGCGGAAGCCGAGAAAGCCAAAGCGCAAGCGGCGACGGCCAAGCCCGAAGAGGGTAAGAAATGACCCGCAGGGTCATCCCTGAATCGAGTTTGGGGCAGGCCCTGAACGGAGAGAAGGATCTCGAACGCTGATTAATTTTTATGGCAGAAGACAAAGATAAATTGAATATCACGGAAGCGACGGCCAAACTCGGCGACCTGCATATTTCGCCGCGCAAGGTGCGGGCTGTATCCGACCTCATCCGCGGCAAGACGTTTAATGAGGCGGTGAAGGTTTTGACTTTTATCAGCAAGAAATCGGCCAAGCCGTTACTGAAACTTTTGAATTCGGCCGCGGCGAATGCCCGCAACAATTTTCAGCTGGAACCGGAAAAGATGTGGATCACAAAGATTACCGTGGATACCGGACGGGTGAGCAGGCGTTATAAGCCGCGGGCCCAAGGCCGCGCCTTTCCCATCAACCGCCGGATGTCCGTGGTTAATCTGACTTTGTCCGCAGATGGGAAAGCAGGCGCCGCGCGGAAGAAGACCGTAAAATCAGCAAAGCCCGATAAGAAATAATCCAAGTTTGAATCTATATTATGGGTCATAAGATAAATCCCAAGGTCCTGCGTCTCGGTATCACCGACCACTGGCGTTCCAGATGGCTTTCTCGGCATGCTTTTCCCAAGACGTTGCAAGAGGACGTGAAGATCCGGGAATTCGTGCTTTCCAAAACCCGCAAGGCGGGCGTGGACCGCGTGGAGATAGAACGCTTCAACGAAGACATGGTGGTCATCATCAAAACCACCAAGCCGGGCATGATAATCGGCCGGGCCGGCGGGGGCATTGAGGAACTGAAAAAGGAACTGAAAGACCGACTCAAGCTCAAGAAGAACCTTAAGATCAATATCGAAGAGATAAAGCAGGTGAACCTTTCCGCGCAGGTCTGGGCTGATTCCATCGCCGACCAGTTGGAGAAGCGCATTTCCCACCGCAAGGCCTTAAAGCAGGCCATTGAACAGATAATGGAGGCCGGCGCCAAAGGCGTTCGCATCCGGATCCAGGGCAGACTCGGCGGCGCGGAGATCGCGCGGGCCGAATGGCTGTATCGCGGCAGCATCCCGCTGCACACTTTGCGCGCGCATATCGACTACGGCGATTCCACGGCCTTTACCACTTACGGCACGATCGGCGTGAAAGTTTGGATAAATAAGGGTGAAGTTTTTAAGGAGAAGGCCGTAGGAGTGGCCAAATAATTCGTTGTAATCAAGTATGTTGACGCCGAAGAGAGTAAAACATCGCAAACATCACAAGAGAAATTTTTCCGGGCAGAGCAAAGGCGCGCTGACTTTGGCGTTTGGCGCTTACGGACTCAAATCCCTAACCGGCGGCTGGATAACCGCTCGTCAAATCGAGGCGGCCCGGCGCGCGATGACCCGCTACGTTCAGCGCGGTGGCAAAATTTGGATAAGGATATTCCCCGATAAACCGGTTACCACTCACGGCGCCGTCATGGGCGGCGGCAAGGGCGCGGTGGACCATTTTGTTTCGGTGATCAAGCCCGGTCGCGTGCTGTTCGAGATGGACGGCGTGAATTTGGAACAGGCCAAAGAGGCCATGCGACTTGCGGCGCACAAGCTGCCGATGAAAACCGTATTTGTTAGCAAATGACAAATCTTAATTTAATGATAAAAAGCTGTCATCCTGAAAGAAGTGAAGGATCCCTCGGCTCTCCCGCCATGGCGGGTTCGCTCGGGACGACAACTATCTGGAATAATATTGTATGTCGTTTTTAAAAGCGAAAGAATTACGGACCAAGAATCTGGAGCAGCTTGCCAAGATGCTTTCTGAACGGCAGGAAAAAATGCGGCATCTGCGTTTTCAGATCAGCCGGCGCGAGGTGAAGAACAATCAGGAGCTGAAATTCTTGCGCCGGGAGATCGCCCGGATCCATACCGTGATTCGCTCGCTTGCCCTGAAAGCCAATTAATCAAGTTTTATGGAAGCCACAACTCCGAAAAGTTATCAGACGATGGTCGGCGAGATTGTTTCGCACAAAACCCCTAAGACCGCCACGGTAAAAGTGACGTCGGTTAAGGTCCATCCGAAATACCACAAACGCTATAATTCGGTGAAAAAGTACGTCGTGCACGACGAGGATGATGGGTTTAAAGTGGGGGACAAGGTTGAGTTCGTGCCGTCGCGACCATATTCGGCCACTAAGAAGTTTAAGATAGTTAAAAAAGCATGATCCAGTTACGCTCCCGATTGAATGTTGCCGACAACACCGGCGCCAAAGAAGTGGCGGTCTTTCCGATTTCCGGAAAGAACCGGCGGCGGAAGGTGGGTATAGGCGACGTGGTCGCGGCTTCCGTGAAGGTGGCCGGCCCTCACGGCCAGGTAAAAAAAGGAGACAAGGTTTACGCTGTTATTGTTCGGACCTGCAAAGAATTGCGCCGCGCCGACGGGTCTTACATCCGCTTTGACGACAATGCCTGTATTTTGATAAATAAAGACACGGTGGAGCCCCGCGGCACCCGCGTCTTCGGACCCGTTCCCCGGGAACTTCGCGATTTAGGTTATACCAAGATCATTTCACTTGCCCCGGAAGTTTTATAAACTTATGCCCAAATTCAAGTTAAAGAAAGGCGATATGGTGAAGATCCTGGCCGGAAAAGACAAAGGCAAGACCGGCAAGATCATCAAGATCCACCCCCAGACTGCCCAGGCCACGGTGGAGGGCGTGAATTTGCTTACCCGCCACGAGCGGCCTAAGCGCAGCCGGCAAAAAGGCCAGAAGATATTAGTGCCGATGCCGCTGCCGGGAAGCCGTTTGATGCTGGTTTGTCCCAACTGCGGAAAGCCGACGCGGATCGGGTACAAGCTTTCGGAGCAGGGCAAAAAGCAGCGAATGTGCAAAAAATGTCAGCGGGTCTTTTAACGCTTATTTAAGTCGATTTCATGTTGAGTCTTCAGCAAAAAGAGAATAAGGATGTCCGGCCGAAACTCGCGGCGCAGTTTAAGTATGGGAATTTAAACATGACCCCGAAGCT
Source organism: Patescibacteria group bacterium (assembly GCA_023485925.1). Lineage (GTDB taxonomy): Bacteria > Patescibacteriota > Doudnabacteria > UBA920 > 2-01-FULL-50-11 > JAMDAJ01. The sequence goes on from JAMDAJ010000066.1 coordinate 5,940, forward strand.
TATTAAGATCGTTTTGAACGTGGGCTTAAGATCGGACCTCAAAGACGCCCGTGTCGTGGACGAGTACACCCGCGACCTCGCGGCGATTTCCGGACAGAAACCGGTTTCCACCGTGGCCAAGAAATCCATTTCGTCCTTTAAGATCCGCGAGGGCCAAACCGTGGGATTGATGGTGACTTTGCGCGGAAAGCGGATGTACGAGTTTTTGGATAAACTTATCAATGTCACCCTGCCCCGTGTGCGCGATTTTCGCGGCCTGGAAGAAAAAGGTTTTGACCGTTCGGGCAATTATTCCCTGGGATTTCGCGATCAGTTGGCTTTCCCGGAAATTTCGGCGGAGTCGGTCGATCATCTCTTCGGTATTCAGGTGACCCTTACCGTTTCGGCCCGGACGCGCGAGGCCGGCATCGTTTATCTGCGCGCCCTGGGGTTACCTCTTAAGAGCGTCTCTAAATAATCATACTATGGCGAGAAAAGCTTTGGTCGTAAAAGCGAATAGGAAGCCGAAATTTTCAACCCGGAAGATCCGGCGGTGTTGGCGCTGCGGCCGCAAACACGGCTACATGCGCGATTTTGAGTTGTGCCGTATTTGTTTTCGGGAGCTGGCCTTGCGCGGGGAGATCCCCGGCATCACCAAGGCGAGCTGGTAATTTCAAATTTATTGTTTTTAATTTTTTGAACTCGAAATGACCGATCCAATCTCAGACATGCTCACGCAAATAAGGAACGGCTTGGCTTCTGGAAAAACCGAGGTGACTTTGCCATATTCGAAATTCAAGTTCGAGCTGGGTCGGATGCTCGCGGCACAGGGTTGGCTGGAGGAAGCGGCCGAGGTTGTTTCCGGCGACCGGAAATCCCTGCGTTTAAAATTCAAGTTTTTAAATTCCAAGCCGGCGATCTCGGGCCTGAAGCGCGTGAGCACGCCCGGGCAGCGCATTTATGCGGGGGCCGATGCTTTGCCGCGCACCCAAGGCGGTTTCGGCGCAACCATCGTTTCCACCTCGCGCGGTCTTTATACTGATAAGCAGGCGCGGAAAGAACACTTGGGCGGCGAAATCATCTGCCAAATTTGGTAAATCATCTTTTGAGCTTATGTCGAAGATAGCAAAAAAACCCATAATTCTGCCGGCTGGCGTCACCGTTGCGGTTGCGTCCGGTTCGATTACGGTCAATGGGCCGAAAGGCAAACTCACTGGGCTACTGGTGCCGAAAGTTACGGTTTCGGTCGGAGAAGGCCGCGTCAGTACGTCGGTCGAAGATCCGAAAGACCGCCGTTTACGCTCACTCTGGGGGACGATGCATTCCCTGCTTGCCAATATGATCGAAGGCGTATCGAGTGGCTATGTGAAAAAACTCGAGATCGTTGGGGTGGGTTACCGGGCAACCGCGGACAAGACCAAACTTTCTATGCATTTGGGCTATTCCCATCCGGTCGATCTGCCGATCCCGGCCGGTCTGGAAGTGAAGGTGGAAAAAAACCTCATCACCGTAAGCGGCATCGACAAGCAGCTCGTCGGACAATTTTCCGCTTTGGTCAGACAGCAGCGCAAACCCGAGCCGTACAAAGGCAAGGGCATCAAATACGTAGACGAGGTCATTCGCCGCAAGGCCGGCAAAGTGGTCAAAGCGGTCGGCGGTTAACCATTTTATATGACGCTACATATCAGCAAAAAAAGGATCGCGCGCGCAAGACGCCATCACAGAGTGAGGGCCAAGCTTTTTGGGACGGCCGACGTCCCGCGATTTTCGGTGTTCAGAAGCGGGAAGCACATTTACGCCCAGCTTATCGATGACGTTTCCGGCCGGACGCTGTTGTCGCTTACCAGCATGAAGAAGGGCAAGACCGGGAAGCAGAAGAAAACGGACGCGGCCCGGGCTTTGGGCGTGGAATTCGGCAGCGCGGTTTCGAAGTTGGGCATTAAGCGGGTGGCCTTTGACCGCGGGGGTTATGCTTATCACGGCCGGGTGCAGGCCTTGGCCGAGGGCGCCCGGGAAAGCGGTTTAGAATTTTAAAGCGATAAATATTATGGCGCACGAAAATCGTCAAAGGGAACGCAAGGAGTTCGACCAGACCGTGGTGGATATTGCGCGCGTGACGCGCGTGGTGGCCGGCGGCAAACGTATGCGTTTTCGGGCGCTCGTTGTGCTCGGCGATAAGAAAGGTTCGGTCGGCATGGCGGTCAAAAAAGGCGCGGACGTTTCGGAAGCCGTGAACAAGGCGGCGACCGCGGCAAAAAAGCAGATGTTGAAGGTCCCGATAACCGGTAGTACTATTCCGCACGAGGTGATTTTTAAGTATAAGGCGAGCAAAATCCTATTGAAACCGGCCAAGCCCGGCACCGGCGTTATTGCCGGGGGTTCGGTGCGGGCAGTGGTGGAAGCGGCCGGCATTTCGGACATCTTGAGCAAATCTTTGGGTTCGTCCAACAAGATAAATATCGTGAAGGCGGTCTTTGGCGCCTTTTCCAAGCTGAAAACACCGGTAAAAGTCCAAGACAAATAATAATATGGAGATAGAACTTTTCAATTTGAAGCCGGTCGTAAAACGGAAAGCCCGCAAGCGCGTGGGTCGCGGTAATGCCGCGGGACAAGGCACTTTTGCCGGCCGCGGCGGCAAGGGGCAGACGGCCCGCTCTGGCGGTTCCATCCGTCCGGGTTTTGAAGGCGGACGGACGACTTTGATAATGCAGACGCCGAAATTGCGCGGCAAAGGTTTTCGCTCGCTCAGTCCGGAAGCGGAAGTCGTTAAAGTTTCGGAGCTGAATGTTTTTACAAACGCAGAAAAAGTGACTTTTAAAAGTTTGAAAGCCAAGGGTTTGGTAGACCGCGAGCCGGTGAAAATTTTGGCCGGCGGGACGCTCACCAAAGAATTGGAAGTTATGGTTCCGGTTTCAGCTTCCGCCCGCGAGGTCATCGAGAAAGCCGGTGGGAAAGTTATCGCCGAGTCATCCGCGGAAAAAAAAGAGTAAGTTAAATTACTCAAATGCAAAAATTCCTGCAGATTTTCAAGCTTCCCGATCTGCGCAATAAAATCATTGCGGTGGCACTGCTGCTTGCGGCAACGCGTTTTTTGGCGCACATCCCCATTCCGGGTATTGATGTGAACCAGCTGCGGTCGTTTTTCCAGCAGAATCAGTTCTTTGGCCTTTTGGATATTTTTTCCGGCGGCGGTCTTTCTAACGTGTCCATCGCCATGATCGGTCTTTCGCCTTACATCACCGCTTCCATTATCATCCAGCTTCTTACCATCCTCATTCCGAAACTCCAGGAGATGCAGAAGGAGGGCGGGGAGGCCGGCCGGGCAAAATTGAATCAGTACACCCGCTATATCGCTGTGCCGCTGGCTGCCTTGCAGGCCTTTGGCACGATTTTGCTGTTCACGCGCGGGAGCGGCGGGAGCGCGCCAGTGATTTCCGCGCTTTCGCCTTTTGACTGGTTCGTCACTATTTTGTCCGTGACGGCCGGTTCGATGATATTGATGTGGATCGGGGAGTGGATAACCGATTACAACATCGGCAACGGCATCTCCCTTATCATCTTTGCCGGTATCGTGGCGCGAATCCCGCAGTTCGCATCACAAGGGCTCGCAACTTACGATCCCTCCACTCTGCCCACGCTTATCGGTTTTGCCATCGTGGGGCTTTTGGTGGTCGCGGGTGTCGTGGTCATCACCGAGGCCCAGCGCAATATCCCTGTGTCTTACGCAAAGCGGGTGCGCGGCAATAAGCTTTACGGCGGCGTGTCCACGCACTTGCCGCTCCGCATCAATACTGCCGGCGTCATTCCCATCATCTTTGCCATCTCCGTGATGCTGTTCCCCGGCATCATCGCCAATTTTTTCGTGCACGCCAATAACGCTTACGTGGCCAACGCCGCTACTTACGTCGTGGACCTTTTTAACAACCGCATCTTTTACGATGCGTTGTATTTCCTTTTGGTCGTGGTCTTCACGTACTTCTATACGGCGGTCATCTTCAATCCTGATGAAGTGGCGGAGAATATCCAGCGCCAGGGCGGTTTCATTCCGGGACTTAGGCCGGGGAGCCAGACCGCGGAATTTTTGTATAAAGTTTTGAACCGCATCACTCTAGCCGGCGCGTTGTTTTTGGGCATCATCGCCATTATGCCTTTCCTGTTTCAGTCGGCCACGCAATCGGCGAATTTGACTTTTGGCGGCACCAGTTTGCTCATCGTGGTAGCCGTGGTCATTGAAACCGTCAAACAAATCGAATCCCAGCTCATCGTGCGTGATTACGAAGGGTTTTGAAACCCGTCAGGGCTTCACCCCGAGCGCAGGCCGAGGGGTAAATCGATTGCAGATTTAAGATCATCGAAAGTCAGAAAGGCATTAGTGGTAACTAGTGTCTTTTGTTATAATAGCTCCATGCACTTCGATTTGGTCGCGTTAATTAAAACCGTGGGAATGTTCGGGGTCTGGGGCATTATTTTTGCCGAGTCCGGACTTTTGATCGGTTTTTTTCTGCCAGGGGATAGTCTTATCTTCACCGCGGGGTTTTTGGCCTCGCAGGGTTTTTTGGGCATCTGGCCGCTTGCCATCGGCTGTTTTTTGGCGGCGGTGTTGGGCGACAGCACGGGTTACGCTTTCGGCAAGCGCGTGGGCCCGGCAATATTCAACAAAGAGGAGTCGCTATTTTTCAGCAAGAAAAATTTGCAACGCGCTCAAGATTTTTACGAGCGGCACGGTGGCAAGACGATTTTTTTGGCGCGCTTCATGCCGGTCATCCGGACTTTTGCGCCCATCGTTGCCGGCGTGGGTCAGATGCATTACCGCAAATTCCTGGCCTGGAACATCGGCGGCGGTTTTTTCTGGGCCGTCGGGATGAGCGTGGCCGGCTATTTTTTGGGCGCTTCTGTGCCGAACGCCGACCGCTATGTGCTGCCGATAGTCGCCGTTATCATTTTCACTTCGGTACTCCCGCCTA
>JAMDAJ010000063.1 GCA_023485925.1 Patescibacteria group bacterium
TGCCGATATTTAGTCCTTTGTAAATCGCGCGGGAGTCGGCGGAGATGATTTCGCCGTTATATTTTTTTGCCAATTTCAAAGCCAGGTCGGTTTTGCCCGTGGCCGTGGGCCCGACGATTGCGATGATTTTGTTGGAGCCGAAACGCCAGTGGGGGAAAGCCATATCAGGAAATGCAAATGACGCCAGAGCGGGGCTTCACTTCGTCTTAATGTTCAAGATTGCGCCGGCGGTGTGTTTGCGGGGCTTACGTAGCCCTGCGCCGTGCATTTTCATGCGCGGGCGTTTTTTTATTTCCCGGCGTTTGGCGCGGGTGAGGTATTCTTCTTGTGGCAGTTTTTTTCGCACGATATTATTGTTCGAGCTAGTCGAGGATTTTTCGACTTCACTCCGTTTCGCTCGAAGGATAAATAATTTGCTATACTTACTTTATCAAAATATGGGCAGGAAGTTAATCATAGCGCTTATTGTCGTTGTCATCGTTTTTTGCGGGGCGGCTTTGGTATTACGCGACCGGCCGATACTGCCGAACTCGTTGTATTATCCGCTAAAGCTTTCCGGCGAGTGGCTAGACGTGAATTTTTTGACCTTTGAGGCGCCGGCGAAACAGGCTAAACATTTGGAATATTCCGAGCGACGACTTACAGAATTTTTGCAGTTGTCCATCGGTAATCAAAGCGCTCGCTTCGTTGGTTCATCTGACCGCTGGTACGAACTGGAGCTAGCACGTTCGGAGTTCATGGCCGAGCAGCTAGCTCTGTTGGACCCGCGCTACATTTCCTCTATCCAGTCAGTTTATGAGCAAAGTCTGCAGCAACTAGAACAAATCTGGAACTCATCAGGCGACCAGAGTGAGCTTGCACGTTTTGCCGTGTCAGCCCAAGTATATAATTCTAAAGCTATCAAGACGCTTATCCAAAAACATTGGAACACCGATGCGGATCGCGATAACTATCAAGCGCTTGTCAGACAACGGCTCGAAGCCGTTCGCGCGGTTTTAAAAGCTCCTAACCCGAAACAGCAGGTACAACTTGCAGAAGCGGAGCAGATCCTAGACCAGGGCAGGGAAATCGAGTGGGCGTACGATATCATCAGTTCGGTCAAATAACCGTTGGCAAAACTAGCATACTACTGTGTATGAAAGTTTTGTATAGAAAAGGATTTGAAAAAACAGGGAGCCCGATTGAATGCGGGCTTCCCGATTTTTCCGACTTTTCACAATTCGTTATCTTTTTTCTTTGATTTCCTTTTCCAAGCGTTTGGTGAAAGCTTCTAGTTTTTCGCCCGTCTGGTCTTTTTCGCCGCGCTTGCGCACGGTCAAGTTCCCCAATGCCTGTTCCTTTTCGCCCACCACCAGCATGTAGGGGGCTTTTTGCATCTCCGCCTCGCGGATTTTTTTGCCCACCGATTCGTTGCGTTCGTCCACCTCCACCCTTAAGTCGTTGCTCCGCAGTTCTTCGGCCAATTTTTCGGCGTAAACGGTGAATTTGTCGGAAACGGGAATGACAGAAACCTGCACCGGTGCCAGCCACAGCGGGAAAGCGCCGCCGAAATGCTCGATTATGACCGCTAAAAAACGTTCGATGGCGCCCATGATGGCGGCATGGATCATCACAATGGGTTCCGGCTTGCCGTTTTCCGCGACACACGTGAGGTCGAACTGCCGCGGCATATTCACATCAAGTTGAATGGTGGCCACTTGCCATTCCCGAGATAGCGAATCCGTGGCCATAAAATCCAGTTTCGGTCCGTAAAATGCCGCTTCGCCGGGCGCTTCCCAGAATTCGGTCTTGTGGGCATTGGCGATCTTAAACAGGATTTTCTCCGCTTCTTTCCAGTGAGCTTTGTCGCCTAAATATTTTTCCTGGTGTTCCGGGTCATGCAAGGATAGTCGGAGTTTTAGAGGCAGTTTGCAGGCGGCATAAAACTCGTGGACAATATCCCAGATCTTATTTAGTTCTTCTTCGGCTTGATTTAGCCTACAAAAAACGTGGGCATCGTCTTGGGTGATGGAGCGCACACGGGCCAGACCGGAAAGTTCACCGGTCTGTTCGTCACGGTAGACTTTTGTAGTCGATGCGTAGCGCTGGGGCAGTTCGCGGAAGCTCCATTGTTTGCGGGCGTAGATTTGGATATGGTGCGGGCAGTTCATCGGCTTCATCGCGAACACGTGGCCTTCACGCGTGTTGATGCGGAAGAGTTCATTGGAAAATTTTGACCAGTGGCCACTTCTCTCGTAAAGGTCCTTTTTTGTGATATGAGGTATATCTACTCGTTCGTAGCCTCGTGCTTGTCTGAGTTTCCAAACCAACGAATCCAACAAATCACGAATTAACGTGCCTTTGGGGGTAAAAAGCGGTAGGCCGGCTCCTACCAGATCGGAAAACGTGAATAGGTCCAGTTTCGGCCCTAATATTTTGTGGTCGCGCTTTTTGGCTTCCTCAAGTTTAACAAGGTATTCATCCAGCGCTGGTTTATTCGCAAACGCCACGCCATAGATGCGGGTTAACATCTTGTTCTTTTCGTCGCCGCGCCAGTAGGCGCCTGCGATTTGAGTGAGCTTGAAAGCGTCCGGATCGATTTCCTTGGTGGAATTGACGTGCGGCCCGGCGCAGAGATTATCAAACCAGTCGGATCGGTAAAAACTCACTTTTTTTTCGCCGGCGGCCTTCAAATCTTTGATGAGTTCGGTTTTGTAAGGGTCGTGCTTGTAAAGTTTCAAAGCTTCCGCAAAATCCATATCGTGCTGTTCGAACTTGATGTTTTTGCCGATCATCTGCCGCATTCGTTTTTCCAGCTTTGGCAAAATTGCAGGTGCTAGAGTCTCCGGCAGATCGTAATCCTGGTAAAAGCCGTCCTCAATGGTCGGCCCCACGCCCAATCCGACTTTGGGATAGAGTTCCTGCACGGCCATACTCATCAAATGCGAGAGCGAATGGCGGATTTTCGTTAGTTGGTCGTCTTTTTGTGGCATATGATTTTGATTAAGGTTTTCGTGAAAATTAAAAAGCCGAGACCGAAACGTCTGGCTTTGGGCCCCGTGAGGCGGCAACAAGGCCTTTCTCATGGGGGGTTCCACCCAAATATTGTACTTCATTGCGGTCCCATAACGCCGGACCAGTGAGCGCGCGGCTTCCCGGATGGTGGGGCCGGATCGGCGCCGCTTGCAAATAGTCTAGCACAATTGGTAGAATGTGCAAGCAACAAAGGAGGCGGCGATGTTTCAAACCGATTGGTTCATGACTTGGTTGCTCCAGACAATCATCATTGTGTGGGTCGGCGTTGCGGCGGCATTGGCGCTTTGGCTCTGCATGCGGCGCGATTCGGGAGGATTCTTCAGCATTCTGCGGACGTCTCGGTGGCTCGGCGCGTTGATGGTCATATGCTGGCCCGTAGTTGCGATAGCTCTCTTGTGGCGTACGAGGAGGCGGCGATGCTAAAGATAGTGCCGAGACCAGAGAGGACAAATAGCGGAAGTAATTTCCTCGTTTTCTGCACACTATGTGGCGTGATTACACAGCAACGTATTAACAACGCCAGCGACGCAGGCGAAGCGAAACTCGAGTTCATCCGCAATCATCGCCGTGCGTGCGTGCGCCCGGGGCTGCTTGACCAGTCATGGGTTAGGGCTGAACCGACGTGCCGAGATTAGTGCTTGGCACAACGAGGTGACAGATGACCATTGAAGGAATCCATAATGGCCTCCTGGCACCTCTGGAAGGTGTCGTGCGAGGTCTGGAAGGCGGGGAGTTCGATTTCCGGCTTGACGGGGGGAACACCATCGGATCGGAGATCCGGATAAGCCAAAGGGATAAGGTGGAAGTAGTTTTTTTCCACGACGGGACCGCGCAGTTGCTCATCAAGGCCGGAGCGTACGGCGCCAAGGACACGGCTAGTACTTGGACCCAGGTGGCGTATTTGCTGCTGCTCTTGATCGACTTTTATGGGCAGCAACGCCTGGAAGCGCCGAATTCTACTCAAAAGCTTACCGAGCTCCGCCGGTTCGCTTCGACGCTTTAGATATTCAAACCCGCACAGAGTGGTGTGCGGGTTCTTTTTATGCGTTGAGAGCTTTTTTGATTTCAACTTTTACTTCTTCGCCCACCTCAATATAAAAATCCGTCAGCACTGGTTTTTTCGGGCCGTGGGGAGAGGGGATATCCAGGGCGATACGCACCGGGCCGGGGTGTTTTTCAAAAACCGATTTTAAACGCATAAAGACACCCGGGTCGGCGTTATCCGGAATTTTCACGGTCATGCGTTTTTCCACCCCCGACCCCTGCGTTCCTTCGGCTGAAGGGGGAACAAAGTCCGGTTTTTCTGCGTCGAGCGCGATAGCCTCGATCTTGTCCGCCAAAATTTTTGGCTCTTCGTCGCGCAGCTGAAATTTCCCCGTCACTTTTACTATCTTGTCCGGCTCGAGCAGCGCCCGCGCTGACTCAAATGCCCGCGGGAAAATTACGACTTCAATGCTGCCCGAAAGGTCTTCCAGTTGCATAAAGGCCATCTGTTCGCCCTTTTTGGTGAGGATGGTCTTTAAGCGTGTGATGATGCCGGAAACTACAAGATTTCGTTCAGCGGGATTTTTTTCGGCCGCGGCTATGGTCTCTCCGACTTCCAAGGACTGCCGGTATTCTTCAAGCGGATGGGAAGTGACATACAGCCCCAGTAGTTCTTTTTCCCAGGCGAGTTTTTCGCGCGAAGTGGCCGGCGCGGCCGGTTGCAGAGTGAGTTTAAGTGAAGAGGCCGGCGAAGTCCCAAAAAGACTGTCCTGGGCCGCGTCCCGTTCTTTGAAGTAGCTTCGCACCAGGTTCAGGACCATTTCGGTATTAGCAAGTAATTGGTTCCGCTCTGCGAATTCATCGAGCGCGCCGCATTTTACCAAGGCTTCCCAGGATTTTTTGTTGAAATTTTTTACGAACGTGCGGGTGACAAAATCGGCAAGCGTCGAAAATTTTCCCCCCGCCTTCCTTTCGGAGATGATTTTTTCCTCCACGTCCGAACCCAGGTTTTTTATCGCCGATAAGCCGAACCGGATAGTTTTATCATCAGATCGGAAGAGCGTCGTGTGCGAGGCGTTGACGTCGGGCGGCAGTACGGTGATGCCCATCTGTTCGCATTCCGCAACCGCTTCGGCTATCGTGTCCAGGTTGCCCGACTCCGCCGTCATCACCGCGGCCATATATTCCACGGGGAAGTTAGCTTTCATATAGGCAGTTTGGTAGGAAACCATGCCATAGGCGGCGGCATGCGCCTTGCCGAATCCGTAAGCGGCGAACGGTTCGATCCACGACCACAGCTTCAGGGCCTTTTCGGAGGATAGGCCGTTTTTCATGCAGCCGGCGATGAATTTTTCCTTCTGTTCGGCCATCTCCCGGGTGATTTTTTTGCCCATGGCTTTGCGTAGTACATCGGCTTCCTGCCAGGTATAACCGGCGATGTGAACGGCGATCAGAAGCACGTCGTCCTGGTAAGCAAGGATGCCGTAAGAGGCGGAGAGGATAGGTTCCAGTTTTGGGTCAAGATAGGTGACGAGCTTGGGGTTGTGTTTTCGCCGGATGAATTCGGGGATGGATTCCATGGGCCCGGGGCGGAACAGCGCCACCATGGCCATGATGTCCTGCACCTTGGTGGGTTTGAGCTCCTTGAGATATTTGGTCATGCCTTCGCCGCCCAGCTGGAACAGGCCGGTGGTTTTGCCTTCGGCCAAGAGTTCGAAGGTTTTTTTGTCGTCGAGCGGCAGACTGTTGAGGTCGACGTTGACGCCTTTGGTTTTCTTTACGATTTCGACGGATAAGCCGAGGATCGATAAGTTGCGGATGCCCAAAAAATCCATTTTTACAAGGCCCGTGTCTTCCACCGAGTGCATGTCGTATTGAGTGGTGATGGTACCGGTTTCGGTATCGGCTCTAAGCGGCGTGTAATCGGTGAGCGGGGTGGGGGAAATGACCACGCCGGCGGCGTGGACGGAGGCGTGTCGCGCCACGCCTTCCACCTGGCGCGAAAGATTCAGGATTTTTTTCGTCTCGGCGTCCTGGTTGTAGGCGGTTTTAAGCTCGGGCGAAATTTTGAGCGCCTCGTCGATGGTCATGTGAAAACCCTGCCGGCCGAAAGGCACAAGCTTAGCGATCTTGTCGCATTTGCTGTAAGGAACGCCCAAGACCCGGCCGACGTCGCGCACGGCGGCGCGCGCCAGCATCGAGCCGAAAGTGACTATCTGCGCTACCTTATCCTTGCCGTATTTTTCCGTGACGTAAGCCAAAACTTCGTCTCGGCGTGAGTCGGCAAAGTCCATGTCGATATCGGGCGGTAGCGGCCGTTCCAGGTTCAAAAACCGCTCGAACGGCAATTGATAGGCGAGCGGATTGACGGTGGTGACGCCGAGAGCGTAGGCCACCAGCGAACCGGCCGCGCTGCCGCGCGTAGTGGCGATAATGCCGCGGGCGCGCGACCAGTTAGTATAGTCGGCAACGACCAGAAAATAAGAGGAGTAGCCTTTTTTGGAAATAATGTCGAGTTCGTATTCCAGGCGCTTTACGACTTCGGGTTGGGTTTTTCTTAAGTCTTCAAAATCGTTCTGATACGCCGCCGCCAGCCCCTTTTCGGCTTGAGCTTGCAGATAATGGTCGTAGGTTTCTCCGTCCGGCAGTGGAAAATGCGGGAAAGCCCATTGGCGCAGCGGGATTTCGATATTGACCGCGTCGGCGATGATTTGAGTGTTGGTTATCACTTCGGGCAGGTCGGCGAAAAGTTTCTCCATGGTCTGAGCTGAAGCGAGCGACAAGTCGGTACTGCGCATGTCCAGCCGGTCGGTGTCTTCCACCGTTTTGCCGGTTTCCACGCAGACTAAGATATCCTGTGCCTCCGCGTCCTCGGGTTTGAGGTAATGGCAATCGGCGGTGGCAACCAAGGGGATGGAGAGCTCGCGGCCGAGGTCGATGAGTTTTTGGTTGAGCTTTTCCCGGCGGTTTAAAAATTCCGGGTCGTTATGAATTTTCTGCCTCTGAATTTCCAGGTAAAAATTTCTTCCGAAAGTGATTTTATAACGAGTGGCGATGTTTTTTGCCGCCGCGTCATTTCCGGCAAGAATGGTTTTTGAAAGCTCGGAGCTTATACATCCCGAAAGCACGATGAGCCCTTCGGCGTGCTTACGCAATGACTCGAAATCGATGCGCGGCCGGTAGTAGAAGCCTTCAATGTGGGCCAGCGTCGAAAGTTGCATCAGGTTGCGGTAGCCGGTGAAGTTTTTAGCCAGCAGCGTGAGATGAAAGGGCTTGTCCTCCAGCCGCCCTTCTTTGACGCTCAACCCCCGCGGCGCCAGGTAAGTTTCAAGCCCGATGATGGGTTTAACACCTTCGGCCCGGCAGGTTTTGTAGAATTCGATAGCGCCATGCATGGCGCCGTGGTCGGTGAGGCCCAAAGCTAAAAAGCCCTTTTTTTTGGCGAACCGAACCAGATCGGGTATCTTTGGGAGCCCGTCGAGGAGCGAATAATGGGAGTGAACGTGTAAGTGCGTGAACATAAAAGATTCGAAAAGACAGGGATTAAAACGGAAAGGCCCGCGCGTGTTTCTGTCAAAAAAATCGGGGAATTTGGGCCGCGTAAAGAGCGGCCAAAAATTCCAACTTTACACCCTATTATATCTGACGGTGTAATTGGTTCGCTCGGTCGAAAAGAAACCCCGTTTCTTTTCTCCCTCACTGCCAATTATACTTCATTTATCGTGTCTGGTATAATGATAGACAAGGAGTCAAAAAGACAAAATAAATATGGTTTTTATACCCGACCAGAAAAATTTGGAGGTTTCCGAAAAGATCGTCGAGGCGGCGGAGTCGCTGCAGCAAGTTCCGCGCTATCTTTATGTGATTTTGGCCACGGTCGTCGTTCTGATGATACCGCTCGTCGTGGTATTGCGTCTGGCGTTTTACAATTTGCTTTTCGCCAACTATACTCCGCCGAAGATCATTTACGTGGCGCCGGTGCCGAAGGATCTGCAGGTGGTCGACAAAAAGGTGTTTTCCGCCGGCGACGGAGCTTATTACGCTTACGTGCGGGTCGGCAATCCGAATTCCGATCTGGGCATTCGCGTGTTGCGATACCGGTTCGTGCTGACCGGCGGCGGAGACGCGACTTTGGGCGAATACGCCGGGACGAGTTATGTTCTGCCTGGGCAAGAGCGGTTGTTGTTCATGCCCCCGCAGAAACTGGACGGCCAGCCCATCGGAGTAAAAGTAGAACTCTTGCCGGAGCGCTGGTCGAGAATCGGCGATATCCGTTCCTTGAATTTCATTTATCAACAGATCCAATTCGGCAAGGATTCCACCGGCCATTTTTATACCTCGGCCGTTTTGGATAACAAGAATCCTTATATTATCCCGGAAGTGGAGATGGGCGTGCTCCTCTACAATATCAAGCACGAGGTAATTGGCGCCAACTCCACGGTTTTAAACCATCTCGGGGTGGATGAAACCCGTTTTTTCCGAGTGATCTGGCCGCTTTTGGTTTCTTACCAAGACGTGGCCAATGTCGAATTCAAAGCGTCAGTGAATCTCCTTGAAAAAGATTCGTTATTGACCGAAGAAGTCGCACCCGAGGATGTTTACGATAATATGCGCTAGGGGAGGGCGAGCGGTGTAATTTCATTTACGATGTTGTCCAGGTTTTTTTTATTTTTTCGACGTTTCGACCTTTATCTCCTCGGCCTTTCTCTATTGTTAGGTTTTATCGGCCTGCTCATGATCTATTCCATGACGTACGCCGATTCCGATCCGTCGCGGCTGCTGGCCCGGCAGATCTTTTTCTTTGTTTTGGGCTTGGCGCTGCTGATAATTTTTGGCTCGATCAATTACCGGCATTTATACCACGTCGGCATCGCCGCCTACCTCGTTTCCGTCGGTCTACTTTTCGCCGTCCTGCTTTTTGGCCCGAATATCAAAGGCAGCGTTCGGTGGTTCAATTTGGGGTTTTTTCAAGTGCAGCCGGTAGAATTGGCCAAGATCGGCCTTATCATTTACCTCGCGGTGTTCTTTCAGAAGCGGATCGGGCAATTGTCCCGTTTCCGTAACGTTTTATTTTCCGCCGGAGTGATGGCTGTGCCCGTGGGCCTAACCCTCCTCCAGCCGGATTTGGGTTCGGCTTTGGTGTTGGTGGCCGTGTGGTCGGGCATGCTGATAGTCGCCGGGGTGAAAAGAAAACATCTGTTGTGGCTGTTGCTGGCAATGGTCATCATCAGCTCGGTAGCTTGGGTATGGATTTTAAAAGATTATCAAAAGGATCGCTTGTTGAGTTTTTTTGACCCCACGGCCGATCCGCAAGGCCGGGGTTATAACGCTTTGCAATCTATCACCGCCACCGGTTCGGGCGGAATTTTTGGCCGCGGGCTGGCCCGGGGCATTGTTTCGGGTTTGCGGTTTTTGCCGGAGCGCCAGACCGACTTCATCTTCGCTTCCTTGGCCGAAGAATTGGGTTTTGTCGGAGCGGGGTTTTTGCTGCTCGCTTTAGCCGGCTGGTTTTACCGGATGATCAAGATCGCTGCGAATTCCGGCGATAATTTCGGCTTATTCTTGTCCTATAAATTTTAATTGAATTTACGCTTCCAAACGACAATTAACATCGGCATGAACATCGGATTGCTTCCCATAACCGGCGTCCCCCTGCCGCTTATCAGTTACGGAGGGAGTTCTATGTCAGCCGCCATGGTCTGCCTCGGTATATTGGAGAGTATCGCAAGCCATACTGCGACTTTTTCAAAATAGTTTTTTTTCGCAAAAAAAATCCTGAAAAGCGGCGATTCGGGGCCTGCTTGGGCGGTTTGACAGTCCGGTTTTTTTTTGGTAAGGTTGAGTGGCGTAAATTCAATTAAAATTTATAGGACATTATGAAAGTCAGCCTTAAAATCTCCGCTCAGACCCGAAGCGTTTTGGGCAAACAGGTAGATAAATTGCGCAAGCACGGGAAAATTCCGGCGGTATTGTACGGTCACAATGTCGCGTCTTTGCCTTTGGAATTGGATAAAAAGGAGATGTTGGATCTCTATTCTAAAAGCGGGGAAAACACGCTTATCGAGTTAGTGGTAGATAACAAGCCAGCGCGCACCGTTCTGGTTCATGACGCGCAACATCATTTTTTAAAAGGGGATCTTGAACACGTGGATTTCTATGAGGTGAAAATGACCGAAAAGATCAAAACCCATGTGCCTATCAAGTTCGTCGGCGAATCCAAAGCCGTCAAAGATTTAGGCGGGGTGCTGGTCAAGAACATTTCCGAGTTGGAAGTCGAATCGCTGCCCGCGGATTTGCCGCCGGTGTTTGAAGTGGATATTTCTAAATTGCAGACTTTTGAAAATGCTTTGACCGTCGCGGATTTGGGCATTGACTCCGCCAAAGTGAAAGTCCTGGCCAAGCCCGAGGACATTATCGCCAAGGTCAGTCCGCCCCGGTCGGAAGAGGAATTGAAGGCTTTGGAAGAAAAGCCCGTAGAGGAAGTGTCGGCGGTGGAAGGCGTGGTCAAAGAAGCGCCGGCCGATTCTGCCGAAGGCGAGGCGGGCGCGGAGAAAGAAACCAAAAAGCCGGCCGCGGCGGAGTAAGGCCGCAACTTGTAGCTTAAGTTTATATATGCTCAACCGGTCGCGCGCGAAACAAAAAAATACGCCGGCGCTCAACGATTTGAACGCGTTAATTTCGCTGGAATGGGGGGTGGTATTTTTGGCGGCGGTCTGTCTGCTTTTTCAGCTCGCCACCCGGTAGGT
>JAMDAJ010000028.1:0-10254 GCA_023485925.1 Patescibacteria group bacterium
AATTGAACTTTAGAAGTGCCGTCTTTGGAATTCCCGACTTTGGTCATCCGTAAATAACCGCCCGGTCGCTCTTTGTATTTTGGGCCTAGGACTTCAAATACTTTGCGGGCCGCGTTTTGGGGCAGCGGCGGTTGAAACGGTAAAGGAAAGTCTAGTTGAAACTCCAAAAATCCCGACGCCGGACGTAGTGAAAGCCCCGGTCGCCGCGCCGGAAGAAAAACCCGCCGTTTCCAAACGGGAGAAATATTTGTACGCCATTGGCCGGCGCAAAACCGCCGTGGCCAAAGTGCGCGCTTTTCCGGGCTCGGCCGAATTCCAAGTTAACAAGCGCCCGTTCGGCAAGTATTTTCAGACCAAAGACCTGCAGAAAACCGTGCTGTCGCCGCTTTCGCTTTTGGGCTTGGAAAAGGAACTGGGCTTTGAGGTTTTTGTCAGCGGCAGCGGCATCCACTCGCAAGCCGACGCCGTCCGCCACGCCATCGCCCGCCTTTTGATCTTACGAAATCCCGAGGACAAACGCACGCTTAAGAAAGCCGGCTTTTTGACCCGCGACCCCCGCGTCAAGGAAAGAAAGAAGCCGGGCTTAAAACGCGCGCGCCGTGGTCCACAGTGGGCCAAGCGGTAATCCGCGAACCCAATGTGGACAAAAAAGGGGTCGGGAAAAGAAAGTCTTTTCCCGAAGTGGAAGCACCGAAACCGCAACCTGCCTGCCGCAGGCAGGGGTTTCGGAGCGGAGGCGCTTGCGCCGAGCACCAAAGTGGGCGAAGCGCTAGCGAAGTACCTTTGCAAAAAATTAGTGTGGTAACAACAACATTAATTTCAAAAGTATGCCCAGGCCCTTAGAATACAACGAGTCCATGGGGTCCCTCGAAGCCCACCAAGATATCATGCGGCTTCGAGTTGAAACCGCCAAAGAAGAATACGAAAGAGCTCTGCGCAAGTCTGTCGGTAGCCCGGCTGCGCTGAAACAACTCAAGAGCGAATGGGAGGCGCGTCAGGAAGAATACGAAAATTTCATGGAAGGCGCGACGGAAAAAGTTTAGACAGATAGATCGAAGCGACTTCCCGAAAGGGGAGTCGTTTTGCTTTTTCGAACAAAAAATCCCCTTTCGGGGATTTTCTGCTTGGCGCGCTGGTAAGCCGAATTCTGTTGCCCGATCGCTCGGGCCGACAATCATCTGTCTGGTCCCGACGTTACCGTCGGGATCTTGCGGTGTTCAAACCTTGCACTCCAGTAAGAGTTTTGCCGTTTCACCCCCCGACTTCGCTTGGGATCTTCCGACCTCAAGCTTAATTCGAGGACTCGCCCGGCCATTCGACCGGGCGTTCGATTCCTTTCGGAACCGAACGTCTCTGTTCGCATCTCTACCCTTGCGGGCGATGGGCGTTACCCACTACCGTTTTTCAGTGACGAATATCCTATCACCGAATTAGTGTTCGGACTTTCCTCCCCGTGAGATAACTATGTGTTATGCGCGGGGCGATTGTCTTGCGTGCCAATGCCGGTTTTCACCGGCGGACTGATTTTAACATAAACCACTACTGCTGTCAAATTCGTCATAAACCGAAGAAAATACACGCTTTTCCCGGGTATGATATAATTCTTTGAGATGAAGAAACTGGAACTGGCTTTCAATATCTTCTCGATTTTTGTGGATTCCGCCATGCTTTATCTGGCGGGGATTTTAAGTTACCTGCTTCGCTACCGCGCGGAGAATCTTTTCCCGCAGTATCCCATTCTGTTCAATTTAAGTCTAAAAAGCTTTTCGGGCTATATCGCTTTCGCCATCCCGTACCTGCTTATCATCCTGGCTTTTTACGGACTTTATAATCTTAAAAGCACCCGAAAATTCTGGAAGACTTTTCTAAAAATCGCCGTCGCGGTTTCCACGGGACTGGCCATTTTTATCGCCGCGTATTTCTTCAACCAGGACTTATTCCCTTCGCGCCTGATAATTCTGATGGCCTGGATATTAGGCATCGCGTTCGTGGCTTTCGGCCGCTACGCGATCTTGCTTACCGAACGGCTGTTCTTGCGATCCGGCATCGGGCTGCACAAGCTGGTGTTGATCGCCGAAAAGGGCAATGATTTCAATTTGATTTCCGAAATTAAACGCCGGCCGGTCCTTGGCTACGAACTGATCTCCGTGCTGTACCCGTCCGAGCGCATCCTCGAAGAACTCGAAGCGATCCGCTCTGCCTCCGGCATCGACGAGATCTTGCAAGTGAGCTCGGTTTTTTCGCGACCAGTGATGGATAAAATTTTGGATTTTACCCGCGACTACGGCATCAAATTCGATTACGTTCCCGACATCATCGAATCGCAGC
This sequence comes from Patescibacteria group bacterium, assembly GCA_023485925.1. Taxonomy (GTDB): domain Bacteria; phylum Patescibacteriota; class Doudnabacteria; order UBA920; family 2-01-FULL-50-11; genus JAMDAJ01. Next base: position 2,329 of record JAMDAJ010000028.1, read on the forward strand.
AGACCAACTTGAGCGCCAGTTCCATTGCAGGCGTGCCGGTCATCGAACTCTCCACCACGCCGCTTTCCGGCTGGGGGCGGGTGGTCAAACGCTTCGCCGACATTGTTTTGAGCGCGCTGGCGCTTATCCTTACCAGCCCGCTGTTTTTATTGGTCTATCTCGGGATAAAACTCGATTCCTCCGGCAAGGCGCTTTTTGTGCAAGAACGATTCGGTCAGAACAGGCCTTTCCGTTTTTACAAATTCCGCTCGATGTACCAAAATCTTTCGGTAGGCGAGGAATACGGCGGGCAGGAAGCGGAAAAAATGCGTTCGCAGTTGTGGAAAGACAACGCGCGACACGGACCGTTTTTAAAAATCAAGAACGACCCACGCGTCACCCGTTTCGGCCGCTTCATCCGCCGCACCAAGCTTGACGAACTGCCCCAGCTTTACAACGTGTTGATGGGCGATATGAGTCTCGTGGGACCACGGGCGCACGTCTTAGACGAGGTGGAACGCTACCGGGGAAAGTATAAGCGTCAGTTCACCATCAAACCCGGCATCACCGGTCTAACGCAGGTGACGCAGGCGGCCATTCCCGAACTGCCGTTTGAGGAAGAGATGCGGCTGGACACTTTTTATCTGGAAAACTGGTCTTTAGTTTTGGATCTTTCGATTCTTTTGAAAACCGCCTGGGTTTTGTTCAAACCGCATCACCGAGGCGAGGATTATTAAGAACCAGTTCTAAATGAAAGTCGCCTTGGTCCATGACTTGCTTACCCAGCTGGGGGGCGCCGAGCGGGTTTTGGATGAATTGCTCGAAATTTTCCCCGAGGCACCGGTTTATACCGCGCTTTACGATGAAACGGCCACGGAAGGACGATACGCGCATATCGACATCCGCCCGAGTTTTTTGCAGCGGCTGCCCCGATTTTGGTCTTACAAATGGTATCTGCCTCTGATGCCGAAAGCGGTCGAAAATTTTGACCTGTCCGGCTACGACTTGGTGTTTTCGGATGCTTCCGCATTCGCCAAGGGCGTCTTCGTCCCCAAAAATATTCCGCACATCTGCTATTGCCATACACCCACCCGCTACCTCTGGAGCGAAAGCGAAGATTACATTGCCTCCATTCCGTACCCGCGCGTTATCAAATGGGCGGCCAGGCGCTACTTAACCAGAATGAAAGCGTGGGATTACCAAGCGGCGCAGCGCGTTTCCTGTTTCCTTGCCAATTCCAAAGAAGTGCAGCGGCGCATCGACAAATATTATCACCGGACCGCCGAGATAATTTACCCGCCCGTCGACACGAATTTTTTTGTTCCCGCACCACGGCCCTCGCGGGATTATTTCTTAACAGCCGGCCGAATGGAGCCGTACAAATGCACCGGCATCGTGCTGCAGGCCTTCCAAAATTCGGGGCAAAAATTAAAAGTCGCCGGGGCTGGCAGCCGGCTTGCCGAATTCAAACGGCTTTACAACTCGTCTAATATCGAATTCCTCGGCCGCGTTTCCGATTTAAAACTCCGCGAATTGTATCAGAACGCCACGGCTTTAATTTTCCCGGCTTTGGAGGATGCCGGCATGATGATGGTGGAGGCGATGGCCTGCGGCGCGCCGGTTATCGCGTACCGGGCCGGCGGCGCTTTAGAGTTTATAAGTGACGGCAAAACCGGGAAATTTTTCACTGCACAGACCAGCGCCGCGCTTTCTGGGGCCTTGCAGGGATTTCGGAGTGAATACTACGCCGTTGCTGCTTTGCGGGCCGAAGCGGAAAAATATTCTCGGCAAAGATTCCAAGCGGCGATTTCAAAAGTGGTCGAACGCGCGTCATCCCAAAAATCATAAGGATTGGTATTGACCCCGGTAGTAGTCCGCCTTCGTCGGGCACTACGGGGCAAGACTCGCAATCCCGACGTTCAATAAACTTCGACGTGTTATGCAGGGTAAAATATGAGAATCGGCATTGACCTTCGGACATTGCAACAGGGGAGGACCACCGGCGTGGAAGTCTACTCCCAAAATCTCATCCAGGCGCTTTTGAATATCAAAAGCCCCGATAAATATTTGCTGTTTTACAATTCCCATCACCGTCCGGTTCCGCGACTATCGTTCGCCGGTGGCAACGATATCACTTTGAAAACCTTCCGTTTGCCCAACCGTTTGCTAAATTTAAGTTTCCTCTTTCTGCATTATCCGAAGATCGACCGGCTGTTGGGCGGTTTGGACATATTTTTTTCGCCGCGCTACCTTTTTTCCGCTTTTTCAGCCCGCTGTCGGCTGGTCGTGGTGATGCACGATCTGTCGTTCGTGCACTTTCCGCACTTTTTTTCCTGGAAACAACGGCTGTGGCACTCTTTCGTTTCTGACCGTTCCGCCTGCAAGAGAGCGTCGACGGTCATTGCGGTTTCGAAATCCACCCGGGACGATCTTATTGAAACTTTTCAGATCGAGAAAAGCAAGATATCCGTGGTTTACCCTGGGCTTGACCACCGCCTTTACCATTCAAGGTGCGACGCGAACGAAGAAAATAAATTCCGGCTGGAGTACGGCCTTTCAAAACCCTTCGTGCTCTATCTGGGAACCATCGAGCCACGCAAAAATATTCTCGGCATCATCCGGGCCTTCGAGCTCGTCAAAGCCAAATGCGATGCGCCTCTGGAACTTGTGTTAGCTGGAGGTCTGGGGTGGCTTTACAAAAAAATTCTCCGCCGTCTCGACCGTTCGCCTTACCGCCAAAGTATAAAGCTGCTCGGCCGCGTGCCGGAAACGGCAAAGGCCCCGCTTTATCGCATGGCCAAAGTCGTGCTGTTCCCAAGTTTTTTTGAGGGCTTCGGTTTCCCGCCGCTGGAGGCCCTGGCCTGCGGCACGCCCGTGGTGGTGGCGCATAATTCCAGTTTTCACGAGGTTTTAGAGGATGCAGCGATCTACGTTAACCCTTACGACGCCGCCCAGATCGCCATGAGTTTAAAGGCTCTTTTGAGAGACGAGGCGCTTGCACGGCACTGTGTAGACCTGGGGTTGCGGCGGGCCAAGGATTTTACGTGGGAGAAGACCGCGGCGGGCGTTTTGGAAGTTTTTCAAAAATTAAGTCCGGAAAAAATCGTATGAGGACCGGCATTGACCCCGGTAGTAGTCCGCCTTCGTCGGGCACTACGGGGCAAGACCCGGAATATCATAGTTCAATTCACTTCCGTGTTTAATTCGGATGAAAACATATGAGGATCGGCATTGACATGCGTATGGCGGGGACGGGTTTCGGCATCGGCACTTACGTGAGCGAACTCGTGAAAGCGCTTTTAAAGCGCCGGTCCGCGATAGATTATCGCCTGTTTTTCCATCCGGTTTTCAGCCGGGAACAGTACGAAGTTTTTTCCCGTATCCACAGCGCCTGCCGCATGCTGGACGTTCGGTATTATTCTTTGGCGGAACAGCTCAAACTGCCGGCATTGCTTGCCCGGGAAAAACTCGACCTCGTGCACTTCCCAAATTTCAACGTTCCGATTTTTTACCCCGGAAAATACGTCATGACCATTCACGATCTCATTCATCACAAATTTCCGGGCAGTAAAAAGCGTAATTTTTATTACCGCTGGGGCTACCGGACCATCATTAAAAAAGCCGCGGAGAAAGCTTCAGCCGTCATCGCCGTTTCCGAACACACAAAAAAAGATATTGAATATTACTTGCGTATCCCGCCGGAAAAAATTTCTGTCGTGCACGAAGGTGTCGCCGCTTTTTACGGCCAAAAAGCCGCATTGACTGACATCGAGCGTGTTTTAACAAAATACAGCATACGCCGCCCCTACATTTTAGCCGTCGGGGTATGGCGCCGGTACAAAAACCTGCCACAGCTGACCAAAGTTTTCGATGCTCTCAAACTAAAGGGTTTCCCACATCAGCTGGTTTTGGTGGGCACCCAGGATGAACACTACCCTTGGATAAAAGAGCAAATTTTCGGGGTCAAAAACGCCGCGGCTATCATCGCGACTGGCAAAATTTCCGACGATGACCTACGTATAATCTACCAAGCCGCCGAGCTTTACGTTAATCCTTCGCTTTCGGAGGGTTTTGGTTTAACGGCGATCGAGGCCCAAGCCAGCGGTTTGCCGGTCGCTTGCTCGAATATCGAGGTTGCTCGCGAGACACTTGGGTCGACCGCCGTATTTTTTGACTCGGAGAATCCGGCCGACATGCAAAAGGCGCTCGAGACGATTCTAAAAGATGAGGAGCTGCGGCGGAGGCTCTCGCAAAAATCGCTTGAAAACAGTCGTCGGTTTTCCTGGGAAAAAACCGCGGAGTTGACCGAGAAAATTTATTTGTCCGCACTTAAAATACAATGAGTAAACATCCCCTCATAATCGGGTTGGTCGGCGGAGGCAGCGGAGGACCGCTGACGCCGCTTTTGGCAGTTAGAACGGAAATTTTACGTCAGGAACCAAAGGCCGAATTTTTGTATTTCGGCGGCAACTCCCTGCCGGAGCGGCAGCTGCTTTCCAAATTGTCCCTGCGTCGTTTCCATATCCCGGCCGGCAAATGGCGCAGGTATTTTTCCTGGCGTAATTTAGTCGATATTTTTCTTACGCTGTTCGGTTTTTTCAAAGCCCTCACCGTCTTGGCGCAAAACCGTCCGGACACCCTGTTTTCCGCCGGTAGCTATGTTTCAGTTCCGGTCGCTTACGCCGCGTTTCTCCTCCGTATTCCCGTGGTCATCCACCAGCAGGATGTGGTGGTGAGCTTGTCGAATCGCCTGGTCGCGCCGATCGCCGCAAAAATCACGGTCGCGCTGCCGGAGTCGGTAAAATCGTTCTCCACCGCAAGCGGGCTATTTCGACAGCGCAAGATCTCCAAAGTCGTTCACACCGGCAATCCAGTGCGAGCAGACCTTTTGAAGGGCACGCGGGCGACAGCACAGAAGATTTTCGGGCTGCAAGCGGATCTGCCGACCTTGCTCGTGCTGGGCGGGGGAGGCGGCGCCCGCCGTCTGAATCAGGCCGTTACGCTTGCTTTGCCAAAACTCACGCAGGTTTTCCAAGTCATCCACGTGACGGGAGCCGACAAACCCGGGGTTCTTGTTTCCAATCCGCGCTACCACGTTTACGAATTTCTCAAAGATGAACTGCCTTACGCTTTTGCGGCGGCCGATATCATCGTCAGCCGCGCGGGGTTTTCCACCATTTCAGAACTTGTAGCGCGGGAAAAAATAAGTGTTTTGGTCCCTATACCCAATTCCCATCAGGAGGCAAATGCCGTATACTTCTTCAGTAAGGGAGCGGCCGTAGTTTTATTGGAATCAAGTTTTACGACGGATAAATTCATCAGATTGCTACGGCAGCTTCTGTTCGACGCGGAGAGTCAAAAATATATGCGCGCCTGCCTTCGAAAATTACAAACGCCTCAGGCGGCGCAACAGATCGCGACGCTGCTCACCGCTTGTGCCCGTAAACAAAAAATATGAATCCTCCCGAATATCGACACGTACATTTTATCGGAGTCGGCGGGGTCGGGTTGTCCCGATTGGCCAAGTATTTTCTCTTTCAAAAGAAAGTCGTTTCTGGCTCTGACCTCTTAGCCAACGAATTCACGGAGCAATTGGCCAAGCTGGGCTTGGATTTTAAAGTCGGACACGCGGCGGAAAACGTTCCCAAAGAGTGCGACCTGGTGGTTTTCTCCTCGGCTATTCCCGAAACCTGTCCCGAACTTATCGAAGCTAAAAAGCGCGGGATTTTAATACTTTCCCATTTTGAACTTTTAGGCAAAATCACTCAGGCCTTTAAAACCATAGCGGTTTCGGGGACGAACGGGAAATCCACCACCACCACGCTTTTGGGGTTGATAATGGAAGCGGCGGGGCTTGACCCGACGGTCTTCGTTGGCACCGCGGTCGGCGCTTGGTACGGAAATTTGCGCGTGGGAAGAGGGCGGTATCTGGTGGTCGAAGCTGACGAATTAAAGCGCCAATTCCTGTCGCTTATGCCTTTTGGCTTGGTCATCACGAACGTGGAAGCCGATCATCTGGATTATTTTACAGATCTGCAGGATATTTATAAAGCATTCGGGGAGCTTATCGCCAAAGTTCCGGAGAACGGCTTTTTGGTGTACAACAAAGACGACATTGGCGCCGCCGCGGTGATGAAAGAAGTGAGTCATCCTCGTATCGCCAGTTTTGGCAGAGCTTCCGGCACGGTAAAGCTTTTGAATATCAAAACTTCAAAAATGAAAGTCGAAGTAGAGATCAATCTCCGCGGGAAAAAATCTCAATTCAGTTTGCAGGTCCCCGGTCTCTTTAACGTTTATAACGCCCTCGCCGCCATTGCCGCGGCGGCGGATTTGGATATCCCTTTTTCGGTCATGAAACCCGTGTTGGAGAGCTTCAAAGGGACCTGGCGGCGGTTTCAGATCCTGGGAACCTACAAAAACTCCCTGGTCATCAACGATTACGGGCACCATCCCACCGCCTTGTTGGAAACCGTCGTTGGAGCCCGCGAGTTTTTCCCCGGCAAAAGGATTCTGCTGGTTTTTCAGCCGCATCAGCGCGCCCGCACGAATTTTTTTCACAAAGAATTCATCGAGGCACTAAAACTCGCAGCGCCCGACGGTCTTATCCTCTCCGAGATTTACGACGTGGCCGGTCGGGATGGCGCGGACAGTCCGAAAATCAGCTCCAAGGATTTGCTGATCGAGATTTCCAAGTTCGTTTCCGAGTCTTATTACGCAAAAAACCGGGACGAAGCATTGTTGCTCGCGCGCAAACTCTCAGCCGAGTACGACATTGTTCTGGTAATGGGCGCGGGCGATATTTACAAGCTCGCTGAAGCCTTAATCGCGGAAGACGTCTTGTTATGAGAGCATCCGACCCTAGCAAAATCGGAAAGAAAGCGGGACTTTTGATAGAAGAAAAAAAACCGTTGGCACCACTGACGAATTGGCGCATCGGCGGACCGGCGCGGTGGTTCATTGAGGCAACGAACGCCGAAACTGTTGCCGCCGCGATAAAACTGGCGGGTGGGTTTAAAATCCCCGTGTTCATTCTGGGCGGCGGCACTAACATTCTGGTCTCGGACAAAGGTTTCCCCGGCCTTGTGATAAAGATCGCCACCAGTTCGATAACGCGGGAGCAAGACATTGTATGGGCTGACGCGGGTGTCGCCATGGGACGCCTTGCGGTTTTTTGTCTTGACCAAAATCTCGCCGGCATGGAATGGGCGGTCGGGCTGCCGGGTACGGTCGGGGGCGCGGTCTGCGGCAATTCCAATTGTTTTGGCAGCTCCACGGCCGAAATTTTTTTGCGCGCGGAAACACTGGATAAACACGGCCGCATACATACAAGGGAAAAGGATTATTTTCGTTTCGATTACGACCATTCTCGGCTGCAAGAGACCGGCGAAGTGCTTCTTCGGGCCGCTTTCAAACTCAAAGCCGTGCCGCCCGAGGTAATTGCGGCCATCCGGGAACAAGTCCAAAAAAACACTAAACAGCGTATCGACCAGCAGCCGCAAGGCACCGGCACGGCCGGCAGCACCTTTAAGGCGATAAAGCCTACACCCGAAAACGCGCAACAGTTATCCGCGGTCTGTCCGGACTGGGAAAAAGGTCTGCGCGACGGTTTTGTATCCGCCGGGTTCATTATCGACAAGTGCCTGGGACTCAAGGGCTTTGAACTTTCCGGCATGCGCATTTCCGTTAAACACGCCAATTTTTTCGTGAATTTGGGCCACGCGCGCGCCGCAGGCGCCAAACAGCTCATTGACTTCGTAAAAAAATCATGCGAAGATAAATTGCATATCAAACTGGAAGAAGAAATCAAATACGTCGGTGATTTTTCAAAAATTAACCACGACAAATGAAAATTGTTCTCAAAGGCACCCGGCTGGCTTTAACGCCCGCCTTGCAAGCGTACGTCAAAAGCAAATTCCAGCACTTGGATAAATTCGGGGTAAAGATCCA
>JAMDAJ010000028.1:10264-10583 GCA_023485925.1 Patescibacteria group bacterium
CGGTTTTTCGCGCCGAGGTCAATTTAGACGCCGGCAAGCGCGTTTACCGCGCGGAAATCGAGGACGCCGATATGTACGCGGCGATCGATCTGCTGGTACCTCGGCTGGTCATACAGCTCGAGAAGGGGAAGCTGAAAAAAGTCGCGAAGGCGCGCCGGCAAGCGCGCAGTTTCAAAACTTTCGGACAGGGTATTTGACAAACGAAAAAAATAATCTAAAATTTAACTGTACTTTTTTCTGCTGACCGATTTCCGAAGCAGCACATTAAATTTATCGCATGACATTTATTCGTTCAAAACGCAAAAAGCGCAATCGCAAA
>JAMDAJ010000053.1:0-21536 GCA_023485925.1 Patescibacteria group bacterium
ATTCGCAAAAATCGTCCGCATAAAACATCTTTGCACTGCGATAACGCGTGCCCTGTGCCCAAGAGTTCCTCCTGGACAACATACCTGATTTTTTTTCCCAAAAACTCCTGCCCCACCGCCGCCATTACCTGGTCTTTCAAATACCCCACGACCAAAACCACCTCGTCAATTTCCTTGGGCAAGGCCAAAAGATTATGCTCAAGCAAAGTACGGTTCTCTATCGTCAAAAGCGGCTTCGGCCGCTCTTTGGTCAAACTCCCCATTCGGGTCCCGAGGCCCGCCGCAAGGATGACTGCTTGCATTATTTTTTTACCCGCTTATGCCCTCGCCCCGAAACGGCGTACCTCCGGGCGCGATTAATTTTTATCTTCTTCTCAACCTCTTTTTCCAAATCAATGCCGGTCATTTCGGAAAGTCCCAATAGATAAATCACCACATCCGCCAGTTCCCCGCCTAAGCCCTTGCTCCCGAACTTATAAGCCTCGAACGCCTCGGCAACCTCGCCGTAGAGCAAACAAAACTCCTTATGGACATCACTAATATTAAAACCCTTGGCGACTTTGTTGGTGTTAGCGGCTTTTTGGAATTTTCTGATCTGGCCCATTTCTCAATGCTCTTAAACGTATCCTAAAACGGTTCAAGGATGATGCTACGCGTCACTTTACCACGAAATTGACCATCTTGCCAGGCACAAAAACCGTGCGCACTATGGTTTTGCCTTTTAAGTGGACGGCGACTTTAGGCCGGTCGAGCGCGAGATTTTCCACTTCGTTCTGCGGCATATTAGACGGTACTTCCAAGGTATCGCGCACCTTGCCGTTCACGGCCACGGCCAAAGTGAGGGTATCTTGCGTCAAATATTTTTCGTCCGCCGCGGGCCAGGATTGCTGGTGCACCGAAGACTTATTGCCGAGTCCCCGCCACAGCTCCTCGGCGATATGCGGGGCGAATGGCGCCAGCAGCACTAGGTAAGTTTCTGCCGTCTTGCGGGAAACCATTTCCTCTCCTTCCAAGGCATTAAGGGTCTCCATGAACGCGGCCACCGCGGTGTTGAATTTCATTTCGGTGAGATCCGAGGTGATTTTAGCGATTAGTTTGTGGAGAAATTTCTGCACTTTGGAATTTTCAGGCGGCCTCTTTTTCGTCCAGTCGTTCGTGCCGTAGAATTTCCACAACCGTTCCAAAAACCGCTGCACGCCGATTACGCCGCGCTCCGCCCAAGGCACCATCTGGTCAAAAGGCGCAATGAACATTTCGTACAGCCGCAAGGTGTCGGCGCCGTACTCTTTGACGATTGAATCGGGGTTGACGACGTTGCCGAACGACTTGGACATTTTGCGGCCGTCCGCCGCCAGAATGATGCCATGGGAAGTGCGTTTTTTGTACGGCTCTGGCTCCGGCACTAAACCCTGATCGAATAAAAATTTATAGACAAACCGCGAGTAAAGCAAGTGCAGCGTGGTGTGTTCCATCCCGCCGTTATACAGATCCACCGGCAGCCAGTAATCCATTTTTTTGCGGTCGGCAAAGGCGCGCGCATTCTTGGAATCGGTATAGCGGATAAAATACCAGTTGGAGCCGGCCCAGTTGGGCATGGTATCGGTTTCGCGATGAGCAGGCCCTTTGCACTTGGGACATTTGACGTTGACAAACGATTTGATGGCCGAAAGCGGCGACTCGCCGGTCTCCGTAGGCTCGTAATTTTTCACTTTGGGTAGAAGTACCGGCAGATCTTTTTCGGGAACCGGCACCTCGCCGCAATCTTCACAATGAATGACGGGAATAGGTTCGCCCCAATAATGCTGGCGGGAAAATACCCAGTCACGAAGTTTGTAAGAAACGGCTTTTTGTCCCAGGCCTCTTTGTTCAAGGGTCTCAGTGATTTTTTTCCTGCCTTCGCTCGACGGCAAACCATTACACGGTCCGGAATTTATCATCGTCCCTTCGCCGATCCAGCACCCTGCTTCGAGGTCAGTCGCCAAATGCCCAGTACCGCTTTCCGGGATAAGATTGTCACGCGTGGCCACGTCCGGCGGCTTGATGACGGGTTTTATGGGCAGGCGATATTTTTTGGCGAAAGCAAAATCGCGCTCGTCGTGCGCCGGCACCGCCATAATGGCGCCGGTGCCGTAGCCCATCATCACATAGTCGGCGGTCCACACCGGCAAAAATTCTCCAGTGAGCGGATTTTTTACGGTCAGGCCTTTCAATTCCACGCCAGTCTTTGCCTGTCCTGAGCCCGTCGAAGGGTCTTTGTCTTCGGCCGACCGCGCAATATCCGTTTTCTTTCTGGCGGCTTCCACGTAATCAGCGACTTCCTTGGCATTCCAGACTCCCTGGACATGCGACTTGTGCTTGAGATATTCCGCCACTACCGGATGCTCCGGCGCCACCACCATGTAAGTTGCACCAAAAAGCGTATCCGGCCGGGTGGTGAACACGCGCAGTCTCGGCAACACCGCGTCGAATACCTGCGTCTCTTTTTTCACCAAAAAATGCGGCTCCGCGGCTTTTACTTCGAGATACTTTGCGTCCAAATGCCGGGCCAGCGCTTGATTGTCGGAAAGCGGCACGGCGTAATCGTGCGTGTCGGCTAATACCGTAAAATCCTGACACTGCCTCCGGATTTTTTCGTAATCAAACCCGCGCGTGATCGCATCAAGCACGGTGGGGCGGGGCTGGCCGTCCAAAAATTTTCCGCTGGTAGGCGTTGCGATCAAAACCGCTTTCCGAACCTTCCGGTCTTGCTCAAGCAGGCGCAAGACGGCATGCCCGCCCGAAGAATGTCCTACCAAAACCGTATTTTCGTCCAGCTTGCAATGTTGGCTTACGTATTCGGCTTGCTCCAAGTCGTTTGGCGCTTCCGGATTAGGCAAATCTGGCACTTCGACTTCATAACCCAAAGCTTCCAGACGGGATTTTAACCACGGATAAAAATAGCTCTGCGGCGAGCCGCCCTTGCAGTGCAGGATGACGAAACGCTTGACGGCCTCATCCCAAATCTCAAAATCTATTTCCGCGCCTTCGCTTTTCCCGATCCAATTGATCTGCTGGGTTTTGACGCGCTCGGGATAATCCACCACTGAGAGATCAGCAAGCAGTCGGTCGGCGTATTTGGTGATTTTAATGACCCACTGCTTTAAAAGTTTCTTGGTAACAACAGTGCCGCAGCGTTCATGGCGGCCAGCAATGACTTCTTCGTTAGCAAGACCGGTCTTGCATTTGGGGCACCAGTTGATGGGTATCTCGCCGCGGTAAGCCAGGCCGGCTTTGTATAACTGCAAAAATATCCACTGCGTCCACTTGTAATATTTGGGGTCGGTGGTGTCCACCATCCGCGACCAATCAAAGGACAGCCCGATGGATTTAAGCTGCCGGGTGAAAGTTTTGATGTTGCGGTCGGTGGCGACGCGCGGGTGGATCTTGTTTTTTATGGCGTAATTTTCCGTGGGCAGGCCGAACGCGTCAAAACCAATGGGGTAAAGCACGTTAAAGCCGGACATCCGCTTCCAGCGCGCAACGGCGTCGAGTGCGCTATAAGAACGCACGTGTCCCACGTGCAGACCGTCGCCGGAAGGGTAAGGGAACTCGACTAACGCGTAAAATTTCTTTCGCTTGTCAAAATCCTTCGCCGCCGAAAACTTTTTGGTTTCCCAAACCTTCTGCCATTTCTTTTCGATTTTTTGTGGATTGTAAGCTTTTGCCATTTCCGTGATAATTTCCCCAATTTTATCAGATTCCTGCGGAACTATAAAGTACGCTGATATTGATTTGACTGACTTTGCAAAAATCGTTAAAATGCTACACTAAACTCACAACGGTATAATAGGAGTGGCCATGGATGACAATCTGCGACGACTGATGCAGGACCTCGGCAACGCGATCAATGAATCCCTGTCCGACTCGGACCGCATCGCCGAGGCCATCGGCGAAATCAAGCGGGCCGGCTACGACGTTTTCCTAGTGCTTGAAGCCACCATCGGCTTCAACAAGCGGGACGAAGAGCCCGAGCCCGAAACCCGGGTCGAATTCCACGAACCGCCGCCTGGCCCACCCAGAACTATCAAATGGACCCCGAGCGACCGGAGGTTCCTCGACGCTCTCAAAATCCGCCCCAGCGACGAACTAACCTAGCAGTCCAAGTGCTCTTGGACTTTTTTATTACTCGCCGGCCGAGTACCCCGACGACAAGCTTTCGGGGATGCCTGCCTGCCGGTAGGCAGGGAGGCCGGAAATAAAGTGTTGTCGGCGATCCACGACACTTTGGGCAACAAAGCCCCCAGATACCCCGCGGCTTGCCTGCCTGCGGTAGGCAGGCCGCGGGGAGGCTTTATTTTTGGCCCTCTTGTTTGTCATTCCGGACTTGATACGGAATCTAGTCAAAGACCGAAAATCCCAACGTTTTCCTTTTCAGATCCTGAATCAAGTTCAGGATGACATCTAAAAGGGAGCCTAAACGCGTAAGTCCTGATATTGTCAAAGTTTTAAGCCGTAAACTTCTTTTGCATTCTCAAAAGTCTGCTTTTCGACTTCTAAAACGTCCAGCCCTTTAAGTTCGGCGATTTTTTTTGCCACCAATTTCACGCCAAGCGGCGTGTTGCGCTGTCCGCGATTCGGTTCCGGCGCAAGATACGGACAGTCGGTCTCAAGCAAAATCCGCTCCATCGGCACCATCTTGACCGCTTCCAAAAGTTCCGGGTGCGAACCCCCCGGCTTCAACTCCTTCCGGGGTTTAAAAGTGATTATTCCGTTAAACCCGAAATTGCACCCCAACTCCAAAAACGGCGCAGCTTCTTGAGGCGAGCCGATAAAGGAATGAATGATGGCTCTGGGAAAATTCCCCCGGTAATCTTTTAAAATCTCGGCTATTTCGGGATAAGCGTCACGGCAGTGGACGACCAAGGTTTTATTCGATTCCAACGCTAGCTTTATCTGCGCGCGAAAAACTTCCTCCTGTTTGCGCTTGGCTTCCTCTTCCCGTCCCGGAGGAAGCTGAAAATACTCCAGCCCGCACTCGCCGATGCCCATGACTTTTTCGTCGCGTGCCAGTTCCAGATATTTTGCATAATCAAACTCCTCGGCGCGGGTTTCAAACGAGTGTTCCTCCTCATCCACGCGCAAAGGAAATAAATGTACCGGATGCAGGCCGACCACGGCGTAAACGCCGCGGGGAAACTTCTTGCCGATATCGACCGCGCGCTTGCTCGTCGAAAACTGGCTACCCACGTTCACTACAAAGGTCTCGGCTCCGAGGCATTCATCCAACACGTGCCGCCAATCGTCGCGGAAGGCGTTGAAATTCACGTGTGCGTGGGTATCAAAATACATAAATCACTCCAATCTCGGAAATAACGGCTGGGCTTTGACGATTTTCTCGGCCCGGAAGATCTGGTCCAGTTTCCCCGCCGTATCCGGCAAAAAAGGCGAAAGTTCCAGCGACACCTGTTTAATGAGCGCGGCCAGAGAAGAAATCACTTTCGCAAAAAGTTTGGGGTCCTTTTTCGGCAACTCCCACAGTTTTACCTGGTCGATGTATTGATTGGCCCACGAGATGCTTTCCCAAATCTCGGCCAGAGCTTCGTGCAGGCGAAAAGTGCTGACATATTCCTGCAAATGCTCGGCGGCTTTGGGCGATTCCACATCGTGCGGCACCACGCCGTCGAAATTTTTTTCGATGAGATTGGTCAGGCGGCTTACCAGGTTGCCGAGGTTATTCTGCAAATCGGCGGCGTAGCGCGCCCGCAGCTTTTTTTCGCTGTAATCGCCGTCGTCGTTGGAAGGAATTTCGCGCAAGAGAAAATAACGAACGGGGTCGATGCCGTATTTTTCCACCAGCACAAACGGATCGATGATGTTCCCCCGCGATTTGGAAATTTTTTCGCCGTCCACGGTGATATGGCCGTGCACAAAAATCTGCCGCGGCAAGGGCAAGCCGGCGGAAAGCAGCATCGCCGGCCATAGCGCCGCGTGAAAACGCAAAATGTCCTTGCCGATAAGATGCACGTCCGCCGGCCAGTATTTTTTGAAAGTCTCGTCGTCTTCGGCATAGCCGATGCCGGACACGTAGTTGATAAGCGCGTCGAACCAAATGTAGATGACCTGGGTTTTGTCGCCCGGCACCGGTACGCCCCACTTTAGCGTTTTCGTGGAACGGGATACGCTAATATCGGAAAGCCCCGAGCTTACGAACTCTTTGATTTCGCGCAGGCGGTGCTTGGGCACCACAAAATCCGGGTGCTTCTCGTAATGTTCAAGCAGGGTTTTTTGATACTTGGAAAAGCGGAAAAAATAATTTTCTTCCGAAAGCAACTCCGGCTTGGTCTTATGGATGGGGCAAAGCCCCCCCACCAGCTCGGATTCGTTGTAATAATTTTCGCAACCCACGCAGTACAGCCCCTCGTATTTGCCTTTGTAAATATCGCCCGAAGCCACCGCCCGCTTCCAAAACTTCTGCGAGGCCTTTACGTGGCCTTGGGAGGTGGTGCGGATGAAATGCGAATTGGAAATCGCAAGCGTCTTGGAAAGTAAGCGGAACTTACCCGAAACTTCGTTGACGAAATCCAAGACGTCCTTCCCGGCGATTTGCGCGGCTTTCGGCACTTTGCTGCCGTGCTCGTCCGTGCCGGTCAAGAAAAAAGTTTCCTCGCCCAAAATGCGGTGGTACCGCGCCAAAACATCCGCCTGCACCAATTCCAGAGCGAACCCCACGTGCGGACTGGCGTTGACGTACGGAATGGAAGTGGTGATGTAAAATTTTTTCTTATCTGCGGATTTTTCCATATAAACCAAGATCTCCCTGCTTTAATCATTATACCAAAAAAACTGCGGATTTACGAATAAAAAATCGACCGCCAATCTCCCGCTGACGATCGACCGCAACTCTATCGGTAAAAAATTATCGTGAACTCGCCGTTGATCTTGTGCTCGGAAAAATGCTCCAGGGCCTCGGCGCCGGTGCCGCGGAAAATTTCTTCGAACTTTTTGGTCATCTCCCGGCCCACAATGACCCGCCCGGGAAAACTAGACAGCTTTTCTAAGGTCTTCAAAATCCGATGAGGCGACTCGTAAAAAATAACCGGGATCTCGGATGCCGCCAATTTTTTGAATTCCGTCTCGCGTCCTTTCTTGTGCGGTAAAAAACCCAAGAAAATGAATTTATCCATCGGAATGCCAGCGATAGAAGCGAGTGCGGTAAGCGCAGAAACTCCGGGCACGGCAACGACCGGAATCCCGGCCGCAAGCGCCCTTTCCACCAGAACCCCGCCGGGATCGGATACTCCGGGCGTGCCGGCGTCGGAAACGAGCGCAACGAATTTGCCTGCCGAAAGTTCGCCGATTAAAAAATCCAACTTGGCAAGTTGGGAATGCTGATGGTAAGACACAGCGGGAGTTTCGATGTTGTAATGGGACAACAATACTTTCGTCCGTCGCGTATCTTCGCAGGCGATCAAATCGGCCTCGGCCATCACCCGCAATGCTCGGGCGGTTATATCCTCCAGATTGCCGATAGGCGTAGCTACGATAAAGAGGGTTCCGTTCATGCAACTTGGGCCTTGGATTTTCGGTGACCGTCGTAGTCTTCCATTATCACCGCGCCCACGGCCACCAACGGCGCCGCGATGAGCATGCCAAGGATGCCAGCGATCTTAAACCCGACCAATAACGCGATCAAGATCACCAAAGGGTTGGCGCCGATGCTTTTGCCGATGATCTTCGGCACTAATAGATAATTCTCGCTCTGCTGGATAAAAGTATAAAGCGCAACCACGATTAGAGCCACAAGCGGCGATTGCAGCAGGGCGATTAAAATTGCGGGGACCGCCGAAAGAATCGGCCCGACGTACGGGACGATCTCCAAAAGCCCCGCCAAAAGCGCCAGCACCAGACTGTACTTGATATGTAAAATACTCAGGCCGATGTAAGTCATCAAAAAAATGGAGAACATCAACGCCAGCTGCCCCAGAAGCCACTTGCCCAAACGGTTTTGGACTTTCGACACCACGCTGCCGATGCGGGCATGATATTCCGCCGGCGCCAAGGACTTGGCGAATTCGTTCATGCCGTCTTGCTGGATGACCAGATAGAAGGAGATGACCAGCACGCTGATGACATCAAAAATCCCGCTGAACACCCCCAATGTCCGCTGGAAAATCGTTTCCGTCAGCCCCGAAAGCGTCAGCCCCAAATTTTGCAGCATATTGGAAAGCCCCAAACGGGAAAGAAACTCGTGGAACCCGGAACTTTGCAGCAACTGCGAGTCCTGGATATCGCGGATATTATTCCCCAAAGACACCACCTCGATCGCGAGCTTGGGCAAGAGCAGACTGAACACCAAAACGACGAAGCTGATGAAAACGATATACACCAAAACCACCGTCAGGCCCCGCGGGAACCGTCCGCGTGTATACAGCCATTCCACCAAAGGCGAGATCGCTGCGGCCAGGATCACGGAAATGACCAGCAACAAAACAATGTCTCGGATGAGAAACAAAAAATAGAGCCCGAGGAAGACCGCCACTACCTTGATGATGGTGAGGGTCGAAACGCTTGCAATATGCCGGTTTTCCGCCTGTTGATTTTCGCTCATAGCTTGGTAAAACTCGTACCGTAATTATACAAAAAAACCAAAAAAAATTCAACATTCTCACCAACCTCGCTCCTACCGCCGCCGCTTCTCCGCCGAACGGACCCGTTGCTCGTCCATCCCAAAATGATGCGCAAGCTCGTGCCAGACGGTGTCTGTGACCAGCTTGCGGATGTCCGCTTCGGAATGGGCCAGGATTTCGATGGGCTCTTGGAAAATTGTGATTTTATCCGGCAACACCAAATTGTATTCCCAGCGATTGGTTTGCGGCACGCCCTCGTATAAACCCAAAAGCAGGTCGTTCGCTTTAAGCTTCCGCGCTTTCAGCCGCTCCGGATCCGGCCGGACATCCGCGGTCACCGCGACGTTACTAAGCTTTTCCAAAAAACGTTTTGGTATGGCTTTAAGGCCCTCGTTGACCAGCGCTTCAAATTTTTCTTTCGTAACTTTATACATGAATACTTTTCAACGGCCCGAAAGCCAGATACTCTTGACCGTCGGCACTTTTCTTCATTTCTGTTTTCCAGCCCGCGGCCTTGGCCCACTCGGCAACTGTGCGATTGATCTCCGGGCGGGGTTTGGAAAACAGCTCAACCAAAAATTTCGGCTCGGGCGTTTTTCCAAAAGCCGCTCGGTAGAGATCGGCAAAGCTATAAGCACAACATTCTTCCATATTATTTCCGTAGTTCCTTCAAAAATGCGATATCTTCTTCCACCCGGTCGTGCTCGGTTTCCAAATAGCCATTGACGTTTTTGAGCTTGGGATGGTTGATGATATCCGCAAACCCGTTCTTTCCGATGTGCCCCGAACCGATATGCTCGTGCCGATCGCGGCGGCCGGAGAGGGGGAATTTGGAATCGTTAAGATGGAGCGAGCGCAATTTATCCAAGCCGACGGTTTCGTCGAACTCTGCCAAAGTTTTTTTCACGGCCGTCGGAGTGCGCAGGTCATAGCCGGAAGCGAATGCGTGGCAGGTGTCAAAACACACGCCGAGCTTGAACTTTTTGAGGAGTGGGTGGTTAACTACGGCCGCGATCTCCTCGAACGAATCGCCAATGATATCTCCGGCTCCGGCGGAATTTTCGAGGAGCAGCTGCGCGCTGCCTTGATAATCTTTGAGAGTTTTTTCCAAGCCCAAAATCAACTGCGCGAAACCCTTTTTTTGCCCGAGATATTTAAAACTTCCCAGGTGAGTGACCACGAATGCCGCGCCCAAGGCAGAAGCCCGTTCCAGTTCCTGTCGAACCACCGAAACCGAACCGTAAAAAATCCGACCGTTTCCCGAGCCGTAATTGATGAAATACGGCGTGTGCACCAGGCATTCCGCCTGATGATATTTTTTCATACCGGACTTGAAAGCCGTGATATTCTGCTCGTTCAATTCCGGCGCCCTGCCGCCCTGGGGCGAACGGGTGAAAATCTGGAAAACTTCGCAGCCCAAAACTGCCGCGCGCTCCGGCGCGTTCTCAACCCCTTTTGCGATGGAAACATGACAGCCGATTTTCATAAAATCCCTACTTTTTCTTCTGTCCTAAAAATACATCACGGTGGGCACGATATGCAAAAATATCCATACCCGCCGGATCATCTTCTAAGGCAATGGCTTTGATGTACAGATCCTGCGAACCTTTAAAGTCGCCGTTTTGAATAAGCTCCGAGGCTTTCGCGTAATCGTACTGCGCGAGCATGTCCTGACCGTAGGCGTTGCGTTCAAGCAATGTTCGATCGGAATCGGTGAGAATATTCTCTGTTGTCACAGCAGCCGGCGCCGGCTGCCCTTTTATGACGAGACGATAAACATAACCGTTGGAATAGCTCTCCCACTCGTTATTCGGTTTTAAAGTTTCGACTAAAAACGTGGTATAAATCGGCCGCTTGGTATAGCGGGCATGCGATAAAACATACTCGACCAAATGCGTCCGCACTTCATCGATAGTGCCAGTGCGCATGATGCGATTCAAAGACTCAAAATCCGAGTTAGCAAACACCTGCGGCAGTCCGACCACCGAAACGTCAGGCCGCAATTTTTGAACCGCCTGCTGGTATAATAAGGAAAAAATTCCGGAATCTGTGGACGCCCCCTCATAAGATACGGCCAGGACGGAATTTTCCGGCAGACTTTTCAAAACCTCAGCCGAGTAGTTCTCTAAAAAATTGAAATTCGAAAGATCGTTTTGGGCATAGGCCAGAGGGTACGCCGCCAGCGCCGGCGCCAATATCACGATAGCGGCTAAATGCGGAAACCTAGACAGTTTTTTCCAATAGGGAGCGAACAATCGAAAAATTTCCACCGCTCCCAGGCCGATCAACAGCGCTAAAAGCGCGAAAGAAGTCAGACAGTACTTGGTGAAGATGAGCCCGCCGACCTCGCTGTATGGCACATCACGCAACAAGACGATGCCGCCGACATTGCCAAAAATCAAACTTAATACAAACAACAATAGGCGTTTTTCCGAACGGAACAGTGCGACGATGCCGAACAACGACCATAACGCCAGCCATCCGAACTGGTCGCGGGCGGAGAGCAAAAAGTCGTAGACGTATCGGGCCTTGTCGGAAATGCTCGCGAGCCCCCCCAGATCGCCGTAATCGGAACGCACAATGTGATTGATAAAAACGCTCAAACTTTCGCTGACATTACCCCATTGGTATGCCGGATGGGCGAGCGAACGCAGGGGCAAGTAAAGATAGACGGAAAGGCCGAGCAAAAAAAGCCCGAGCATGCCAAGTTTTACCGGCCAGCGGCTTTTAGAACCCTGGACTGCAACGGCGGCAAAGAAGAAGGGCAGCAGCAATACCAGCATCTCGTGATTCGCAAGTCCTAAGCCGGAGAGCAAGGCACCCCAGAGTAATAATTGGGATTTCGGCTTTTCCCAAAATTTGAGCACTAGCCAAAACAGCAGAACGAAGAACAAAAAATGCAGGGAGTAAACCTGCGCAACCGTTGCCTCATTCCAAAACCACGGGGAAAAACCCAAAAGCAGACAGACGGCTAGCGCGGAGAGTTTTTGCGCCGATTCCGGAAAATGGAAAGCGGGACTGGATTGTTGGTAAAACCGGAAAGCGCGGAGCGCGACGAAATAAAAAACCACCAAAGCCGTGCCGCCGGCCGCGGCCGAAAGGAGGTTGACGCGAAAGGCAAGAGTGGAAACGGGCAGCAGCGAAAACAGCTTGCCCAAAATCACGAAAAGCGGATAACCCGAAGGGTGCGGAATGCCCAAAACGGCCGAAACGGTGATGTATTCGGCGTTATCGCCGAGATAGATCGTCCGCGGCATTGTTAGAACATACGTCAAAAAGGTCGATAAAAAAACGACCGCGGGGAAGATGGATTTTTTTATTGTCTGTGAGAGCATTTTTGGCTTTAATTTTTCTTCGAAAACCAATTTTTAAAAGGATATGCCGCGGCCTCCATAATTATAGCAAACGAAAACTTGGAAGCGCCCTCGCGCCGCTCGGTGAACACGATGGGCAGCTCGAATATGTTCGCGCCGCTTTTGTGCAATCGATGCTTCATCTCCACCTGGAACGCATAACCTTCGGAATCAAAATCTTGTAACGACAAATTGCGCAAAGCCTCCCTGCGGTAACCGACAAAGCCGCTTGTTAAGTCGCTGACCGGGACGCGGGTCAAAACTCGGGCATACCAATTGCCCAAACGGCTGATAAGCCGCCTCAACCAATTCCAATTTTCCACTCGGCCGCCTCTCAAGTACCGCGAGCCGACCACCACTGGGTGCATTCCTAGCAGTCTGACCATTTCCGGCAGAATTTCGGGCGGGTGGGAAAGATCCGCGTCCATAGCAATAAAATACTCTGTCCCCGGCTCATCCAAAAGCTTTAAGAATGTCTCGCGATAAGCCGAACCTAAACCCTGTTTGCCGGGCCGAACCCACAACCGTATCGCCGGATCCGCTGACATAAGACCCCTGATCTCTTCCGCTGTGCCGTCCGGAGAATTATCGTCAACGAACAGAATGGGCATATCCGGCAACACCTGCCGAATCCTTTTGACCAAATCGCGAAGATTATTTTTTTCGTTGTAAGTGGGAATAACTAACATAACCGATCACTTCACGTGATAAATTTTGAATACTGTTTCACCCGATCCATCTTTGATCGATTTTGTTAAAGTTCCGGACGCGTTCAGCTGACTCTCCAGATCTTCCATAAACCGACTGTAATCGGGGTCGGCTCCTGCGCTAATCGCAGGCCCTTGCGCCAGCACGAACCAAAAACCCGTCGCCCCGCCTTTGCGCAAATATTCCAAAAAGTCGGTTTTGGCGCCAGAGCCAGACCCCACCACTTTATCAAGATCGGTGAAATAGACGATGGGTGTGCCATAATAATGCACGTATCGGTCCACGTACCACACGCGCGAAAACCAATCCGCGCGCTCGTCGAACAGCACCACTTCGCGACCCTTGATATCGAGCATTGCGGCCTGTCCGGTGAGCGTGTTAAGCCGATGCAAGGGGCCGAGCGCCCCATAAGCGAACTTCCGCAAATAGGCATTGAGGCTCTCAAAACCATCGACGTTAAAGCGCTGTGCCGAATAAGCAAGCGGCGCTTTGCTTAAGGGGTTAGCCAAGACGTTAGTATTGAAAGCGAACAGAAACTCGCACACCACAGCTATCCCGACGAGTGCGGCGACGGTGCGGCCTTTGATCTGCTTGCTCCACTCGCCAACTGCCAGTCCGGCAAAAATCGCCAAAAACGGCAGGATGATGACCACAAAACGATCGGCGGCCCCCGCAAACAAAAACATCAGCGTCAGCATCCCAAGGTTAAGCCCAGCGACCGTCGAAAGAACCCTTAGCCGCTTTCGGATCGCTTGCCAAGCGAAATACAAAAGCGCGATTGAAAACATTATCACGAACGGAACTGAAGAATTCCTGGCGACAGAAACGAAAATATTTTCGAAATTCAATGCAATCCCCCCGCTTGCGCTGCGATAAGACAGCGAGGCGTAATCGGCTGGATTCAACCCCACCATAGAAGAAAGCGCCGCATCAAAATGTCCGCGGGCGGCGTAGACTTCCGCGTTGTAAATGATGACGGGGGTGAGCAAAACGAAAAAGACCAAAACCGCCAGCCAAAAATGTTTGTTTAAAAACACGCGGCGTTTGCCGAATAAAAGATAAAGTCCGGCCGCCGGCAGCAAAAAAATCGCCGTATACTTAGTAAGCAGCGCGCAGGCGGTGAAGATCGACCAAAGGTACAAGTCGCGAGTCCGGTCGGCTTCCACGACCCGGACAAAAAAGTACACGCTTAACGCAATCCATAAAACCAGCAAGCCCTCAAGATATCCTGCGCGCGCCGCCCACACGGCGTAAGAGGAAAGGGCAAAAACAGCCGCCGCCGACCGGCCGGAAAGCTCCGAGCCGTATTCTTTGACCAGTTTATATATCACCCACGTGGCGATCACGCCCGCCAAAACGAAAGGCAACAGCGCGACAAGCGAGCTCCCGCCGAAAAACACGAAGAAGATTTTTTGTATCGCAAAACTCAAAAACGGGTGGTCGTGAAAAGACAGATTCGCCCACCACGGGATGTGATTAAACCACACGATTGGCGCGGTCTGCCCCTCACCCACCAGATAATCGAACCACCCTAAAGCCCGCGTGGAATTTAAAGCCGCGTCATGGTGCAGACCGAACCGCCAGAGGTTCCAAAAACGCAGGAACGCCGCGACAACCAAAATGCCGACCAGACACATGCGCTCCCGGGAAGGTTTTGGCTTCATTTGATCCGGCTTAAGAACTCTTTCTCTTGTTTTTTATAAGGCCCGATGACGGCCAAGGTCAGACGCTTGGCATTAAACAGCGTCCGGGCTAAAGTTGTGATCTGTTTGGGCGTGATGCGGTCGATTTTGCGGAAAAATTCCTGGGGTGAGATAATTTCTTTCTCGAACGCCACCTGTTCCAAATACCAATCCAACCGCGTCTGGTTATCTTCCAACGCCAAAGTCGTCTTGCCTTTGATATATTCCTTGGCTTTTTTAAGTTCCGCCGCGGATACGGGCTGCTGTGTAATTTTCTTTAATTCCGACGCGATGACCGAAAGCGCCTCGCCGATCTTATCCACCTTTACTCCGGCCGAAACTCCGAATAACCCGGTGTCCTGATAATTACCGCCGTGAGCCCGCACGTAATAAGCGAGTCCCCTTCGCTCGCGCACTTCGATGAACAAGCGCGAACTCATTCCCCCGCCCAAAATCGCGCTCATTACAGCTTGCACGTAGTTGCGTTCATCGCCGTAAGGCAGCCCCTTGGCTGCCAGAACTAAATGCGCCTGTTCGGTTTTTTTGAAACTCAACACCGCTCGCGCCTTTGCTTGCGTGTCTTTTACCTTGCTCCAGCCGCTGAATTTCTTTTTGGGAACTTTCGCCCAGTGTTTTTGAATAAGTTGATCGAGTTTTGAGGCATCGTATTTGCCCGAGACTCCCAAGATGATATTCGGCGTCTGATAATGCCGCCGGATGTAATCAGAAAACATTTCGCGCGAAAATTTCATCACGGTCGCGGGCGTTCCAGCAATATCGCGGCCCAAGGCCGTGCCCGGCCACATAGCTTCTTCCAAAACGTTCTCCACTTCCGCCATGGGCGTATCTTTGTACATGTTTATTTCTTCCACGATGACGCCCTTTTCCCGTTCGAGTTCGGCCGGATCAAAAAGCGGATTCTGCATCATGTCGGTGAGCACTTCAAAAACGAGCGGCAAATGCTGGCTAGCCGCCTTGATGAAATATTGCGTATGCTCTTTGCCGGTATTGGCGTTCATCACGCCTCCGATGGAATCAATAAGCGTGGAAATGGCCAGAGCGGAAGGATATTTTTTTGTGCCCTTGAACAGGAAATGTTCCAAAAAATGCGAAATGCCGTTCTCGTGCACGGCTTCACTGCGTGAACCGGTTTTGACGAAAAAATCCACCACGACCGATTCGGCGTCAGACGAAGGAACTTCCAATACTGTCAGGCCGTTCGACAAAATTTTTTTAGAATATTTCATTCAAGCTTGTTTAACCCCAAACGCCGCAACTCGTCGTTGAAAGCGTCGAACAGCTCAGGAGAAACCTCCTTTAACTCTCGCAAAATTTTGATTCGGGACAGCATCGCGTTTCGGTCGTCTTGAAAAATCTTTTTCTCGTCAAGCAGCTTATCCACTTGTTTAACCAAATCATCCCAAACTTCCGGGGAGACGATATGCGACAGTTCAATCCGGTTTAATTGTCTAGCCTCCATTCCTCTTGAGCTCCGCATATTAAAAAATTATATTCCTGAAAAGCTCGGTCTGAGCCGAAGTTACTCGGTGCGAACGACCCTGGCTTAAATATACCAAATCCTCGATTCTAATACCACCGATTTTCGGCAAATACACGCCCGGCTCGATGGAGAAGACCATGCCGTTGCGCAGAATGTCTTTCGAGGCCGGCGCCAGGTATGGCGCTTCGTGGATTTCCAGACCGCAGCCGTGGCCCAGATTGTGGATGAAATATTTTTCGAGTTTTTTCTCCGCCAAAATCGAAACCGCGCACTCGTGAACATCGCGAGCACGAATAACGCCCCTAACCCCTCTTACCCTAAGAGGGGTACGAATCACCCCTGTCCATCCCCTTAAAGCCTGTGGTGAGCTTGTCGAATCCACAAGAGGAGGTTGGGAGGAGTTATGATTGATGAAATCGACTGCTGCCCGATGCGCCTTCTCTACCTGCTTGTAAATTTCGGCCAGCTTCGTTGGCGCTCGCTTTAAAAAAACCGTTCGCGTAAAATCGCTGCAGTAACCACGGTATTTGAATCCGAAATCGATGACGATAGTTTCGTTAGGCCGCAACCTCCGCTTTCCGGGATGATGATGCGGTACGGCGGCGTTGGGACCGGAAGCAACGATGGGCTCGAAGCTGATGCCGTCGGCGCCAAACGAACGCCCAAGTTCAGTTATGCGGTCGGCGAGCCCGATTTCTGTCCAACTCTTACTGCGCAAATCCTTTGTTATCCTCGACCAGACCTTTTCCACTATTCCACCCGACGTCCGAATTAGGCCAAGCTCGAACTTATCCTTATACCGTCGCACCGCGTCAACCGGACTTGGGACAGGTTCGAATTTTACCCCCGGGGCTTTTGCTTTGAGAAACCTGGCCTCGGCGAAGGTAAAACCGTCTTCGATTAATACTTTCCGATAACCTCTAAGCGACACCCCAACATACTTGAGAATCTCAGAATGTGTGCCGGGGATTTTTTCCAAGCCGCTGCCGAAAAACTTCGCCCCGGTTTTATCAATAAACAGCCAGCCGTCCATCGGCGAATGCCCCAATAAATAAAAAAGATTCTCCTTTTTCTTGATAAGGAGAGGCGCGTCCATTTCGGCTTGCAATTTGCGCAAACGCTTCTGGTTCATAGCTTCACGTCTTCGTTGACTTGCTCATCCAGCATATACAAAAACGCTCGCATTGCTTCGTCCGTCAAAATCGGCTCCGCGCCCAAGTCTCGCGCCTGATCGATGAGTTTAGACCGGACCGCCGGAATTTCGCTTTCAGTTTCAGCTGTGAGCTCCGCTTCATAGAACTTGATTCCCTTAGGAGGGCAATTGATAAGCACCCACTCCACGCCTTCAACAACGAACTCCTCCCGCTCGCGGAGCATTTTGAGGCCGTGTTTGCAGCCCATGGCCTTCACGATTTCTTTAGCGTGGTCGAGGGTGTTCTCCGAAAGGGCCAAACTCACCTCCCGCCGGCCGTGATTGCCGCTGTCGGCTTTGTATTTGAGCATAATTTCGCAAAAACCGTCGGTATTGCGGAGCCGTAAATCCACTTCCCGCGCCGTAGGGTCTTTATCATAGCCCGGATAATCGCGCAATAAATACATTTCGCGGGTAGATTTTCCGCGAGATTCCCCCTTTGATGAAAGTTGAGCTTTCAGCCTTTCGTAAATTTCCTCGGTAAGCCGGCCGCGGATTTCGACTTCGATCATTTCAATTTGCTCGAAATGTAATTGACAATTTCGCCTATCTTCACCCGCTCCTGCTTGGCGGTATCGCGGTCGCGGATAGTGACGGCCTGATCTTTGAGCGTGTCAAAATCCACGGTCACGCAATAAGGCGTGCCGATCTCATCCTGGCTATAATAGCGCTTGCCCACGTTGCCGCGGTCGTCCCAGGCGGTCGTAAACTGCGGGCGCAGGTCATCGTAAATTTTACGCGCGGCCACCACCAACTCGGGCTTGTTTTTGAGCAGTGGAAACACCGCGACTTTGTAAGGGGCAAGCTTGGGATGAAGCTTAAGATACACACGGTCGTTTTCTTCCCGATAATTTTCCAAAAGCGTCATTAACAGCAACCGGGTGAGCCCGAAAGTCGGCTCGATGACGTGCGGCACGAATTTCTCCCCGGTTTCCGGGTCAAGGTACTGCAGTTCCGCGCCGCTTTTTGTCATGTGCTGTTTAAGGTCGTAATCCGTGCGATAAGCCAAGCCGAACATTTCCTTCCAGCCGAAAGGCGTCTGATATTCAATGTCCACCGTGCGCTTGCTGTAATGTGCCCGCTCCTCCGGGTCATGCTCGCGCAATTTGAGATGCTTTTTGTCAAAACCCATCTCCGAAAGCCAATCTTGCTGTTCTCTTAGCCAATACTCGAATTGTTTTTCCCATTCGTTTTCCCGGATGAAATATTCGAACTCCATAAGATCGAACTCAAGCGTGCGGAAGATGAAGTTGCCCGGAGTGATTTCGTTGCGAAAAGCTTTGCCGATGGACGCGATGCCGAAAGGCAGGCGGAGGCGAGCGGTGTCCAAAACGTTTTTAAAATTCACGAACATCGCCTGGGCGATTTCGGGCCGAAGATATACCGCCGAGCCCTTTTCCTCGATGGTCCCGACGGAAGTTTTGAACATCAAATTGAACTGCTTAGCTTCGGTAAAAATAGTTCCCTTGCACGTCTCGCATTTCTCCGGAAGCTGGTCGGCACGATAGCGCGCGTGGCATTTTTTGCACTCGACCAGCGGGAGGTGAGAACTCGCCAAATGGCCGCTTGCTTCCCATACTTTCGGGTTCATCAAAATGGCGGCGTCAAGGCCCACCATATCCGAACGCGACTGTACAAAACGCTTCCACCACCAGTCGCGCAAATTATTTTTAAGTTCCACGCCCAAAGGCCCGTAGTCCCAGGAATTAGCCAAACCGCCGTAAATCTCCGAGCCCTGGAAGACGAATCCGCGCCGTTTGCACAAAGAGACGATTTTTTCCATTAAATCCGATTGGGTTTTCATAGAAAAATCATACCACAAAAAAACCGCAAAAAAAAGACCGACTCTCCCTGTCGGCTAGAGAAAATGCGCGAATGGGGAGCCGGAGAAAATCGAGACCATGATATTGCAGACCGCCCTGACCGCTTCGTAGACGCCGAAGCAGGCAAGGATGATAACTATAGTGGCAACGGCGGCGGGGATGAAAATCACCCTGTCCCGCGTTTCGACGTAAAACATGTCGCCTCCTCGAGTGCGTCTAAATTAACAAAAACCCGGCTTGCGGTCAAACCGGCTCGTCGCGCCGAACGCTTTACGCCTCCTCTGGCCGAACCTTTTGGAACCGATCGGCGAGCCCACCAAAACTTTCGTAAGTGATGCTACGGCGGATACGCTCAAAAAGCTGTAGAAAAAATCGCAAGTTGTGCATCAAAAGCAACCGCCGGCCCACATGGTCGCCCGCGGCAAGCAAGTCAAAAATTTCCTGCCGGCTGGATCTTTGGCACGCAAAACATTCGCAAGCCGAATCGATCGGCTCAGGCCTCGGCCGGCGAGGACTTTTACCAAGCTCCAAAGTCCAATAACCCTCGCCGGAACGCGCGGCCACCACGGCCGTGCCAACCTCCGCCAAACAGTTGGGAGCCAGGGAATCAAAAAGATCAAAACCGCCGGCCACAGCGGCGACCATCTCGGCCGTGTCGGAAAGATCAATGGCCTGCTTGGGCAAGTCTTGCTGAAAACTTGACGTGAACGTCAAAAATTTTTCCCGCAGCTTTCGAGCCGACAGCTTCCAAGGACTTGCGACCAGGCCAATGCCGTCGATGTCGATTTTAAAATACTCTTGAACAGCTCGGGCCAAGATTTTTTGGGGAAGTTCGGGCAGTGCGGCAAAAAACAACGGCTTGCCGCCCCGAAGTGATTTTTCGTACTGCCGGCGCGAGCGTTTTAGCCAGCCGGCAACGGTCTCAAGCCAGCAGGCGGTTTTGGCCGGACCTCCGCGCTGGGGAAAATAATAAAGGGCCTGCACGACATCGGCGCCAAGATTGACTTGGGCCTGCATCACCGCTTCCGGCGAAAGCGTCCGCAAGCTTGCGTCGCGGCCGGCCTGAAAAGTGATGCCAGCTTCGGTTGCGGTGACATTTTTTGGCGTCTCCGCGGATGGCACGAGCTTGCCTTGTGTTTCGGAAAAAACCGCGCCGCTGTCGCAGAAAACCGCGTACGGCCAGTTGAGAAAAGTGTGCAAGCCGCCGGAAGTGCGCACCGCGTTTTCGCCGGGATTAAGACTTAAATGGTAAAGCGATGCGTTCACCGCCTGCGCTCCCCAAAATTTCATCTCCGAAGCCGAAACCAGACGCGAGACGCTTTGCAGCCCGGCCGGAATAAACGCCGGGGTTTCCACCTGCCCATGCGCCGTAGCCAAAACCCCCGTCCGTGCGGCGGTATCTTTATCTTTTTTATTGATTTCGAAATTCGTAACCGCCATACATTCCTTTGAATAAAATACTATGATTTTCCGTACGTACGAAAAATTATAGTAACGCATTTGATGTCTACTGATTCAATCTTATAAGTCCCATCAGCCGGTCGCGGGTCTGCCGGAACCAATACTCGTCGCCCCGAAAAAATTTAAAATAGCCCATCAGGTGCGCCGCTTGCAAGATGTGCAAACCCAGTTCCATCCGCTCGATCTGGGCAAGACTAAAACCTCTTTGTCCGTGGGCTTTTAAAAATGACGCATACAGCATTTGCCGCCGGCGCTTGAGACTGCCGAGGAAAGTAAGATGCGAACCGAAATAAGTCAGCCACGCAAAATCTTCAAGCCAAAAACCGCCTCGGGCGTTGTCCCAATCCACCAATACGATCTTTCCCGCCGGCGTGAGAACACAATTATCCGGACTGGGATCGCCGTGAATTAAAACCGGCTTGATCCGGGACTCCAAACCCGCAAAGAGTTTTTTAACTTTGGCTTCGATCTGCTTTTGCAGACCCGGCGCCAGCGTCTTGCCTTTGAAATCCCCCAAATACTTTGCCAGCTCGTAAAAGCGATATGTCAAAAAAACTGTCGAGGTCTTGCCCTCGTCCAGCTGCCCGAACCGCTTTTGCTTTATCGTATGAACGCGGGAGACCAGCTTGCCTAGACGGCGATGAAAATCTAAAAAGCTCACGCGGCCGGCCCGAATCGCCCCAGCCCCATTTTCGCCGGCAACGCACTCCGAGATTTCCAAACCGTAGGGGAAATACCTTTTAGCGTTATCCTGCAGCAAGAGTTTGGCGTGCGGAATTTTGTGCCGCCGCAACAACGCCCCTACCGCCCGCAGTTTCGCCTGGTCCGGCCAGCGGGAACTGCGCGAAACCCGGGCTACCACCGCTCGATTGACGGTCTCGCCCTTGTAAACCCAGTTAATATCGCCGGACGTTATTTCGGAAAGTTTTTGCACCCGCTCCCCGGTCACGTCAAAAATCGCCTGTTTTAAAACCTGCGTCTGTCGGGGAAATTTTTTGCTGCGCCGGGTGGCCATACGGATTCGTTAGACTTCGCTTGAATTATATCTCCCGAAGTAATTGGTTCGCTCGGTCGAAAAGGAAACTGGCGTTTCTTTTCTCCCTCACTGCCAATTATATCTTGCGAAGTAATTGGTTCGCTCGGTCGAAAAGGAAACTGGCGTTTCTTTTCTCCCTCACTGCCAATTATATCTTGCGAAGTAATTGGTTCG